>NZ_MUMI01000053.1 GCF_002155975.1 Amycolatopsis kentuckyensis
GGCGTAGCCCAGGTGCACGACCCGGTGCACGCCGAGGATGGCCGCGGCCGCCTCCAGCTCGGCCCAGCGGGGCGTCGGGTGCTCGGCGACCATGCCGTCGGTGGCCACGACGACCACCACCCGGTGCCCGTCGGCCGCGGCGCGGGCCAGCGTGCCGCCGCTGAGCAGGACGGGGTCGTCGGCGTGCGCGTGGAAGGCCACGATGGTCGTCACCGGACCCATGATGGCCCAGAACGGGGGAAAACGGCTCAGGCGCGCTTGACGAGCCGGCGCAGCTGGTGCCAGCGGCGCTCGAGGCCCCACTTCGCCACCCGCAGGAACGCCTCCTGGATGATCGAGCCGTTCATCTTCGACTCGCCGATCTCGCGCTCGGTGAAGGTGATCGGGACCTCGACGATCTCGAAGCCGGCCTCGTCGGTGCGGATGGTCAGGTCGATCTGGAAGCAGTAGCCGTGGGAGTTGACCTCGTCCAGGGCCAGCTTCTCCAGCACCGGACGGCGGTAGGCGCGGAACCCGGCGGTGATGTCGCGGACCCGCATGCCGAGCGCCACCTGGGAGTACAAGTTGGCGCCGCGGGAGAGGACCTGGCGCTTGACCGGCCAGTTGACGACGCTGCCGCCCGGCACGTACCGCGAGCCGATCGCCAGGTCGGCGTCGCCGACCGCGTCCAGCAGCCGGGGCAGGTCCTCGGGGGCGTGCGAGCCGTCGGCGTCCATCTCGACGATCGTGTTGTACTCGCGCGCCAGGCCCCAGCGGAACCCGGCGATGTAGGCGGCGCCGAGGCCGGCCTTCTCGGTGCGGTGCAGCACGTGGACGTGGTCGTTGGCCGCCGCGCGCTCGTCGGCGAGCTCGCCGGTGCCGTCGGGGCTGCCGTCGTCCACCACGAGCACGTGCACGTCCGGGAGTGCCTTGTGCAGGCGGTCCAGGATCGGGCCGAGGTTCTCCCGCTCGTTGTAGGTCGGGATCACCACCAGCACCGGCTCGATTCCCCGGGCCCCCCGCGGCGCCTGCGACATCCCTGCTCCTCCGATATCCGCGGCGGTCAGTCCGCCGCTTCCCCTGCTGCCGTGCCGGCGCTGCCGCGCCGGGTGCGAAAACGGAGTACGAGCCCACCGGCCACCCCGGCGATCGCCAGAGCCAGCAGCCCGTACTCCGTCCACGCACCTAGTTGATCCGACAGCGTAGTCTGCGTCCGCAACGGGACGCGCCCGACCAGGGAATCCGCCGTGAAAAGGCCCGTTGAGCTGGTCACGGTCCCGTCGGGGGCGACGATCGCGCTCACCCCGGAGACGGCCGACACCACGACGGCCCGGCCGTGCTCGACCGCCCGCAGCCGCGACATGGCCAGCTGCTGCACGCTCATCTCGCTCTCGCCGTACCAGGCGTTGTTGGTCGGCACGACGAGCAGTTCGGCGCCGTCGCGCACGGCGTCGCGGCCCGGGTAGTCGAACGCCGCTTCGTAGCAGATGAACACGCCGACCTTCGTGCCCGCGGCGGTCATGGTCTGGTTCGCGCCGTCGCCGGGGACCATGTCCACGGTCTCGGCGTCCAGGAACGGCGTGACGAGCTCGGCGACCTTGCGGGCCGGGACGTACTCGCCGAAGGGCACCAGCTGCTGCTTGGCGTAGCGCGGGCCGGGCCCGGTGCGCGGGTCCCAGGCGATGACGGAGTTCTGCAGGTGCCCGTCGGGCAGCTGGTAGATCGCGCCGATCAGCGCGGGGACGCCGAAGTTCGCGACGAGCTGGTCGACCTGCAGGTCCGGGCCGGTGACGGTGGTGGCGCTCTCCGGCCACACCACCAGGTCCGGTTTCGGCACCTTGCCGGCCCGGATGTCGGCGAGCAGCCGCTGGCTCTCGGCGATGGTGTTGTCGCGCAGCACGGTGCGCTCCCCCTGGAGCGCGAGGCCGATGTCGGGGGCGTTGCCCTGGACGGTCGCGACGGTGCGTTCGCCGTCCTGGGCGCCGGTGCCGATCGTCGGCCACAGGGCCAGGCCGGCGACGACCGGCAGCAGCGTGCCCAGCGCGGCGAAGGTCACCGGCCGGGTGAGCTTGCGGGCTTCCCACAGGCGGGTGGCGAGGCCGGCCAGGCAGAAGCCGGTGAGGACGACGGCCAGGCCGACCAGCGGCGCGCCGCCGAGGGAGGCGAGCGGCAGGAACGCGCCTTCGGGCTGGCTGAAGGCGACGCGGCCCCACGGGAAGCCGCCGAAGGGGAACCACGCGCGGGGTGTCTCCAGAGCGATGAGCACCAGCGCGCCCCACAGCGGCGCGGCCGGCAGCCGGGACACCAGGGTGATCAGGCCGCCCGCCAGGCCGTGGTAGAGCGCCAGCGCGACGGACAGGCCCAGCCACGGCCAAGGGCCGAAGTCGGGGCCCAGGAAGTCCAGCAGCCAGGTCAGCAGCGGCAGGAAGAACACGAACCCGAACGCGAAGCCGTAGCCGAAGCCGGCCCGGAAGCGGCGGCCGCGCAGGACGAGCGCCAGCCCGGCGAAGGCCAGCGGCGCGAGCCACCACAGCGGGCGCGGCGCGAAGCTCAGGTAATAGGCGAATCCGGACGCCAGCGCCGCGACGGTGCGCAACAGCCAGGCCGGGGGGAACCGCCGCGTGCGGGCGGACGGGTGCGGGGCGCCCGGTTCGGGGTCGGCCACGGTGACTGCCACGGGTGCCAACTCTAGGAGATCGTGTCGTGGAGGACTTCACCCGCGCGGACCGTGCGCAGGCACCGCGGGAGGGTGGCGTCCGGTTCGAGCCTGGGCAGCGGGGGGACGCCGGCCCGCGGGTCGGTGGACCAGCGCTGCACGCGGCTGTCCGGGGTGGCCACGACGAGGTCGGCGGCGTCCCAGATCGCGTAGTGCGCCGGCGCGCCCGGGACGAGGCTGCCGGTGACGCCGTCGTTGACGCCGGCCGCGCGGTGCCCGGCGCGGGTGTGGGCGGTGAACGCCGCTCGCGGGGACAGGCCGGCGCCGGGTGTCCGGTGGTAGGCCGCGGCGCGGACGCTCGCCCACGGGTCGAGCGGCGTCACCGGCGCGTCGGAGCCGAAGGCGAGCAGGACGCCTTCGGCGGCCAGGGCCGAGAAGGGGTTGAGCCCGGCCGCGCGGTCCGCGCCGAGGCGTTCGGCGTACATGCCTTCCGGGCCGCCCCAGAGCGCGTCGAACAGCGGCTGCGTCGAGGCGACCACGCCCCAGCCGGCCAGCTGCTTGGCCTGCTCGGTGGTGACCATCTCCAGGTGTTCGAGCCGGTGGTGGCGGGCGGCCAGCGCGCGCTGCCCGACTTCCTTCTCCGCCAGCCGGAAGCCTTCGACGACCTCCGCGACCGCGGCGTCGCCGATGACGTGGAAGCCTGCCTGCAGCCCGGCTTCGGTGCAGGTGGCGAGGTGTTCGGCGATGCGGTGGGCGTCGAGGTAGAGGGTCCCCTCGCTCGCGTGGTCGGCGTAGGGCTCGCTCAGCGCGGCGGTGTGGGAGCCGAGGGCGCCGTCGACGAACAGGTCGCCGGCCAGGCCGCGGGCGCCGAGTTCGCGGGCGGTGTCGACGGCGCCGAGCTCGCCCCAGTACCCGACGACCTCGGGCGTGCCGGGGCCGGCGAGGGCGAGGAGGGCGGCGAGGTCGTCGCGGCCGGAGATGTCGGGGCCGGCGCATTCGTGGACGCTGACGATGCCCTGGCGCGCGGCCTCGGCGAGGAACGCGCGCTGGGCGCGTTCGCGCTGCTCCGGGGTGACGGCGGCGCGCACGGCCGCGCGGACGGCGTGGTGGGCGGCGCGGGTCAGCGGGCCCTCGGGCGACCAGCCGTCGGCGGCGCGGGCGGCGGGGGCCAGCTCGACCAGGGCGGTGGAGACGAGCGCGGAGTGGACGTCGACGCGGCTGAGGTAGACGGGCGTGCTCCCGGCGGCGGCGTCGAGCTCGGCGCGGCTGGGCAGGCGCGGGTCGGTCCAGGTGGTCTCGTCCCAGCCGTGGGCGAGCAGGACCTGCTCTCCGGTGGCGGCCTCGCGCACGCGGGCCAGCAGGTCGGCGCCGCTGCGGACGCCGGTGAGGTCGAGGCCGGTCAGGTGCAGGCCGGTGGCGGTGGCGTGGACGTGCGCGTCGACGAACGCGGGGGCGACGAAGGCGCCCTGGAGGTCGACGATCTCGGCGTTTTCGTGGAGGGCGCGGGCCGGGGCGTCCTGGCCGACCCAGACCACGGTGCCGCCGGTGATCGCCATCGCCGTCGCGTCGGGGCCGGCGGGGGTGTAGATGCGCCCGCCGAGCAGGAGCGTCGTGTGTTCGTCCGTCACGCACCTGAGTCTCCCCCCTTCGTCCACGTGGGGGACGGCGACCCAGCAGGCAGGAAGATTTACTCCGTGAGAACGTTATGACAGGATATTTTAACGCGTTCCCGACGACTAGGAGTACAAGTGACTGCGATCCAGGAACCTGTGACGCCTGCCGCCGCCTTCGACCAGCCCTACGAGTACGCCCGCGCCGAGCTGGTGGAACCCGACTGGCGCCGCTTCCCCGGCTGGCACGACGTGACCGAGGCCGAGTGGCGCGACGCGCAGTGGCAGCGGGTGCACTGCGTCCGCAACGTCAAGCAGCTGCGCGCGCTGATGGGCGACCTGCTGGAGGAGCGCTTCTACGACGACCTGCTCGCCGACCAGCGCGAGATGGCCACGATGTCGATGCTGCTGCCCCCGCAGATGCTCAACACGATGGCCCCCACGGCCGGCACCGACCCGGCCAAGGTGACCGAGGCGTTCTACGCCGACCCGATCCGCCGCTACATGCTCCCGGTGCGCAGTGATCGTGACACGACGTGGCCGAGCCACCCGCACTCCGAGCGCGACTCGCTGCACGAGGCCGAGATGTGGGTGGTGGAGGGCCTGACCCACCGCTACCCGACGAAGGTGCTGGCCGAGATGATCTCGACCTGCCCCCAGTACTGCGGCCACTGCACCCGCATGGACCTCGTCGGCAACTCCACGGAGACGGTGGAGAAGCACAAGCTGACCCTCAAACCGGTCGACCGCCAGGACGCGATGATCGCGTACCTCAAGAAGACCCCGGGCGTCCGCGACGTCGTGGTCTCGGGCGGCGACGTGGCCAACGTCCCGTGGCCGCAGCTGGAGTCGTTCCTGATGCGCCTGATGGACATCGAAACGGTCCGCGACATCCGCCTGGCGACGAAGGCCCTGGCGGCACTCCCCCAGCACTGGATCCAGCCGAAGGTGGTCGAGGGACTGGAGCGCGTCGCGGTCACCGCCCAGCGCCGCGGCGTCAACCTGGCGATCCACACCCACGTCAACCACGCCCAGTCGGTGACCCCCCTGGTGGCGGAGGCGGCCCAGACGGCACTGAACGTCGGGGTCCGCGACGTGCGCAACCAGGGCGTGCTGATGCGCGGGGTGAATGCGACACCGGCCGCGCTGCTGGACCTTTGCTTTGCGCTGCAAGGGGAAGCGAACATCCTGCCGTACTACTTCTACATGTGCGACATGATCCCGAACGCCGAGCACTGGCGGGTGTCTGTTTGGGAAGCCCAGGAGCTGCAGCACGCGATCATGGGGTACCTGCCGGGGTACGCGACGCCGCGCATCGTGTGCGACGTGCCTTATGTCGGGAAGCGGTGGGTGCACCAGCTGGCCGAGTACGACCGGGAGCTGGGGATCTCGTACTGGACCAAGAACTACCGGACCGGGATCGAGCTGGAGGACCCGGAGGCCTTGCAGCGGCGGTACCCGTACTACGACCCGATCTCGACCCTGCCCGAAGCCGGCCAGACCTGGTGGGCGAACCGCTCCCGCTGACGCCGACTCGTCACCGTCCAGGAGGTGGGCCGAGGGGCCCTGCGGAGACCGATCCGGGCCCCGCGGCGCCCTTCGGCCGTCTCGGACGTTTGGGCTGGTCAGAGCCGGTGCGTACCGGTTGCGACCGATCACCATACGGCCCAGAAACGGCCCAGAAATTCCACTGTAGACAGATGTGCGCGCCAGGTGGACCACCTCAGCTCGCTAGGTCGAGCAAATGCTCCAGCGTCCTCTTGTGATCTGATTGAAACAGTATTCACGCCACACATTCCCATTCCGCAGCGACGTCGAATAATTGCGTTTATGCTGCTATTTTCCGTTGCTTAGAAAGGCTAGAAGCTAAATTTCGTGACCGTGCTAGTGCGGTTGATCGAAGAGGTGACGTAGAGTAGTTTCGTCACATCGCTTGTC
The DNA here is from genome assembly GCF_002155975.1 of Amycolatopsis kentuckyensis. Taxonomy (GTDB): domain Bacteria; phylum Actinomycetota; class Actinomycetes; order Mycobacteriales; family Pseudonocardiaceae; genus Amycolatopsis; species Amycolatopsis kentuckyensis. The sequence goes on from NZ_MUMI01000053.1 coordinate 6,184, forward strand.
AAGGTGTCGCCACAGAGCGTTACAGTCGAGCCGTCGTCAGACGGTTCGAGCTGCGGGAACCGACCCGACAGTCGCCGGAGCGCAGGCCAGGAGCGTGAACCACCGACGCGCTCTTTCTGCAGCTGATGTGGGTGATACCCACGGGTATCACCCACATTTTGTGGTTCCGGGAGCTTGGCCTGTGCAGCGGCCACGAATACACGCCGCTGCCATAGCGGGTGTCGGTGGCGCACAAGTAATGGCACCCTGAGAATGTGCCCAGGTCCGCAACCCCCGCCGATCCGCGCGGGCACTCCTTCCGGGGCCGCCCGCTTGCGTCCTGGTCAAGCCTATGGCGCATCGTCATCACTGGGGGTGCCTCAGCGCCGAAAGGACGGCGGCCGACCGCTCAACGTCTCCACTGATTTGGTGAGGGTGAAGACGCCTATAGTTTGTTATCCGCGCTGGTCACGGCTGGTTTGGCTTGGTTTCGGCTACGTCCTTTCGGATCACACACGAGAACTCCACGTGTGGAGGCGCGTCACTGCACACTCGAACCCGGCTTCGCGGAGCAACGCCCGGCAGACCGCCACCGCCTCGGTCACCGGGAGCCACGCACCTTCCGCGAGCGAGCCGGGCGCGTCACCGTGGTCCTCGAGCCCGCACACCTGCAGCCGCTCGACGCCCGCCGCCTCGAGCCCGGTGCGCACAGCCGCCAGGTACAGCCCCTCGACTCGCTCGTACTCCTCGCGGGTCAACGTCACTCCGTCGAACACCTGCCCGATGTCCGAGATCGACGTCCACTCGTCACGCGTGTACGCCCCGCCCGGCCCGCCGTAGAACCGCCGGCCGTACTTCCGGCGCGATGCCGCCTGTCGTAGCGATATTCTTCCGGCATGGCTCAACCGAGGCCGACGACACCGGCCGCCGCAGCGATCAGGGCGATACCCGGGAACGACGAGAGCCCGGTTGCCGTGGCGGACATCTGCCGGGTGGCCGGGCTGGGTGGCGATTCGACGGCGGCCGGGACTCTGCTCGTCTCGTTCCTCAACGTTTTCGGTGTCCTCGAGGTTCGGCACGACGCCGGGCGTGAGCTGGTCAGGGCGGCGACGCCGAACGCCGCCCTGTTCCTGCGCAGTCTCGCCGAGTACCTGGAATCCGAGCACACCATCCTCGACAACTGGGGCAGGAACGGTACCGCCGATCCGCCTTACGACGAAGAGCAGATCCTTTCCGGTACACAGTTCCTGTACGTGATGGAGCGTCGACGGCTCCGGCTCGACCCCGCCGCGGAGACCATCCGCAACGCGGCGGTTTCCCAGATCGTCGTCAACCGGATCGGCCACGGGCGGGAACGCCAGTTCCTGTTGCTGTACGACGCCGGCAGCCGGCAATACCAGCTTCCGGGCGGTCACGGCCGGCGAGGGGACGGCGGCCCGCGGGAAGTCGCCGTGCGGGAGCTGCAGGAGGAACTGCCGGGATTCGTCTTCGACACGGCGACAGACCGGTTGACCGAGCTCGGTACGGTCGATGTCGCCCAGGTCTCGCGGACGAACGGCGCCGGAACCAACTACCGCATCACCTTCTTCCACCTCCGCTCGACCCGGGCGGACCTCGCGGCCGGACCGAACGCGTCGTGGGTCCCGGAGTCCCTGGTGTTGTCCGGCGATGGCGAGTTCGAGGGGCGGACCATCAACGTGACGGGCCTCCGGATGCTGAACTCGGATCTTGCCGACGGCATCAAGGAGCTCGGACCGAGCGTACAGGCGAGCAGGCAGCAGAACTGGTTGGTGACGACCGCCCGCGCACGACCGCTGGAGTTCTGGGGCCTCGCGGTGGGAATCCTCGGCCTGGTGCTGGCGGTGGTCGTCCCGTTGCTCATGTAGTGATACCCGCTCGTGGATCAGGGTGTCCGCGACATCACCCAGTAGCCGGGGCGGATCTCCGCGACCGTCCACCCCCAAGCGATCACGGCCTTGTGCAAGGACTTCCCCACCATCGCCTGGTACGTCTCTTCAGCCATCCGCGCTCTGAGCCGGCCGCCGATACTCGTCATCGCGAGCGGCAGCCCCTCGCTCTCCAGTTCCGCCACCACCTTCTCGAGGTGATCACCGAGCTCGCTCACCGCACCGGGGCTTCCGGGTGGGTTCGCCGAGCCGGACAGGACGTACACGCCCGGTCGTACCTCCGTCACCGACCAGCCCGCCTCTCGCTCGATCCGGCGCTTCAGGCTCGATCCGACCTCCGACGCGTAGGCTTCCTGACCCATCCGCTGACGGAGTACGCCACCGAGCACTTGAAGGCTTGGTTCCGTCCCCGCGCGTTGCACGTCGTTGAACACCTCGGCCAGCACGCCGCCGAACGATCCCGGCGCCTTGGTGGACGCGGCGGTCTGTCCCGACACCGGAACCACCCGCCACTTGGCCAGCTTCCAACCGGGCGCACCGGCGATGCGATCCTGAAGGGACCCACCGACGACTTGGCGGAACCGCGAACCGAGCTCGGTCCGCATCTCCCTGTCCACACGTTTCAACTGCGGCCATTTGCCCGTGGGCTCGTGGAGGCGCCTTACCACCCGGCCTAGGACCGTGGCAAAGTCATCGAGCGGCGCATTCCCTCCGTCGGCTCTCGGCGCGTCGGCTCCCGGCGCGTCGAGCGGCAGACGGCCGAAAGCCACCCCGTTGCGCAGCCGGGCACGCTTGCCGTCGTTCTTGCCGCTGACGATCATCCAATGGTACTGGTCCCAGAGCTGGTCCAGTGTCTTGACACCGAGCCGCGCCGCGAGCGGCGACCCGGCCGGGTACCGGGATTCGAGCCAGTCGCGGAGATCCGCGAGCCGCACGTGTGTTTCGTCACCGGCGAGCCGCCGCTCGAATTCCGCTCGCAGGTCGGATTCGATCCGGCCCGCCAGGTCCGCTACCGGCACCACCTCGCCGTCCACCAGCGAAGACGTCTTCGGGAGCAGCTCGACATCCCGAGCATCCGCGCCTCTCGGGCCCATCACCGAGACGCAGCGGACGACCTGACCGCGCACGGGTGGCCCGCTCGCCTCCTCGTTCTCGACCCTCGAGTATTCGAACCGCAGGTTCCGCTGGTCGTCGAGGGTGATGAGCCCCCAGTGTTCTGCATCGCTGAGGAAGAGAATTCGTCCCAGCAGGCGCCCTTCGGAGGTGAGCGACACGTCGCGGTTCTGGCCGCCGTCACCGCCGTCGACGAGATGCACGACCGGATCGGAATCCGGCGTGAGCACCACCTGCGGAGAGTGACCGAGGACCCGCTTCAGGTCGATCGAGTCGTCGCGGAACCGCGCCTTCACCCGCACTTCCAGGAAGGACAGGGGCGTCTCATCGACCGAACGGTGCACCTCCAGCAAAGCAACGCAGAAAGCCACGACCCGCTCGCTGCCGATTTCCTCCGCGCGACGGGAGACGGTGCGCTTCGGCACGTCCTGGACCGGACGAGGGCTGAGACGATCGGCCGCGACCGTGTCGTCCGCTCGCGCGTCGACCGCGGCCGGGGAATGACCGCGCTCCACATCCCACGCACGCAGGCCCTCCGGGCTGAAGCCCACGAAGAAGTTGACGGGCTCGTTCTCGTCGCTGTCCCGTTGGAAGTCGCGGACGCTCGGTACGAAGAAAGCCGTAGCGCCGGGCGCGAGCTGGATCCACCCCGCCTGCGGACCGTCGATGTAGTCGATGACCCCGTTGACCCGCTGGAGGAGCGACGTATCGCTCCAGAAACCCTCCGGACGGCTCCAGGGGCCGAGGTCGGTTTCTGCCACGAGGGGGAACCACCCCGGAGATTTCGCCAGCCACAGGTGGGAGCGTTTGGTCCGGCCGAGCATGTGCTTCTGGGCGAGCTGCTGCTCCAGCCGGAACCGCTCGGTGTCGTTGGTCCGCCCCTGGAACCAGAGGTAGAAGTGCAGGCAGTACTTGTAGTAGTGGGCGCGCCAGGACGGGAACTTCGACGACCAGCCGTGGAGCTTCGAGATCGCCTCTTCGACATCGAAGTCCGGCAGCAGCTTGTACGCCTCGAACCAGAGGCGGTAATCCTCTTCCTTGTTGCCTTGCCGGGCGAGGTTGTTGTTGGCGAGCTCCACGATGCGGTAGAGCTCCGCCGTCGTCAGTTCGCGCCAGCTCCGATTCCCTCGCACGTAGTAGGCCTGGGCCAGTGCCCGGCGCACGGTCGGGGAACTGCGTGTGCTCGCTGCGGCCCGCTCCCACAGCGCCACCACGGAGTCGAGGTCGTGGTACAGGCTCCTGATGTCGGCCTCGCACCGGGTCATGTAGTTGTCCCGCTGGTCGAGCGTGCCGTACAGGTGCGCGGCCGTCCCCAGGAGCTCGTTGGCCACCGTGAGGTGCTCCATGACCCACTCGCCGGCGTCGGCGGTCAGCTCGGCCACCGAGCGGACGTCGGACATCTCCTTGAGGTTGCGGGCCACGTCCACGATCGCCTGGACGTGGGTGATGTAGCCGTAGATGTTGTCGGGGCTGAGGTCACGCGCCGTCGTGAAGCACTCGACGGTCCGGGAGAACCATTCGTCGGTGACGGTCAGCATGGCGTGGAGGCCCTGGTGCCTCGCGCGACGGATCTCCTGGCGCATGCGGCTGCGCCGCGCAAGACCGAGCGTGTGGTGGTGCAGCGCGTCGTGGGGCGACAGTTCGACGGCCTTGCCGACGTACTCCTCGGCCTTGTCGAGGTCGCGCTCCAACCGGTACATCTGGTGACGCCCGAGGTGGTTCCAGAAGTGCGGCTCTTCGGGTACGTGATCGGTGAGGGTCTTGAGCACCTGGTGGCCCAGGCTCGGGTTGATGTCGTCCAGGCGCTCGATGAGCGGCGCGAACCCACCGCGGTCTTCAGTGCCGTCCACCATCCCGCCTTGGCGATCGACGAACATCTGCCGCAGGAGCACGCGGACCGGCTCGGCCGCGGGATCGGTGTTCATCGCGAGCGCTTCGACCAGGTCGATCGCGAGGTCCTTCAGGTGGTGTTCCCACCCCCCGTCGCCGAGCAGCTCCGAAAGCACCTGTTCGGCGAGCAGCTGGTGCAGGAGCCGCACCCGGCCGGCTCGCACCGTGATGAGGCGGGCCGCCTCTGGCCCGACCAGGTCGTCCGGGCTGATGTCGGCGTTCGGTCGCGAGATGCGCATCAGCTTCTGCAGGACCTCCACCTGGAGGCCGGTGTTCGAAAAGATGGTCGCCAACGCCAGGTACTGCAGGACCTCGCGCACCCGGCCGCGGATCTGGCTGACGTGGGTCCGGACGTATCCCTCGAGCTTGGTGAACTCGCGCTCGAAGGTGATCAACCCGTAGAAGAACGGCGTGCGGTACTTGGCGTAACTGGGGGTCTGCAGCAGCCGGAGCTCGTCTTTCCGGTGCTTGTCATCGGTCAGCTGGGCGTACCGGCGGCCGAAGGCGTCGCTTTCCACATCGTTGAGCGGTTCGGAGACCGCCAGCGGCGCGTCGTCCCGCGGCCGCAACACGCGCCGGACGTACAACATCGTCACGCGGGCGCCCCGGGAGGCGACCTCTCGGTACAACGCCTCGCGGTAGGGCTCGGACAGATCGCTCCCGTCGGCGACGAGGAGGACCGGCCGTTGGGTGATGACGAAGAGCTTGTGCAGGCGGTCCGCGATGAGCGGAACCCGCGCGGCGTCGATCGCGACACCGGACCGCAGCACGGCCACAGGGTGCAGCTGGTGGAGGTCCCAAGCGGCGCGCAGCGCGACCGTAGTCCCGCCCGCACCAGGCTGGTGTTCGAGGACGACAGTACGGGTCCGGTGGCTGTCGAGGCTCTCCTGGAGCGCACTGACCAGCGGCGCGTGCACGGAGCGGGACACATCGATTCCTGCCTCGAGGTCCGCCCAGCTGATCAGGCCGCCTCGCCAGAACGCGTCGTTCCCCCCTTGGCCGGCGGAGGGGGACATGATGTCGATGTCCCGGTGCAGGACGTTCAAGTGCTCCTGGAACGACTGGAGCGTGTCCGGCGCGATCGGGACGGTCTTCCCGGAGATCGTCGGCAGGCCGTAACTGCGCTCGGTGGCACTGCTTCCCACGGTCTCGGCGAGCCGATCGAGGAGCTGCTGCACCGGGAGCGGGACGGTGTTGACCGGAATCGGCGGTTCGAGCTGCGCCACTCCGACGTGGATGAAGGTCGCCGCCCCACGCAGCATCTCGTCCATCACATCGACGACCTTGAGCATGCGGTCCCGGCCGCTGTCCTGGGCGTTGTCGGTACCGCCCGCCAGCAGGACGACGACGATAGGCACGTCCCCCGTAGCCGAGTGGAGCGAGGCGGTGAGCTGCCGGACAGCATCGAGGCGCTGGTAAACCCATTCACGGAAGGCGAGCTGGGGCTCGCGGCGCAGCGTGGACCCGGCAGCCAGCAGCCAGGCCGTTCCTTCGTTGAAGTCCACCTGCGGCCGCTCGGCAACAAACACGTGCGAGGCGCGCTGTGTGTCCAGCACGGGCCCCGCCACGGCGCGGAGGCCGTCGCGGTCCGACATCGGGTCCAGGTCGACGATGGCCGACCACGGCAGGCGGCCGAGTGCCGCCAGCGAGTCCTGCCGGGGAAGTTGCTCGGCGACCAAGACGTAACGCGCCGCCCGCGGAGCGAAGCCGGACAAGGTGTGCCAAAGCGATTCCCACAGTTCGACGTGTGCGTCGGAATCCGAACCGGCGGCTACCGGCGCGGTTTCACCGGGACGCGGGAATTCCAGGTGCAGCCTCGTCGCGTACCAGGCGGCGTAGGCAACGCACATCCTGGCCTTGGCGCTGGAGAACTCGAATCGGCACGCCCACCGCAGGGCCGCGATCATCCGGGTCAGCAGGATCTGCCTGCGGAGATCGTCCGACCGTCCCGGCTGGCGCTTCACCCACGACGTGAAGCCGGCGCGTGAGGAGCTGAGGAAGGCGTTCAACCAGCCGTAGCCGTCGGGAACCGGGCTCTGCGCCGTTTCCTCCGCACGCTGGAGACATCGGGAGAGGACCGGGCGCGGAATGTCTTCGTAGTAGTTCACGAGGACGCTGACTTCGAGGTACGCGAGGTCGTAGCCGGCGATGGATTGGCGGGCTTGATCGATGTCGACGATCCAGAACCCGCGGTCGTCGTGGTTCCTGGATTCGCTGCGCGGTACCAGGAGGTTGCCGATGTGCAGGTCGCCGTGAACCGTGGCGCCCATGACCGGCAGGGACCGTTCGTCGGCGGGGTCGAAGATCATCGAGGGGTTCATGAACGTGTGGCCGTCCTCGACCACGACTTCCTTGCCGTCGAAGATCGATCTCACGATCGACGCACAGGTCTCGACGCGGTCCTCGCCGAGAACACCGACGAGCAGCTCGGACGCCGTGACCTGCTCGATGACGTTGGGTTGCGACCAAGCCGCCATCAGATCATGGGCGAGGTCCTCGGCGATACCGGCCAGGCCGGTCGACTCCCGGCTGGGAGGTGCGTACCGGCTCAAGCTCCCACCGGCGGTCTCGTGGAGCGAGGCGACGAGACGCTCGCCGGTACCACTGGACGGGTGAAGCTTGAACAGCCGCGGTACGTGGTCGGCGGCGAAGGCTTCATCTGCCTGACGGATGAGCCGGTGGGCCTTGAATTCGTTCGGGGCGGTCAGATCGTCCTCGGTGGGACCGACTCGGAACACGTAAGAACCGGGGCTCAGGTCGGCCGTATCCCCGCTGATGTCGAGACGAGCCAGTTCCACGCCGGACCGGCCAGGACGGATTTTCTCGAAGTAGGTCTTGGCATCCGGGAACCACAACTGCAGTGCTTCCTCCGCGAACTCCCCATGATGCTCAATGGCAGAGCGCAACTCTGAGTCCACCGTGTACCTCTTGATCATCTACCGTCGGGGCAAAAGCTCGCAGTTGCGGGCAGGTCGGTCGCCCACAAGGTCGCGGGGTACGCGGTGCGCGTTACGACACTGTCCGCTCTTACGGCGTGATCAGCCGAATGATCCACCTTTCCGCACCACGCCGCCAGTTCGTCTCCGGCAGCCGCGCCGCGGCGGTGTGTCCGCGCACGGTGACGTCGGCGAAGTACTTCCCCGGCCGAGGCAGGGGAAGATACCGGATGCTGGGCCCCGGAAGATGGACGTGCGCGTAGTGGTCAGTCCCGCCGCTGTGCAGCCACAACGCCCCCGGGGTGGCAGTGGCGACACCAACCCGGATCGGAGCGGGTGCGCGCGCCGGGGTCAGCCGAGGCGGCATTGGGCGAGGGTGATCTCCTGCCCGGGCACGATGACGACGCCGCCGACCACGACCGGGGGTTTGACCACCCGGACCGCGTTCTGCACGAGGTCTCCTCTGGTGTTGGTGGTGCTCTCGTTCAGGTAGAGCGACGCCACGCCCGGGATCTCGAGGAACGTCGTGCCCGGTGTGATGGTGATGCCGTTGACGCGCCCGACCGTGGACGTGCGGGTGATCCCGTCGGCGCCGGCGGTGCAGCGGCTCTCGATCGCGTCTTTCCGGACCCGGAAGGAGCGCGCTCGAGGGCCGCGAGTGGTCGCCGGAGAAGGGCGCCGCGCTCGCGACCTACTTCATCGGGGCCTGCCTGCTGACCTTCCCGAACGTCTTCCGCTACTGATACGGCGAGTACGAGCGCTGGAAGAAGACCCAGCCCTACGGGCTTCCAGAGCCCGCCGGTGACGGTGTGGTGGAGCGGCGCCGGTCCCTGGACCCGCAGTACGACGACGACCCTGCCGACGCCGCGATCGGCCGCACGCTGGTCCTTGAGCAGCTGCACGTGCTCAAAGACCAGCCCACCGAGACCGGCCGGGTGGTCGCCGCGGTGGTCCTGCAGGTCTACCGGCGCATGCTGCTCGGTTACGAAGCCGTTGTGGCCGAACGCAAAGCCCGCGAAGGCGCCGGCTCCTTCAGCACCCACTTCTTCGACATCTCCGACCTGCAGAAGATCGTCGACTCGGCCCGCAGGCCCGGAGCCACGCGATAACGTCCGCGCCGGTCACCGCCCATCCCCGCAGCACGCTGCCTCCGACCTCGGCCTGAAGACTCACCAGGAGCGCCGCATGTGGCAAACCGTGACCACCTTCGTGGCCGCCTTGACCGGCACCATCATCGGCACCGTGCTGAGCAGCGTATTCAAACACCGCGCCGACACCGCCGGGCGGGTGCACGAGTGGCAGGTGTCGATCGTCGGCATCTTCGGGACCTGATGGCCGCCCTGTCCTCGCACTACGCGGCGACGTGGGACCTCGAGGCCGCGCGGATCCGCGGCGAGAAGGACGAGATCGACGCCGCGCTCACGGCGTCGATGGCCACCCGGGACGTCATCACCCGCCCCCGCGCGCAGTTCGCAGTGCTGGCCCCGCAGCTGCGCCCGCAGATCGCCTTCGCGGAGGAATGGCTAGAGCGGTTGAGCTCGAAGCCGCGTGCCCGCTCCCCCGAGCAGCTCACAGCCCGGCGCCTGGCGGCGAAAACCGCGCTGCGGGAGCTGGAAACCGCGATGGCCGCGGTCATGGGCAACCTCGGCGCCGGCCTGCCCGCCCACCGCCGGACAGTGACGGTGCGATGAGCCCGGAGCGCCCGACCACCGCCGTGACCGGGCACGGCCAGCCAGAGACCACGCAGCAGCTGCACGCGGCAGCGACCGCGTGCGAGAACGCCGCCGCGGGCGAGCGGTTCACCGGGGACCGCGAGGTCCTGGTGTGGGCGCGGGCGCGGCTGGCCGAGGTCGCCGCGGTGTGCCGGGAGCTGGCGGCCGCGCTGGGCATCGACCCCACCCTGGCCGCCGAACCGACCAGCTCGCCCCAATTGCGGGCCGCCGAGGTCGTCGTCGAACTCGCCCGGCAGCTGCAGTGGCTGCTGCGCGCGGCGGCCATCCCGCCCGGGTCCGGCGGCCGCGCCGCCCAGCCGGACTACCTGGCCGAGCGGCGCGCCGACGCGCTCACCACCCGCCTGCTGCAGCTGGCCGCCGGTGCCGCGCAGGTGCTCCCTCGTGCCGACGCCCACACCGAAACCGGCGCCCGCGACATCTTCCGCCACCGGCTCGCCGGGAACTC
>NZ_MUMI01000530.1 GCF_002155975.1 Amycolatopsis kentuckyensis
GCAGGTCGGTGCCGCAGATGCCGCACGCTCCGACCTTGACGACGACCTGACGTTCCCCGGGTTTCGGATCGGGCACCTCGCCGACCCTGATCTCACCGGGCCGGTCGACGATGGCGGCACGCATGCCTTACCCCTTCCTCGCCGCTCATATGAGCAACATTGACCTATCGCGTCGAGAACATGTGAAGGCATTACAGGTCTGACGTCGGTATTACGTCAACCTTTCGGCTGGATTTCGCGCTATTATGCTCATATGAGCGCCTCCCGGAAGACTGCTTCGCTCACTGAAGCGATGCTGCTGGCCACCGTCGCCCGGCGCTTCTACGTGCAGGGACGCTCCAAACTGGAGATCGCGGGCGAGTTCGGCGTCAGCCGGTTCAAGGTGGCCCGGATGCTCGACACAGCCATGGAGTCCGGCCTGGTCAGGGTGGAGTTCACGCTGCCGGCACCGGTGGACCTGGCCCTGTCGGACGAGGTGCGCTCGGCGTACGGCCTGGAGCGGGCTCTGGTGCTCGAACGCTCAACCGAGCGGGAGCCGAAGGAGGTCGTCCGGGCGAAAATCGGGGCGCTGGCGGCGCAGCTGCTGGAGGACATCGCGGTCCCGTCGGACGTCATCGGGCTGTCGTGGGCGCGGTCGGTGAACGCGATGACGGAGGCGGTGCGGTCGCTGCCGCGCTGCCCGATCGTCCAGCTGTGCGGGGTGCAGGCCGGGATGGACATGCGCGGCCGCTCGGTGGAGACGGTCAGCCGGGTGACGTCGGTGTCCGGCGGCGACGCGTTCCCGATCTTCGGGCCGCTGGTGCTGCCGGACCGGCGCACGACGGAGACGTTGCGGCGGCAGCCGGGGATCGCGGAGACGTTCGGCCAGTTCCGCAACCTGACCAAGGCGGTGGTCAGCATCGGCGCGTGGCAGCCGGGCGAGTCGACGGTGTACGACGCCCTGGACGAGGCCGAGCGCGCGGCGATCGCGGCCCGCGGCGCGACGGCGGAGGTCGCGGCCCGGCTGTTCGACGCGTCGGGAAACGCGCTCTCCACCGGCTTGGCCCACCACGTGCTGGCCATCAGCCACGAGGAACTGATGGCGGTCCCGGAGGTGATCGCCCTGGGCTACAGCAAGCCGAAAGCCGCGGCGGTGGACGCGGTGCTGCGGTCCGGCATGGTCTCGACGCTGATCACCGACGCCGCCGCAGCAGTCCCGTTGCTGGCGCTGGCGGCGAAGAACCCACCACGCTGATACTCCCCCCGGAGTACCTCGCTCGCGGTTTCGTACTTCGCCGGGTGCAGTCCTGCGTCGTGCGGCTCCGGGGCGAAACCCGGGTCGCGCCCGATGTCCCGGCCCCGCCGCTGCGCGAGCCTGGATCCCGTGACCGCAAAGACTTCTCCCCGCTGGCGCCAGGCCGTCGTCTGGCTGCACGTCGTGTCCTCGGTGGCCTGGATGAGCCAAGCGCTCGGCCTCGTCGTCCTGATGGCGTCGGGAGCGCCCGCGATGGCCGAAAAACTCGACTCCGTCCTGCTCGCGCCGATGGCGAACGTTTCCGCCTTCACCGGCCTGCTGCTCGCCGGCGCGACGGCGTGGGGCTACTTCCGGCACTGGTGGGTGCTCACGAAGTTCGCCCTGACGCTGGTGCAGCTCTACGCCGGGATCTTCCTGCTCTCCCGAGCCCTGCGGGAATCGGCGGACACCTCGGTGGTCGCCTGGCAGCAGATCGCCGGCGCCTCCCTGATGGCAAGCGCGCTCGCGTTCCAGGCGTGGCTCTCGGTCGCGAAGCCGTGGAAGAAGACGTCGTGGTCGCCGGCCGCGAAGCCGCCGACTGCGCCGACCTGGGTGTTCGTCGTGGGAGTCGCCGCGCCCGCCGTGGACGTCGCCGCCGGGATCACCCTCGGCTATCCGCTGCCGGCCTTGGAGCTGCTCATGCTGATCGTGCTGCTCGGGTTTGAGCGGCGAGCACGTCGTCGCCGTGCTCAGCGGCCCAGCGCCCGAACCCCTCGATCGGCTCCAGCAACGTCGAGCCCAACGGCGTAAGCGCGTATGCACCTTCGCGCCGCTCGACGAGACCGTCGAACTCCAGTCGCCGCACGGTTTCCGTGAGCACCTTCGCGCTGATGCCGCCGATGGTGCGACGCAGGTCGACGTGCCGCCTCGGGCCGTCTCGCAAGGCCCACAGCACCACCGGGTTCCACGTGTTGGCGACCAGGTCGAACGCGAGCCGCGTCCGGCGATCCGCGAGGAAGTCCATGGTTACCGTTCGGTTCCTTCCCGGGTCCCTACCGTCGTTCCGGTACAGCCAAGCACAAGGAGGACGCATGCGGATCGGGATCTTCGGCACGGGCGGGATGGCGGACGCGCTCGGCACGCAGTGGGCGCGGGCGGGTCACGACCTGATGGTCAGCGGCCGTTCGGACCCGGGCGACTTGGCCGGGCGGCTCGGCGCGGCGACCGGGACTTGGCGCGAGACGGCCGCTTTCGCCGACGTGCTGCTCTTGGCCGTCCCCGCCTCGGCGATCGGCGAAGTGCTCGCCGAGGCGGGCCCGCTCGCCGGGAAAGTCCTGGTGGACTGCACCAACGACCCGGAACTGACGGGCACCCCGGTGGCGTCGCGGATCACCACGGAGGCCCACGTCGTGAAGGCGTTCAACCTGGCCCACGTCGACGTCTGGCGGATGACCCCGCCGGTGTTCGGCGGCCGTCCCCTGTCGGTCCCGCTGTGCGGCGACGACCGGGGAGCGCTCGACGCGGTGAGCACGCTGGTCCGGGACATCGGCGCCAAGCCGGTGCCCGCGGGCGGCCTGGACCGCGCGGCCCTGCTGGAGGCCACGGCGGCGTTCGTCATCGGGCTGTGGTTCGCCGGCGAGGACGCGCAGGCGATCCTGACCCCGGCCCGGTGAACCTGCGCTCACTCCCGCAGCTGAAACATTCTCTCCTGCATCCGCGACCTAGGAGGCAAGAAATCGGGTGCCGTTGCCGATTACCGCGTTCGCCGAGGGGACTCCCGGATCCATGATCGTTCAGTGGTGCGTCAAGGGGCTTCACTTGTCCGATGACGACGAAGCAAAGCTCCTGATCGACAGCGGCGGAGGACTACTCTGCAATTGGTGGCGAAACGTCGGCCAGATCAAGCCGGTCGAGATCAGGCAGAAACTCACCCCCGGAAACATCGACCGTCACGTCAACCATTTCACCAAGACGGACCCGGCGACCGGCCACCCCTTCGCCAAGAACAGCCCGTTCATCTCCCTCTCCGCCGGAACGGTGGACAGGGACGCCGTCGCGAGGACGAACCTGGTGCACCGGGCCCGGAAGACCGCGTTGTGGTTCGGCACCCAGTTCGGACAGTACGACTTCGCGTACCTTTACACATGCTGGGTGATTCTCGCACCGCGCGCGGCGGTGGACATCGAAGGTATCGCCGAAGAGGTGCGCGACCTCAACGCTTATCGCCGGTACTCGGCGTACCAGACCGAGGGCGAAATCGCTGCGAAGGTCAACGTGCCGGACAACCAGATCAGCCATTGCGAGAAGTGGGAACTCCACGGCAGTCCCAGGAAGAGGTTTTCCAAGGCGTGGACCCATGTCAACCCGCGGTTCACCCCGCCGGAGATCCTGACGAACGTCCGGGAGCTGATCTGAGTGGCTGCCGAGCACGTCGAGTACCTCGATCTCACACCTGAACAGATTCGTGCCACCGCGCGCTTCCATGAGGCGTACGCGGCGACCGCCGTCCAAGAACTCGAATCGTTTACGCCGAATAGGATCAGCCGTCCGATCGAGGACGAGACAGCTTTTACGCTGATCGCCGACGCGGCCAGTGCTCTGCGGGAAGCAGGCCAGTGGGCCCTGCTCCTGGATCCGGAACGTGCCGGTGAGCTTCTCCGGCAGTCGGGCGCCCTCTTTCTCCGGTTGGGTCAGGCTTTCGGGGTGTATCTCGGAGTCGTGACCACCGGGTGGGAGTACGAAATGAACCACGGACTCCTCGCCCGAGTCCTCCGCAGCGCCATGGACGCACCGATCGACCGCACCGCGGAGGACGAGCCCAGAGTGCTACGGCAGAATCCCATGCCCGACATCCGGCTCCAGCAGCAGCAACAGGCCTATCTGGTCATCGCTGCCGGCTGCATCGCGGGCAGGACGGAGACCGCGGTCCTCCGCGCGGCATCAGCCGACCCACTCGACACTGCACTGGCCGCGATGCTGGAAATCTCGCCTCACCGCTCCGGCGTGCTCCCCGTGGGCAGCCTTGGCACTCCGATCCATCGGTTCTGGTCCGTGGCCGAACACCTTTTCCGAGGTGAGCATACCGACGCGGAAGGAATCGCCCGGCACATCGTCGCCATGTGCCGGTCCTACGAAGAAGCCATCAGCCTCGCTCGGGCAAACAGATACCTCTGGCGAAACGGAGCCGCCCCGGTGGACGTCGCCGACCTGGATATTTCCGGCATAGCCGCGATGACGACGAGGAATTTCGGCGAGGACGCCTTGCGGGACGCACTGGCCGAGGTGCCGGGAGGCCGCGACCTCAGCCGGATCGCCCAGGTGCCGATCGAACTGGGTATCGCACTGGCCTCCGGCCCCGATGTCGTCCAGTGAGGAGATAGCCGTGGATATCAACGTCGTGCTGCTGTTCCTCGTTTTGATCCTGGTTCCCGGCGTCATCACCCTGCTCTGGCGTGGCCAGCGGGGCACTACTCCCAGCACGCTCAAGCTCACCCTGTTGGACATCTTCAGCATGGACCTCAGTCTTTCGCCGTCGAACACCGCGAAGGCTGAAGAAGCCGCGCTCGAGGCCACCAAGGACAAAGGCAAAGAAGGCGTCCGGCCCGATTTGACCTCCATCGGGACGGAGAGCGTGCTCGCCCGGGTGCTGTGGGTCGACGACGTTCCCGACAACAACGTCTACGAGACCCTCGCCTTGGAACGCCTCGGAAAACTAGTCACCACGGCGACGTCGACGGAGACCGCGCGCATCTACCTGGAGCGGATGGAGTTCGCCGTCGTCATCACCGACCTCACCCGGTCCGGGGACCCGCGAGCCGGGGCGGATTTCATCCACGAGATGAAAGCAGCCGGGAACCCACTCCCTGTAATCGTGTACACCTCGGACGCAGCCGCGGTGTCCGAGGACCTGCTCGCGGCCGAGGTGGCAGCTGTGGTCGACATGCCGGAAGACTTGATCAAGGAAATCGAAGCCCACGCCGTGAAGCGGCATTCCGGGCAAGGTCGGTGAGGGCAGGCCCACCAGCCCGCCGTCATGTCAGCGGCCCAGCCGCGTCAGAGGCCGTATTCGATGGCGGTGGCGTTCGGGCCCTCCAGGAGGATCACGTACTCCACCATCGATGCGGCCGACGCGGCCGGGGCGATACCGACGACCACCACCGCGCCGAAGAAGATCCCGGCCAGCACGCGCTTCAAGTTCCCCATGGTCCCTCCCGGCTCGCGAAGCCTCCACGCTAACGCGAAACCGCGCCGCGGGACTGCGCCGTTGAGCGCAACCACGGTCAGTGGGCGCCCACCTCGGTCACCCGGACCACCGCCATCCCGGCCTCGTCCGACGCGGCCAGGTCGACCTCGGCGCTGATGCCCCAGTCGTGGTCGCCCGCCGGGTCGTCGAAGATCTGGCGCACCTTCCAGACGTCCGGCTGCTGGTCGATCAGCAGCAGCTGCGGGCCGCGCGCGTCCGGTCCCGTGTTGAGCGTTTCGTACTCCTCGAAGTAGTCCTCGATCGCGTCTTCCCACGCGTCGGCGTCCCAGCCCGACTCCGCGTCCAGCTCGCCGAGCACGTTCCACGCCCGCCGCCCGAACAGCTCGACCCGGCGGAACAGCTCGTTGCGGACCAGGACGCGGAACGCGCGCTCGTTGCGGGTGACGCCCGGCGGTGGCTCCGGCGGCCGGTGCGACACCGGGCCCTCCTCGGTGGGGTGCCGCAGCGCTTCCCACTCGTCCAGGAGGCTCGAGTCGACCTGGCGGACGAGCTCGCCGAGCCACTCGATGAGGTCCTGCAGCGACTCGGTCTTCGCCTCGTCCGGGACCGTGTGGCGCAGCGCGTCGTAGACGTCGGCGAGGTAGCGCAGCACCAGGCCTTCGGACCGGGCGAGCTGGTAGAAGCCGATGTACTCGACGAAGTTCATCGCGCGCTCGTACATGTCCCGCACGACCGACTTGGGCGACAGCTCGTAGTCGTCGACCCACGGGTGGCCCTGCCGGTAGCTGTGGAACGCGCCCTGCAGCAGCTCTTCGAGGGGCTTCGGGTACGTGACGTTCTCGAGCAGCTCCATCCGCTCGTCGTACTCGATGCCCTCGGCCTTCATGGCGTTCACGGCCTCGCCGCGGGCCTTGAACTGCTGCTGCGAGAGCACCGGCCGCGGGTTGTCCACTGTGGATTCCACAGTGGAGACGACGTCGAGCGCGTAGCTCGGCGACTCGAGGTCGAACAGCTCGATCGCGGCCAGCGCGAACGGCGAAAGCGGCTGGTTGAGCGCGAAGTCGAACTGCAGGTCGACGGTGAGCCGGATGATCCGGCCCTGCTCGTCCGGTTCGGACAGTCGTTCGACGACGCCGGCGGCGAGCAGCGCGCGGTAGATCGCGATGGCGCGCAGGATGAGCTTGCGCTGCGACGCGCGGTCCTCGTGGTTGTCCTCCAGGAGGTGCCGCATCGAGTCGAACGCGTTGCCCGGCCGCGAGATCACGTTCAGCAGCATCGAGTGCGTGACCTTGAAGCTGGACGTCAGCGGCTCGGGGTCGGCGGCGATGAGCCGGTCGAACGTGCTCTCGGTCCAGTTGACGAACCCCTCCGGGGCCTTCTTCCGGACGATCTTCTTTTTCTTCTTCGGGTCGTCGCCGGCCTTCTCGAGGGCCTTGGCGTTCTCGACGACGTGGTCGGGCGCCTGGACGACGACGTAGCCGTCGGTGTCGTAGCCCGCGCGCCCGGCGCGGCCGGCGATCTGGTGGAACTCGCGCGCCTTGAGGTGGCGCTGGCGGACGCCGTCGTACTTCGTGAGCGCGGAGAAGACGACCGTGCGGATCGGCACGTTGATGCCGACGCCGAGGGTGTCGGTCCCGCAGATCACCTTGAGCAGCCCCGACTGGGCCAGGGTCTCGACCAATCGGCGGTACTTCGGGAGCATCCCGGCGTGGTGGACGCCGATGCCGTGGCGGACCAGCCGCGAGAGCGTCTTGCCGAAGCCGGCGGCGAACCGGAAGTCGCCGATCAGCTCGGCGATGGCCTCCTTCTCGGCCTTCGACGTCACGTTGATGCTCATCAGCGTCTGCGCCCGCTCGATGGCCGCGGCCTGCGAGAAGTGCACGACGTAGACCGGCGCCTGGCCGCCGTTGAGCAGCTCGGACATGGTCTCGTGCAGCGGCGTCAGCGCGTACCGGAAGGTCAGCGGGACCGGGCGCTGCGCCGACGTGACCACCGCCGTCGGCCTGCCGGTGCGGCGGGTGAGGTCCTTTTCGAAGAAGGAGACGTCGCCCAGGGTCGCCGACATCAGGACGAACTGGGCGTTCGGGAGCTCCAGCAGCGGCACCTGCCAGGCCCAGCCGCGGTCGGGCTCGGAGTAGAAGTGGAACTCGTCGGCGACGACCTGCCCGACCGGGGCGTCGGCACCGAAGCGCAACGCGATGTTCGCCAGGATTTCGGCCGTGCAGCAGATGATCGGGGCGTCCGGGTTGACGCTGGAGTCACCCGTCATCATCCCGACGTTGTCGGCCCCGAAGATCTCGATGAGCTGGAAGAACTTCTCCGAGACGAGGGCTTTGATGGGCGCGGTGTAGTAGCTGCGGCGGCCCTGGGCGAGCGCGGTGAAGTGCGCGCCGACGGCGACGAGGCTCTTCCCGGAGCCGGTCGGCGTCGAGAGGATGACGTTCGATCCGGAGACGACCTCCATCACCGCCTCCTCCTGCGCCGGGTACAGCTCGATGCCCCGTTCGGCCGTCCAGGTGGTGAAGGCTCCGAAGAGGGCGTCGGGGTCGGGATCCGCAGGCAGGAGGTCTGTGAGAGTCATCAGGCGTCCATCGTGCCATCCGCTCGTCGCAAAGTCGGCAGGGGCGATCGCATCGCGACTGGGAAACCCGTAGGCTTCGCGGTACCGCGCATCGACTGGAGCATACTTCCGGTCTCGCGCGCACACGGGCGGTAATCCGGAGGGCTTAGGAATGGCACAGGACATCATCCCGATCGAACTCGGGCTGCCGCAGGGCGACGTCGTCACCCTGTGGGCGCCGCGCTGGCGGGAAGACGGCGAGGAGTGGGAAGCGTTCCTCGGCGACGAGGACGACCTGTACGCCTTCGCCGACGCCGCGCACCTGGCCGCGTTCGTCCGCACGTCCGAGCGGCACGACCTGCTGGACCACCCGGCGTGGGACGCCGTGCCGTCGCTGAACGTGCCGGAGCTGATCCCGGACGAGGACCACACGTACGACCTCGTCGGCGTGCCGGAGCTCGTCGCCGAGGAGCCGGACGTCTGGCACATCGCGGAGCTGGCGGAGATCGTCGGCATCGTGCGGTCGCTCGCCGACGTCTGCGACCTCGAAGAGGTCCACGAGATCCTCGACTCGACCGAGGGCTTCTCGCTGCTCGACCAGGGCACGCTGCCGTTCACCGGGAGCGTCGGCGTCCAGGTGTGGAACGACCTGTCCGAGACGGTGTCGCAGAAGTGGGACACCGTGCTCGACGCGATCGACGGCCTGGTGACCCAGCCGGAGGTCGACGAGAAGGTGCTGGAGCAGACGGCCGAGGAGCTGGCCGCGTTCCACGAGGAGTCCGCGGAAGCCGAGGCCGGCGCCGACGGCGAAGAGGACCTCGAGGCGATCGAGTCCCTCGACTCGGACTCCGACTCGGACGAGGAAGAGGAAGAAGAGGGTCCGGTCGGTTTCTGGGCCGAGGTCGGCATCGACCCGATCAAGATCATCACGTCCGGCGCGGAGTACTACACGCTGCGCTGCTACCTCGAGGACGAGCCGGTGTTCCTCGGCAGCGAGGGCGAGATCGACGTGTTCACGTCGACGGGCGCGCTGGCCCGCGCCCTGGCCGACGGCAAGGACCTGGCCGACACGGACCTCGCGGACGTGTCCACGTGGGACGAGGTCCTGGCCAAGGCGACGGCGGGCGAGCTCGAGATCGAGGTCGACCCGGAGAACACGTACGTCCTGACGGGCCTGGACGCGGACATCGCGGAGGGCCCGGAGGCGATCGACCCGACCCAGCTGGAGCTGGCGGTCGAGCTGATCACGGACGCGGCGGACTGGGCGGGCGACGACTCGGCCGAGACGGCCCTGGCGGGCAACGAAAGCCTGGGCTGGCTGGTGTCGTACGTCCTCCGTCCCGACCCGACGCGCCTCGAGCCGTCGGCGCCGTTCGACGCGGAGCAGGGCGCGTGGCGGAAGCTCGTCGAAACTTTCGAGAACCGCCTGACGGTCGCCTGACGTTTTCCTTCGAAGGCCGCCTCCCCATGATCCGGGGAGGCGGCCTTCGTCGTATCCGTCCACAACCTCGCCCCCCTGTGGACAGCTCGGCCTAGCGCCCCCGCGACGGCCGGTTTCCGTCGTGGGCGGCCGATACGCTGGACCCGGGGGGCGCCCCCGCGGGCCGGCGGGGGTCAGTGCTCCAAAGATGCTCCGCGCGGGCCGGCAGGGGTCAGTCCTCCAAAGGAGCTCCGCGCGGGCCGGCGGGGGTCAGTCCTCCGAAGCGTGCTCCGCGCGGGCCGGCGGGGGGTCAGTCCTCCGAAGCGGGCTCCGCGCGGACCGGGACCACCAGCACGGCCAGGGCCGGGAAGATCGCCGCCACGCAGAAGGCGAGGGCGTACCTGGTGTCGCCGATCACCAGACCCAGGAGCGGTGGGGTCAGGGAGGCCGCGATGTTCTGGCCCGTGTTCTGCGTCCCCATCGCGCGGCCCGACCACGCCAGGCCCGCCAGCTCGGCCGAGGCCGTGAAGCCCAGGCCGTTGTCCGCCACCGTGATCACCCCCGCCAGGGCCAGCGCCAGCAGGACCAGCCAGGGCCAGGAGGCGTCCCCCAACGCCACCAGGAGCATGACGAAGCAGCTCAACACCGCGAGCTGACGCATCGGGCGCAGCCGGCTGCCCACCCGGTCCGACCACCAGCCCGACCCAAGCCGCCCGGCGGCGCCCAGGACCTGGACCACCGCCAGGTACCAGCCCGCCGCCAGGGTGCTCCAGTGCTGCACCGCCACCAGGTACACCGGCGCGAACGCCGACACCGCGAACTGCGGCACCACCAGCAGCGCGCTCGCCCCGTGCACCCGCCACAGCGCCGCGTGCCGGTACGGCGACGGCGGCCGGAAACCGGGCGCCGGCCGAGGGGGCCGTGGCGGGTCCGTCACCAGCCACGCCACCAGCAGCGCCACCACGATCGCCAGCCCGGCCGGCAGCAGGATCGCCGCCCGGAAGCCGTGGTGCGCGGCCAGCGGGGGGAGCCCCAGCGCGGCCACGCCCACGCCGAGCGGCTGGGCCGTCTGGCGGATCCCCATCGCCACGCCCCGCTCGGACTTCGCGAACCAGCCCATCACCACGCGACCGCTCGCCGCGTTCACCGAAGCCGTACAGGCGCCCGCCGCCAAGAACACCCCAAAGAGGAGCCCGACCGGGTGATTTCCTGCCCCGGCGTACACCAGGAGTAACCCCGAGATGCCCAGGCCAAGGGCCATGATGAGGCGCTCTCCGTAACGGTCCGCAGCCGCGCCCCACCCGATCAGGGTGAACAACAGCCCGATGCTCGGCGCCGCGACGACCGTCCCGGCCTCGGCCAGCGTCAGCCCCTCCGCCGCGCGCATGGCCGGGACCAGGAACGGGATGCCGTACAGGAACGAGCAGCTCGCGGTCTGGGCGGCAAGACCGAGCGCGAGAATGAGCCACCGCCGTCGATTCGCCTGCAGCTGACCGCTCGCGACCTGCGCCATCTTCGTCACCGTCTCAAAATATGAGAAGAAGTTCCTACATGGTGAACGATAGTTGGCATGGCTAAGGACCGCAAGCGAGTTGCGGTCCGAAGCGGGAGAGGTCAGGCCAGCGCGGCGTACCCGGGCTTGATGACGTCGTCGATCAGCGCGAGCCGGGCGTCGAAATCGATGAACGCGGATTTCATCGCGTTGATCGTGAACCAGCGGAAGTCGTCGATACCATAGCCGAACACCTCGTGCAGCGCGGCGAATTCGCTGGTCATCGTGCATCCGCTCATCAGCCGGTTGTCCGTGTTCACGGTCACCCGGAAGCGCAGCTTGGCGAGCAGGCCGATGGGGTGCTCGGCGATCGAGCCGACCGTGCCTGTTTGGACGTTCGACGTCGGGCAGATCTCCAGGGGGATGCGGCGGTCGCGGACGTACGCGGCCAACCGTCCAAGGTGGACCGTGCCGTCCGCGTCGGTCTTGATGTCCTCGGCGATGCGCACGCCGTGCCCGAGCCGCTCGGCGCCGCAGTGCTGAATCGCCTCCCAAATGGACGGTAAACCGAAGGCTTCGCCCGCATGAATGGTGAAATGCGCATTGTTCTGACGCAGGTATTCGAACGCGTCGAGATTGCGGGTCGGCGGGAATCCGTCCTCGGGACCGGCGATGTCGAAGCCGGCGACGCCGGCGTCGCGGTAGCGGACGGCCAGGTTCGCGATCTCGAGCGCCCGGGCGTGCTGGCGCATCGCGCAGAGCAACGTCCCGATGCGGATGGTGCCGCCGTTCGCGGCCACCCGCCGTGTGCCCTCCGTGAACCCCGCTTGGACGGCCTCGACCACCGCATCGAGTGACAGACCGCGTTCGACGAACAACTCCGGTGCGTAGCGCACCTCGGCGTAGACGACGCCGTCGGCGGCCAGGTCCTCGACCGCCTCCGCGGCGACCCTGACCAGCGCTTCCTCCGTTTGCATCACCCCGCAGGTGTGGGCGAAGGTCTCGAGGTAGGAAACGAGTGAGCCGGAGTCGGCCGCACGGCGGAACCAGCTACCCAGCTCGGCCGGGTCCGTGGTGGGCAAACCGGCATAACCGGTCGCGTCGGCGAGCTCGGCGACGGTGGCCGGGCGCAGGCCGCCGTCGAGGTGGTCGTGCAGCAGCACCTTGGGTGCGCGGCGGAGTGTCTCGGTGGGCAGAACAGGGCTTTCGTCAGGCATCCCCCAACGGTAACCTCGTTGTCATTCCCCTACATGGCCGTAACTCTCAGGTTCGGGTTCACCCTCAGCGTTGACGATCATGCGACGAATCGGCCATCCGGGGGCGGCCTCCGCAATAGCTACTTCACGGGGGCCATACGCACAGCAATTTCGCAATGGATAAGCTTCGTGGCACGTCCCTCCATTTCCCCGCCGACGAAGGACACACAGCAGTGACCACTGACAACCACATTGCCGCCCCGTCCTTCGACCGGATGCGCAACATGCTGGTGCGCGCGGCCGAAGTGCGTGAGAGCGAGCAGCAGCAGATCTTCGACGCGCTCGACGACATCTACGCCCGCCTCGCGCCGGTGGACTCGCTGGGCGCGGTCCGCAAGCGGCTGTCCGAGATGCCCGACCGCACCGAGGTCAGCGTCCTGGCCGAACGCCTCGACGAGACGATGTCCCGCCTCGAAGCCCAGGACAACGCGATCGCCGCGCTGACCCGGGCCGTCGAGAGCATCGTCGACAAGCTCGCCAAGCCCTTCGCGCAGCTCGACGGCCGCCTCGACGGCGTCGCCGCGCGCTTCGAGGGTGTCGCCGGCCGGATGGACGGGCTCGAGGACAAGCTCCAGAACATCCACCGCCGGATCGACGAGCTCGGCGGGCACCTCGACAAGCAGGACGCGAAGATCGAGTCGCTGCCGCAGTCGGTCACCGGCCCGGTCCGCGAGCGGATCGAGCAGGCCGAGTCGGCGCTGCGCGACCGGGTCGACCACGCCGACCACGAGCTGCGCGGCAAGGTCGACGAGCTCAGCCGCGTCACGCAGGAGCGGGTCGGCGAGCTGGGCCGCACGACGCACGAGCGCATCGACGCCAACACCGAGGCGCTCAAGGTCGCGCTGACCGAGACCGGCGAGATGATCGACGCGTCCGACCGGCTGGAGAACCTGGGCAACCGGCTCGAAACGGTCACCACCCGCCTCGACGACCTGGCCTCCCGCCTCGACAAGGTGGAGGACGGCTTCCTCTCGGGCATCGGCGACCTCGACGGCGCGCTC
>NZ_MUMI01000531.1 GCF_002155975.1 Amycolatopsis kentuckyensis
GACCACGACGCCTCGCGCCTCGG
This sequence comes from Amycolatopsis kentuckyensis, assembly GCF_002155975.1. GTDB lineage: Bacteria > Actinomycetota > Actinomycetes > Mycobacteriales > Pseudonocardiaceae > Amycolatopsis > Amycolatopsis kentuckyensis. The sequence goes on from NZ_MUMI01000531.1 coordinate 24, forward strand.
CCGCCGCACGCCGCTGGACCTGGCCGTGCACGGCGACGTGCGCGAGACGTTGCGTGCGCTGCTGCCGCTGCTGAAGCCGCGCACCGAGCGCGCGTTCCTCGACCGGATGCTGCGCGAACACGTGCGGAAGCTGGAGAAGGTCGTCGGCGCGTACACGACGAAGATCGAGCACCGCCGCCCGATCCACCCGGAGTACGTCGCTTCGGTGCTCGACGAGGTCGCCGCCGACGATGCGGTGTTCACCGTCGACACCGGCATGGGCAACGTCTGGGCCGCGCGCTACCTGACGCCGAACGGCCGCCGCCGCGTGCTGGGGTCGTTCCGGCACGGCAGCATGGCGAACGCGCTGCCGCACGCGATCGGCGCCCAGCTGGCCCAGCCGGGCCGCCAGGTCGTGTCCCTGTCGGGCGACGGCGGGCTCGCGATGCTGATGGGCGACCTGCTGACGCTGCCGGCGTACGACGTCCCGGTGAAGGTGGTGGTGTTCAACAACGCCACGCTGGGCATGGTGAAGCTGGAGATGCTGGTCGACGGCCTCCCGGACTTCGGCACCGACCACGCGCCGGTCGACTTCGCGGCGATCGCCGCGGCCTGCGGAGTGTTCTCCGAGCGCGTGGCGGATCCGGACGACGTGCGCGGCGCGCTGGAGAAGGCGTTCGCCCACCCCGGCCCGGCGGTGGTCGAGGTGGTGACGGACCCGAACGCGCTGTCGATCCCGCCGCGGATCACCGGCGAAATGGTGCGCGGATTCGCTCTGGGCGCGACGAAGACGGTGCTCAACGGCGGTGTCGGCAAGATGGTCGACCTGGCCCGGGCCAACCTGCGCAACACCCCACGGCCGTAGCCCGCGCTTCCGGCGGCGGTCCATTGTGGAGCTCCGGGCCGGTTCGCCGCCGCCTCGGCTACGCACGGTGGTGATCGACCACTCGTTCGGCTGCTGGGGGAGGGGCGGGGTTGCCTCCTACCGTCGAGGGAGTGCTCGCCGTACCGTCGTGGGAGGTGTGACCGGCGTGCTCGTGGCCCTCCAGCGAACCGGCGCAGACCGGCCGCTCCCACCGGCGGCGGAGCATCTGGTGGCGTTGCTGCGATCGTGGGGCCCGGGCCCGCAGCACCTGACGGGGCTCGCGCTGGCGGGCATCACGCTGCAGAGCCGCCTGGGGCCGCGACGGGTGGACGCGCTGGTGTTCACGAGGTGCGGAGTGGTGGTGATCGCGGCCCACGAACCGGGCCCGGCGGAGTGGCCGGGCCCGGGAGACCGCACGGGAGCAGCGGTGGCGGCGGCCAGGGGAGCACTCGCCGGCCACGAAGGCGGCCGGCACGTGACGGGCCTGGTCGCGGTGGTCCCACCGGCGCAATCGCGGGGGAACGGGCCAGCGTCGGCCGAGCAGCAGCTGCGGTTGGGCGAGTGGGCGGCGGTCCGGCAGGCAGGCGCCCCCGAGGCGGATGGGCGAGCGGCGGAGAGCTCCCGGGCAGGCGGTCCCGAACTGAATGGGCAACCGCGGGGCACTGAGTCGGCGGAGGGCCTGCCGCGCGGCGGCTCGGCGGCTCCCCAGGCAGGCGGCCCCCCACTTAATGGCCTCGCCCGTGGCGCCGAGCCGCCGGAGGGCCCGCAGACCGGCGAGCCCGAAGCCCCGGCCGGCGGGCCGCTGGGCGTCCAGCAACCAAGCGAACCCGAGCTGCCCGGCCATGAATTCACCCCGCCCGCCCTCCGGTGGCCCGATCCGCACCCGGTGCCCGGCGTCGCGGTCGTCCTTGCCGAGCCGCGTGGCCTGCGGCGGATCATCGCCCAGCACAACCGGTGGCGGACCGTCTGGTCGGCCGACGATGTCCTCGACGCCTGCTACGCCCTCTCCCTCGCGCACCTCGCTCCACCCCGGGCCGCCCTCATCGCCGACGGGTTTCCGGCGCGGCTTCCGGTGCTCGACCGGCTTCCGGACCTGCCCGCCGTCATTCCCCTGCCGCCGGAACCGCCGCCGGCGGCGGCCGAAGACGATTCCGTCCCGTGGACTCCGTCGGCGCGCGGGGCCGTTTTCCCGCGGCAGCGGCCGATCCGGCAGATCCCCTGGGGCCTGCTCTTCGTGCTCACCGTGCTGGTCGCCGTCGGCGTGATGGCCGCCGTGTTCGTCGCCCAGGTCTTCCACGGCTCTTGACCCGATTGGTTCGCGCCAACTAGGCCATCTGCACCGTTTCCCTGACGCGTTCGCTGGGCACCTCCCGGTAGCTGTGAAAGGGGTTCACGATGCCGCGCACCCGAGCGCTTGTCCTTCTCGCCGTCCTCGCCGGTTCGTCGCTCACCGGGTGCAAGCTCGCCGACGAGCTGGCGTCCGGGGCCGGGCCGGTCACCCAGGCACCCGGCACGGTCGCCGCCCCGCGGATCGCCCCCACCCAGGCGCGCAGCGAGCTGGCGGCGCTGAAGATCGCCGTGCGCGGCACCATGGACGGCTACAGCCGCGACGAGTTCCCGCACTGGGACAAGGTCGACGCGAACTGCGACGTCCGGGAGCAGGTCCTCAAGCGCGACGGCAAGGACGTCAAGACCGACGCGCAGTGCGCCGCGAAGTCCGGCACCTGGGTCAGCCCCTACGACGGCGAGACCTGGCACAAGGCGTCCGATGTGGACATCGACCACATGGTCCCGCTCGGGCAGGCCTGGATCAGCGGCGCGAAGAGCTGGACGCGGGAACGGCGCGAGCAGTTCGCGAACGACCTGGTCCGCCCGCAGCTGAAGGCCGTCACCGACAACCTCAACGAGCAGAAGAGCGACAAGGCCCCCGACGCGTGGAAGCCGCCGCTCGTGTCGTACTGGTGCGCCTACGCCACCGACTGGATCGTCGTGAAGCGCAACTACGGCCTGACGATCACCGTCCCGGAGCGGAAGGCACTGGAAACCATGCTGGACCGCTGCTAGAACGTGCGCGCGGCGGCCAGCGCCTGGTCCGCATAGGACCGTCCGAACAGGACGGTGTGCACCAGCAGCGGGAACAGCTGGTGCAGCCCGATCCGGTCGCGCCAGCCCTCGGCCAGCGGACTGCGCTCCTGGTACCCGCCGACGATCCGGTCGAGGTGCGGGCAGCCGAACAGGTGCAGCATGGCCAGGTCCGTCTCGCGGTGCCCGCCGTGGGCGGCCGGGTCGATCAGCCACGCCTCGCGCCCGTCCCACAGGACGTTGCCGTTCCAGAGGTCGCCGTGCAGCCGCGCGGGCGGCTCGGCCGAGGCCGGGATCCGCGCGCAGGCCCGTTCGAACACCGTTGCCTCGGACGGGCCGAAGGTCCCCGCGTCCACCGCCAGCCGGACGTAGGGCAGCACGCGATCGGCGGCGTACCAGGACGCCCAGTCGGCCGCCGGCACGTTGGCCATCGGCGCCCGGCCGATCCACGCGTCCGCGGGCCCGTCCGGCGGCGGCGCACCGAACGCCGGGGCGCCCGCGGCGTGCAACCCGGCCAGGCCGCGGCCGAACCGCTCCGCCGCCGCGGCCGACGGGCGCCCGGCCGGGACGCGGTCGATGACCAGCTGGTCCCGGTCGTGGCTGCGGACGGCCGGCACCGGCACCGTGCCCGCCGCGGCCAGCCAGCGCAGGCCCGCCACTTCGGCCGCCGTCGCGCCGGGAGCGTGGCCCCGCTTGACCACCACCTCGCGGCCGTCTCCGGACTCGGTCATGTCCCGCACGGTACCGGCGCGCTACGGTGGTCGCCGGAGACAGGGGGACACGACGGTGACGGTGCAGGTCCGGGAATTCGAACAGCTGCTCGGGACGCTGGCCGAGGTCCAGCGTTCGGAAGCGCGCGACTACTCGTCGTTCAGCGTGCGCGGCAAGCGGTTCGGCTACTTCTGGCCGCGGACCCGCACCGTCGGGCTCAAGCAGACCGTGTCCGAGCAGCTGGCCCTGGTCTCGGAACGCCCGGACGTGTTCGAGGTCCAGTTCACCGCCGGCGGTTTCGGCTGGGTCGTGGTCCACCTCGACGGCATCGACACCGACGAACTCGCCGAGCTCCTCTACGAGGCCTGGCGGCTCTCCGCCCCCGAAGAGCTGGTGGCGGAGGTGCCCTTCACCAGGATCGCCCGCGCGTAGAGCAGGTCGAACCCCTGCCGCTGCACGTTCTGGTGCGACTTCGACCCGGGCTGCGTGGTGACGACGGCGAGGTCGCACCCGGCTTCGGCGGCCGCGGCGAGCCGGGCCCGCAGCAACGCGGTCTGCACCCCGCGACGGCGGTGGGCCGGCCGGGTCGCCGCGCCGCCGAACTGCGCGATCCCGTCGGTGACGCGGAAGCTCGCGCCGCCGGCGAACTCGCCGTTTCGCGTCGCCAGGAACCGCCGGACCCCGGCCATGTCCCGCAGGGCGTTCACGAGCAGGTCGCGGGGGAAGTCCTCGTGCGAGGGCAGGCCCTGCTCGTCGGCCACGGCGGACGCTTCGGCCACCGCGGACAGCCAGGTCTCCAGCTCGTCGTCCCGGCAGGCGCGGACGTCGCCGGGGAAGTCGCTGTGACCGACCCGCCGCCCGAGCACGTTCTCGTACGACTCGAGGCGGTAGCCGTGCGCGGTGAAGAACGCGCCCGTGCCGGGCTCGGCGAGCTGCGAAAGCTCGACCTGCACCGGTGCGCCCAGCTCGGCGAACGCCGCTTCCACCTCGCCGAGTTCCGCGGGGCTCGGCAACCCGGCGAAACCGAGCCCGGCGACCTTGTTGAACGGCGAGTCCGCCTCGGCGAAGGTCGCGACACCCCCGGCCAGCGGGCGGGTGAAGCCGGCATCGGTGCCGAGCCGCCGCCGGGTGGCGTCGGCGCACGCAGCGACAAACCGCGCTTCCGCGCGTTCGATGCGCTCGGCCAGAGCCGTGTCGCAGAAAAGCCGTTCCCCGTCCACGTCCCCACACTGGCGGACGCGGACGGGGAACTCCAGCGGTTTTAGCCCTCCACGCGGTGCGAAGCCCAGAACGACGTCAGGTCGGTCGACCCGGCCGCCGCCTGCGCCGCGGCCTTGAACTCCGCGGTCGTCGACACGCCGTACCAGTGCGACTGCGCGTAGGACTTCAGCAGGTTCGCCATCGCCGTGTCGCCGATCAGCCGCCGCAGGTCGTGCAGGGTGCACTTGCCGTAGTTGTAGACCACCGTGGAGTACCGGGACGAATGCGCGTCCCAGTAGGCCATCGAGTTGGTCAGCTTCTCCGCGCTCGACTGCCACGTGATGCCGCAGCCGCTGCCGGTGACGCCGCGGTAGAGGTCGGTGGCGTAGTCGGTGAAGCTCTCGTCCAGCCACGGGGAGGTGTACTCGTCGTCGCCGACGATCCCGTAGAACCACTGGTGCGCGATCTCGTGCGGCAGCGCCACGTTCGACACCAGGTCGAGCACGAAGCCCGGGTACTCCATGCCGCCGAACCAGAAGTTGTTGTCCAGCACCACGTCCAGCTCGCCGTACGGGTAGTCGCCGAAGCGGCCCGAATGGACGTCGACGGAGTCGGCGGCCAGCGACAGCATCGAGTTCGCGCTGCTGGCCGAGATCCCGCTGACCGAGTAGACGTTGACCCGCACGCCCTTGCCGGACGTGGTGGTGATCTTCGCGAACGGCCCGGCGGCCCACGCGAAGTCCCGCACCTTGGCCGCCACGGCGTGCGTGGTGGTCGTGGTGCCGCTGGTCGTCTCGGTCGAGGTGCCGGTGGCCGGGGTCAGCAGCGCCGCCGGGTGGACGAGGGTGACGTCGAAGTCGCCGATCACCGTGTAGAACGACTCGCCGTTGTTCGTGTACGGGTCGAGGTGCCAGCCCGCGCCGTCGCGGACGGCGAGCACCGGCAGCGCGTTGCCGATCATGTTGTACGCGCCGTCGTGGCCGAACCGGTCGGCGCCGCTGGGCACGACGATCTTCAGGTCGAACCCGATCGTCGCCGACTGGCCCTGGGCCAGGGGAGCGGGCAGCGTGATCTTCATGGCCGTGCAGTTCACGCTCAGCGCCGACGGCGTGCCGCCGGTGACGTTCGTGACCGTGATCGGCGTCGTCGGGCAGGCGCCGTGGTAGTTGTCCCAGAGCCGCAGGTACACCTCGGGCAGCGCGGTCGCCGAGCCGTTGGTGAAGCCGACGCTCTGGTGCCCGGTCCACGTGTCGCCGGCGGTGTTCGACGTCAGGTTCACCGTGTAGGCGGGGTTGATCGGCGTCCGCGTCGCATCGGCGGGGGCGGCCGAGATCGTCCAGGTGAACGTGGCGCTGCCGCTGTTGCCGGCCGGGTCCTTCGCGGTCACGGTCACCGAGGACGTGCCCGCCGTCGTCGGCGTCCCGGTGATCTTGCCCGTGCTCGCCCCGATCGCGAGACCCGCGGGCAGGCCGGTGGCGCTGTAGGTGAGCGCGTCACCCTGCGGGTCGCTGGCCTGGACCTGCAGCGACGCGGCCTGGCCGACGGCGCCGGTCTGGGCGCCGGGCGAGGTGACGACCGGTGACTGCGAGGTCCCGGCAGTGGTCAGCGCGAAGTCGTCGAGGACGAAGTTGGTGGCCAGGCTGGAATCCTCGGTGCCGGTGATCTTCAGCGTCACCGTCTGGCCGAGGTAGCGGGAGACGTCCACGGTGCGCTGGACGTAGCCGGTGTTCTTGTCCAGGTTCGAATAGCCGGCCAGGGTGTCGGAACCGGCCTGCACCACCAGCTTGTCGTACTTCGTGCTGGTGGTCGTCTCCTTGGTGTCGATGTGCGACCACCACGAGAGCGTCGCCGACGCGCAGCCGGCGGGGAGCGTCAGCGACTGGGACAGGGTGTCGGTGTGCGTGCTGCCGGTGCCGTCCAGCCGGGCGAGCATCGTCCCGCCGTGCGCGGGTTGCGCGGTGGTGGCTGCGGTGATGACGCCGGTGGTCTGGGTCCACGGCGTGGTGCCGCTCTCGAACCCGCCGTTGCCGACGATCTGGTCACCGCAGACCGCGGCGGCCTCGGCCGGCGCGGCGACGGCGACGGTGCCCAGCAGGCCGATGGCCACGCCGAGCACGGCAGGAAGCACCCTCGATCTCATGGAGGTCGTCCTTTCCCGGCTCCGCCCGTGGGAGCCAGGAGAAGCGTCCCCTTCGGTCCGGATGGGCGGAACCCGCCAAGAGTCGGGTTCCGGCGGCCCGGGCGCCCCTTTCGTCGTGTATGCGGGGCAACGTCCGGGTGTACGCATCTTGTACACCGCATTGCGACCTTGGCTGCATCCGACAGGGAGGAAGACATGGCCCCCAAGTTCAAGGCGCTCACGGTGGCCGTCGGCGCGCTGCTCGCGCTGGCCGGCAGCGGCGTCGCGCACGCCGCTTCGACACCGGTGGCCGCCGACGCCCCCGGCATGGAAGCGATCTTCAACAACCCGCCCGAGAACGGCGACCGGGACCACTCGATCGAAACGCGGCTGGTCCAGCTGGCCAACGCCACCCCGGCCGGTGCCGAGATCCACATCTCCCTGTTCAGCTGGACGCGGCCGGCGCTCGCCGAGGCGATCAAGGCGGCGCAGGCCCGGGGGGTCAAAGTGCGGATCGCGCTCGACGGCGCCGCGGACGACGACCCCGCCAACACCGCGATGCCGATCCTCAAGTCCGCCGGGCTCACCCAGCTGGTCTTCTGCGGCACCGGCGGCATCGACACCGGGTGCATCGCCCACGACGGCAGCCCGCACTCGATCAACCACGACAAGCTGTGGATGTTCTCCGAGACCGAGGGCAAGAAGGACGTCGTCGTCATCGGCTCGTACAACCTGACCACCGTGCAGGGCAACATGTTCAACAACGCCCTGCTCACCCACGGCGACCCGGACCTGTACGGCTTCTACCTCGGCCACATGCAGAAGATGCTGGCGCAGAAGAAGAACAACAACTACTTCGACGACGCCGGCTACCACAAGACGCTGACCACGATGGTCACCAGCTACCTCTCGCCGCGCGCCGACTCCAAGGGTGGCACGTCCGAGGAGTTCGCCACCGACACGTGGGCGCAGCTGCTGAAGTACATCACCAAGTACGAAGCCGGCTGCTCGCTCAACGTCGTGCAGGCCAACATCGCCGACTCCCGCACCCCGGTCGTCACCGAGCTCGTCCGCATCGCGAAGCTGGGCTGCAAGGTCCGGATCGTCTACGACGACCTGGGCACCGCGGCACTGGCCGCCCTCAAGGGCAAGGCGAACGTGACGCTCAAGAAGTTCAACACGACCGCGAACGACCGTGAGATCACCGTGCACTCGAAGTACATGCTCTACACGGGCAACTACAGCGAGAAGGCCGGACGGCAGCTCGTCTTCACCGGCTCGCACAACATCTCCGGCGCGGCCCTGCGCGACAACGACGAAATCCTGATCAAGGTCGAGAACGCCGGGATCAGCGCGGCCTACCAGGACAACTTCAGCACCATCCTGGCGCGCGCCAAGTGCTCGGCGCCGGCCACCTGCTGACGCGCTAGGCCGACTTCGCCAGGACGTCCGCCGCCCGGGTTTCCAGGGGCCGGTAGCCGGCTTGGGCGGCGAGCTTGGCCGCCGCTTCGCCGTGGGTGCGCGCCACTTCGGTGTCGCCCACGGCGAGCGCCGCTTCGGCGAGGCCGGTCAGCGCCGCGGCTTCGCACCACGTGAAGCTCGTTTCGCGGGCGATGTCCAAAGCCGCCGTCAGGTGCTCGACCGCGTCCGCCGCGTGGTCGAGCCGGAGGCAGGTTTCGCCGAGCGCGGCCAGTGCCGAGGCCTCGGTGCCGCGGTCGCCGATGCGGCGGGTCAGCTCGACGGCGTCGGCCGCGTCGGTCAGGGCCCGGGTGGCGTTGCCCGCCCGGGCTTCCATGACCGCGCGGCCGGACAGGGCTGCCGCTTCGCCGTACTGGTAGCCGAGTTCCCGGTTGGCGGTCAGGGCCCGCTCGTAGAACTCGGCCGCGACGGGATCGCCGAGATCGCGGTGGACGTGCCCGAGGTCGACCAGCAGCACGGCCACGCTGAACCGCGCGCCGTCGCGTTCGGCGATCTCGAGCGCGCGGGCGAAGTGGCCGAGCGCGGCCTCGAAGTCGCCGACCTGGCCGCAGGCGAACCCGAGGTTGGCCAGCGCCATCGTGATGCCCGGCATGGCCGTTTCTTCGCACAGCCGCAACGCTTCCAGGCCGCACTCGATCGCCTCGTGCGCGTCGCCGAGGCGCTGGAGCACGGCGCTGAGGTTGTTGAGCGCCGCGGCCCGCCCGGGTGGCCACTCCGCCGCCAGCCCGTCGGCCAGGACCGTCGTCAGGTGGGCGCGGGCGTCGGCGTAGCGGCCGCTGTTGACCCCGGCGAGCGCGATGGACAGCCGCATCGCCGCCTGCGCCTGCCGGTCGCCGTCGGCCTGGGCGGCGGTCAGCGCCGTCGTGGCCGTTTCGATCCACTCCGCGTGGTGGCCGCGGTGGTGGAAGAAGGCCCGGAGCGCGTCGGCGAGGTGCCAGGCGTACTCGCGCGGGCCGTGGGCTGCCGCGTGCTCGACGGCGGCGGCGAGGTTCGGCCACTCCGTGTCCAGCCAGGCCAGCGCGTCCTCGGTGCCCTCGAAGGTGGTTTCCGGTTCGGGCCGGGGGAGCCGGAGGAAGTGGGGGATCAGCAGGCGGCCCGCCGCGTCGGCCGTCGCCAGGTAGTGGTCGAACAGCCGCCGCCGGGCCGCGTCCCCGTCGGGGGCGGTGTCGTCGGCCGCGACCCGGCCGCCCGCGTAGCTGCGCAGGAGGTCGTGGAAGCGGTAGCGGCCGGGCAGGTGCCGTTCGACGAGGTTGGCCGCGGCGAGGGCCTTGAGCTGCCGCCCGGCGTGGGCGTCGGTGACGGCGGTGAGCCGCGCGGCCACCGGCGCGGTGAACGTCTGGCCCGGCACCAGCGCGAGCCGCCGGAACAGCACGCGGTGCTCGGCCGGGAGCGCCCGGTACGACACGGAGAACGCCGTCGTGACCGCGCTTTCTTCGGCGCCGTCGACGCTCAGCCCGGCGAGCGGATCGCCGTCGGCGAGTTCCCGGGCCAGCTCGGCGATGCCGGACACCTCGCCGGCGCCGAGGTTGGCCGCGGCCAGCCGCAGGGC
>NZ_MUMI01000532.1 GCF_002155975.1 Amycolatopsis kentuckyensis
ACCGCCGGGGACGGCCACGAGCTCGGAATGCGTCTGCTGGTCGATGGCTACCCGGGCCAGGCCCCCGCCGGGCAGCCCTGGGACCTGGCCGCCGGAGCGCCGCTGCCCCCGACCGGCTGGCCGACCGGGGGGATGACCGCCCTGGTCTTCCGCCGCGACTGGTCCCCGCAGAACGGCAACGCGCCCTACCTGGCCTGCGACCGCCGGGCGCTCGTTGGCCACCCATGGGCGACCCAGCATCCGGAACGGGCGTGGAATCCGGCGCGGTCGATCGAGTTCTACCTCGAGCAGATTCACCACGAACTGACCGCCGCGACGATGCCGCAACCTTGACCGGAGGCCCTTCGATGCCTGATACGTCTCGTGGCCTCGTGATCGACGCGAGGCTGTTCGCGGACTTGCTCGCGCAACTCGCTCACCGCGGTGGCGGTGTCCGCGAATCCGGCGCGTTCCTGCTCGCCCCTGGCGACCGTGCAGACGAACGCTGGGTCGTGGTGACCGCGTTCGCGCTCTACGACGATCTCGATCCGCGCTCGCTGACCGGCGGGATCACCTTTCACGCCGAGGGTTACAGCGCGTTGGCCGAGAAGTGCCGGCGCAACCGCGTACGGGTCGTCAGCGACATCCACACGCATCCGCGTGCCTGGGTGGGCCAAAGTCGGACCGACGCGGCGCACCCGATGTCCGCGCTGCCCGGGCACATCGCGCTGATCGCGCCGAACTACGCATCCGGTGACATCGCGGTCCACGACCTGGGTGCACACGTGCACCTCGGCGGCGGCCGCTGGCGGTCCAGCTACGGCGACGAGGTCGGGACGCTCTTGCGCGTCTCCGGCGGCCGCCGTGGCTCGTGGCTGACGTCCTGGCTGCGCGCGCTACACCACCGCGTGCGCCAAGTACTCACCCTTCGGAGGAGCCGATGACCGACAAGATTCCGGTCGACGAGGTGAACCGCACGGCGTTGCTCGCCGTGCACGACGGCACCGAGCCCACCTTGGAAGCCGCGCTTGCCTCGCAAGCCGGCACCGGGGTGATGATCTATGCGGACGCGGAGACCTGCGCCGCAGCGGACGGGCAGGCGGCCTTGCTCACGGCCGTCGCTACCAGTGTGCGGGCCTTCGGCCACGTGCACGTACTGGCCGAACTACCCGAGGCCGTGCTCGGTGCCGGCGTCGCGCGGGGCAGGACCTTGGCCGAAGCCCTGCGGTGCGAAGGTGCCTCGGTCGACGCCCGCCAGGGTGCTGACGAACACCCCGAGTGGCCGATCTTGCTGATCGGCGCCACTTCGCCGCCAGGTCACGGCGCGGCCCGGGTCGTTTTGCGCGCTTCCTGGTCGGGCTGGACCGCGACGGTCGCACCTGCGGCCGACGCCGTCCCGGACGTCGACCCGGCCTGCCCGCTGGCGGCGATCGCCGCGGGAGCGTTGGGCGTCAGTGAGGTCTTCGGCGCTATCCGGGCGCGGCCGGGCGAGGACAGCGGCTTCCGGACCGCGACGATGAACCTCTGGTGTCCCGGTGGCGACGACGCCGGCCCGGTCTTGAGGTACGCCCCGCGCGACTGGTGGCTGGTCGGTCTCGGCCACCTCGGGCAAGCCCAAGCCTGGGTGCTGAGCTGGCTGCCGTACCGGTCCGGAGAGCCAACCGAGATCGTGGTGCAGGACACCGATCGCACCATCCTGGCGAACCACAGCACGGGGCTGCTCACCCCCCGCGGGTCGACCGGGGCCCCGAAGACGCGGCTCGTGGCCGCGGCCCTCGAAGACTCAGGCTTCGCCACGAGCATTCTCGAACGCCGCCTCGGCGCAGACCTTCGTGTTGCCGACACGGAACCCCACGTGGCACTCCTCGGCGTCGACAACCTGCCGACACGGCGCCTCACTTCCGGCGCCGGCTGGCGGTTCGCCGTCGATGTCGGCCTGGGCGCCGGGTCGGCCGACTTCTCCTCGATGCTGCTGCGTCGGTTCCCCGGGGCCCAGCGCAGTGAAGAAGTGGCTGCCTGGACCTCGACACCAGCGGGACCGCCGGAGGTCCCAGCCAGCGCGGCGTTCCGCGACCTCGCCACGCGCGGCGACCCCTGCGGCGTGATCACCCTCGCCGGTACGGCCGTCGGACTCTCCTTCGTCGGCGTCGTCGCGGCCTGCCTAGCCGTCGCGGAAGCCTGCCGCGAGCTGAACGGCGGCCCCGGTCACGACATTCTCACCTTCGACCTTGTCACGATGCACACCACGGAGGCGCTCGCGGCCGCCCCGGCCGACGTCATCGGCGCCACTTTGGACAGTTGGTGACCACGACGAACAGGGGCGCGGAGCTTCGCGGGTCGCAACGGGTCACACGAGGCCGCGCAGGACGAGATCGAGCATCGCGAGCACCCGGCCCGGCAGGTCGAGGGGCTCCGGTTCGGAGCCGATCCACCTGAGCAACGTGGAGAAGTAGTCGGCGGCGAGCAGTGTGGCTGGTCTGCTCCGCGTCCACGTCCGGCCGGAACTCGCCCGGCGGCGATGAGTTCGCTGAGCTTTGGGTCCAGACTGAGCCGGCGCAAGGCGTCACCGTCTGCCGGGGAGAGGGACCTGATCGACACGCTCCCGTACCTCGGGCTGAACCTGGCGCAGGCGCCGGAGGATCTGCTGCGGACGCTGTTCGAGGTCACCCAGCTGGCCATCCGGATTGACGCCGACGGCGACCGTGCGACACTGGAGATCACACTTCCCGAAGATCAGCTGCCGGGTGATCGCCGGCGCAGCGGAAAGGATCACCGAGGAGATGTCTTCACAAGTAGCGCCCGTGGGGCGTGCTTGTGAGGTTGCTGTCCGTGCCCCCGGTGAGATTCGAACTCACACTGGACGGGTTTTGAATCCGTTGCCTCTGCCAGTTGGGCTACGGGGGCGTGACGTCGTGACTCTACGGGATCACCGGACCCCGCCCGCCTCCGGGGGCGGGCACGGACAAGCGAGTGTCGCGCCCGCCACTACGTGGTGAACGCCATCTCTCGTTCTGGATCGTTCCCGGTAGGCTTCAGGTTCGCGGAACGCCGCGAGACGTCAACACCCGCCGAGTCTTCAGGAGGACCCCGGTGACCGATCAGGCTACCGAGGCCAATGGTGCCGACACCGTGCCGCAGCGTCGGGTGCTCGTTGCGGAAGACGAGGCTCTCATTCGGCTCGACCTCGTCGAAATGCTGCGTGAAGAGGGCTATGAAGTCGTCGGCGAGGCCGGGGATGGCGAGCAGGCCATCTCCCTCGCCACCGATCTGAAGCCCGATCTCGTGATCCTCGACGTCAAGATGCCCAAGCTCGACGGCATCGAGGCCGCCGCCAAGATCACCGGGGACCGGATCGCTCCCGTGGTCATCCTCACCGCCTTCAGCCAGCGGGATCTGGTGGAACGAGCGAGGGATGCCGGGACCATGGCCTATCTCGTCAAGCCCTTCGCCAAGCGGGATCTCGTGCCCGCCATCGAGCTCGCCGTCAGCCGGTTCTCCGAGCTGCAGGCTCTCGAGGCCGAGGTTGCCGGGCTCACCGACCGGCTCGAGACGCGGAAGGTCATCGACCGCGCCAAGGGCCTGCTCATGAGCCGCCAGGGGCTTACCGAGCCCGATGCCTTCCGGTGGATCCAGCGCACCGCCATGGACCGGCGGACCACCATGAAGGCCGTGGCCGAGGCGGTCGTCGAGAGCATCGGAAGCTAGCCGGACCGACGGCCGGCAGGCAGAATCACCCAGGTGAAACTCCGCCTGCTGGCCGTCGTCGTCCTCCTCAGCGCGGCAGGCTGCCAGGCTGGACAGCCCAGCACGCCCGCGCCGGCGACCTACGAGCTGCCGCCGCGGCAGGTCCGGCCCGACGAAACCGCGCTCAAGCTGCCGCCCGCCAGGAACGGCGACACCGAGTTCACCCTGATCGGCCTCGCCGCCGGGCTGCCCAGCATCACCGGGAGTCACACCGAGTTCCCCGCCAAGGGCCAGTTCGTGCGGCTGCGGCTCGTCGTCACCAACACCGGCACCTCCAGCGTCCTGTTCGACACCGGGCGCCAGCTGCTCGTCGACGACCAGGGCACCCCCCACCCGCCGGAAGAGCAGGCCACGATCATCAAGCGCCAGCCACGGCAGTTCGACCTCGGGCACGGCGTGCGCGTCGAGTTCGACCTCTACTGGGACATCCCCAAGGACCGGAAGCCGGTCACGCTGCGGGCCTTCGGCGGGCCCACCATCACCGACATGAAGAACGTCACCGGCACCGACATCAAGCTGTGAAAAAAGGGGCCCGGCACCGAAGTGCCGGGCCCCTGGAAAAGAACCTCAGACGCCGAGGTCGCCACCGAGGTAGGCGGCCCGGACCTGCGGGTCGTCCAGGAGGTCGACCCCGCGGGCGCTCTTGACCACCCGACCGGTCTCGAGCACGTACGCCCGGTCGGACAGCTTCAGCGCCTGCTGGGCGTTCTGCTCGACCAGCAGCACCGTCGTGCCGCGCTTGTTGATCTCCCGGATGATGTCGAAGATCTGCGCGATCAGCATCGGCGCCAGGCCCATCGACGGCTCGTCGAGCAGCAGCACCTTCGGCTTCGTCATCAGCGCGCGGCCGATGGCGATCATCTGCTGCTCGCCGCCGGACATCGTGCCGCCGAACTGCGTCCGGCGCTCGTTCAGCCGGGGGAACAGCTCGTAGACCTCGTCGAGGTCGGCCTGGAGGTCGTCCTTGCGGGTGTAGGCACCCATCAGGAGGTTCTCCTGCACCGTCATGCCCGGGAACACGCCCCGGCCTTCCGGCGACTGGCCGATCCCGAGCAGCACGCGCTTGTGCCCCGGGGTCTTCGAGATGTCCTGGCCGTTGAACAGGATCCGGCCGCTGGTGAGCGGCCGCAGCCCCGAGATCGTCTTGAGCGTCGTGGTCTTGCCGGCGCCGTTGGCCCCGATCAGCGACACGATCTCGCCCTCGTCGACCTGGATGCTCATGCCCTTGAGGGCGGCGATCTTGCCGTAGTGGACGTTGATGTCCTGGACGTCAAGAAGCATCTTCGGCCACCCCCAGGTACGCCTCGATGACCTTCTGGTTGGTCTGCACTTCCTGAGGGAGCCCTTCCGCGATCTTCTGCCCGAAGTCGAGCACGGCCAGCCGGTCGCTGATGTGCATGACCAGGCCCATGTCGTGTTCGATGAGCAGCACGGTCCGGCCGTCGTCCCGGATCTTGCGGATCAGCGCCTGCAGGGCGTTCTTCTCCGCCGGGTTCATGCCCGCCGCGGGCTCGTCGAGCAGCAGCAGCTTCGGGTCGGTCGCCAGCGCCCGCGCGATCTCCAGCCGGCGCTGGTCGCCGTAGGAGAGGTTCTTCGCGGTCTCGTGC
This sequence comes from Amycolatopsis kentuckyensis, assembly GCF_002155975.1. Lineage (GTDB taxonomy): Bacteria > Actinomycetota > Actinomycetes > Mycobacteriales > Pseudonocardiaceae > Amycolatopsis > Amycolatopsis kentuckyensis. The sequence goes on from NZ_MUMI01000532.1 coordinate 5,331, forward strand.
TCCACCTTGCCGATGCCGACGAAGTCGAGCAGCTCACGCGCCCGCTCGCGGCCGCGCTTCTCCTCCTTGCGGTGCCACGGCAGGCCGAGCACCGCGCCGATCGCGCCGGTCTTGTGGTGCGCGTCCGCACCGACCATGACGTTCTCGAGCGCCGACATGTTGTGGAACAGCCGGATGTTCTGGAACGTCCGGGCGATGCCGCGCTTGGTGACCTGGAAGCGCTTCATCCCGTCGATGCGGTCGCCGTCGAAGCGCACCTGGCCCTCGGTCGGCTGGTAGACGCCGGTGACCACGTTGAACACCGTGGTCTTGCCCGCGCCGTTCGGGCCGATCAGGGCGAAGATCTCGCCTTCGTTGATGGAGATGTTCACTTCGCGCAGGGCGGTGACACCGCCGAACCGCATCGTGATGTTGTCGAATTCGAGCAAGGGACTCACTTGGCCACCTCCGCCGGGGCTTCGGTGCCCGGTCCGGCCACTTCGCCACCGAGCGAGCCCATACCGCCGGTGCCTTCCCGCAGCTCGGCTTTTCGTTGTCGTGAGGGCAGGATGCCTTCGGGCCGCAGCGCCATCATCAGCACCAGGACCGCGCCGAACAGCAGGATCCGGAACTCCGCCGGGTCCTTGTCGCCGAGCAGGTGCTTCAGCCACTCGACGGACCGGAGGCGCTCGGGGATCCAGGCCACCAGGAAGGCGCCGAGGATGACGCCCGGCAGGTTGCCCGCGCCGCCCAGCACGACCGCGGCGAGGATCGTCGCGGACAGGATGAACGGGAAGTTGTCCGGGGCGATGAACACGGCCTTGCTGGCGTAGATGCCACCCGCGAAGCCACCGATCATCGCGCCGATCGCGAAGGCGAGCAGCTTGAACTTGAACGTCGGCACGCCCATCAGCTCGGCGGCGTCCTCGTCCTCGCGGATCGCGGCCCACGCGCGCCCGACCCGGCTCTTCTGCAGCCGCACCGAGAACACGATCACCAGCACGATCGCGACCAGGATCAGGTAGTAGTACGGCGCCGGGTCGAGCAGGAACTCCATGCCGAAGATCGGCGAGGGGTGCGGGATGTTGGTGATCCCGCGGGCCCCGCCGATGGCGTTGGTGTTGTTCGCCGTGATCCGGACGATCTCCCCGAACCCGAGGGTGACGATCGCCAGGTAGTCACCGCGCAGCCGCAGGGTCGGGGCGCCGAGGATGACGCCCGACACCGCGGCGAGCACGATCCCGACCAGGATCGTGGGCCAGACGTTCCAGCCGAACTGCGTGCCGAAGATCGCCACGGTGTACGCGCCGATCGCGAAGAACGCCACGAACCCGAGGTCCAGCATGCCGGCCAGGCCGACCACGATGTTCAGGCCGATCGCCAGCAGGATGTAGGTCCCGATCGGGAAGATCAGGACGCTCGTCCAGTCCGAGGCCGGCGACATGAACGAGCCGATCCAGGGAGCCGGGAGGATCAGCGCGAACACGATCAGGGCGATGTAGACGAGGTAGCGCTGCCACATCGGCGCGTGCTGCCACCAGTCCCGCGCGCCGTTGACCGGCTGGAACGAGCGGCGAGTGTTTTCCTGGGTAGTCACACCGTCGCCTTTCATGCGCGAGCTCGCTGGAGGGATTCACCGAGAATGCCGGTGGGGCGGAACATGAGCACGAGCACGAGGACCACGAACGCCGTGACGTCCTTCCACTCGGAACCGAGGAAGATCGCGCTCCAGTTCTCGACCAGGCCGAGCACGATTCCGCCGAGGAGCGCGCCGCGCAGGTTGCCGATACCGCCGAGCACTGCCGCGGTGAACGCCTTGATCCCGAGCACGAAACCGACGCGGTAGCCGGTGTTCTCCAGTTCCATCAGGTAGAGCGCGGAGGCCACACCGGCCATCGCGCCGCCCAGCAGGAAGGTGATCCGCACGATGCGGTCGATCGAGACGCCCATCAGCACGGCGGCCTCGGGATCCTGGGCGGTCGCCCGGATGCCGCGGCCGATGCGGGTGCGCCGCACGAGCTGGTCCAGCACCACCATGACGATCACCGCGCCGATGATGACCAGGACCTGGTCGGTGCGGACGACGGCGTTGCCGACCGGGAACAGCGTGTCGCGGTCGACGAACCGCGGCGCGTTCTGCGGGACACGGCCCGACTTTTCGAAGACGTTGGGGATGATCACCAGCGCGAAGAGCTCCTGCAGGAAGATCGACGCGCCGATCGCGGAGATCAGGGCCGCGAGCTTCGACGAGCCGCGCTTGCGCAGCGGCCGGTAGGCGACCTGCTCCAGCACGACCGCGGAACCGCCGGACACGACCGCGGAGGCGAGCATGAGCGCGAGCAGGAGCAGGATCATCGCACCGAGGCCCACCACGATGTTGCCGGAGGTGGCGATGCTGGCCAGGATGAACAGGGACGTCATCGTCCCGATCATGAAGATTTCGGAGTGGGCGAAGTTGATCAGCCGCAGGACGCCGTAGACCATTGTGTAGCCGAGGGCGACGAGGGCGTAGATGGAGCCGAGAACCAGTCCGCCGATGGTGCTGCCGAGGAACTGGTCTTGCAGGGTCTGCAACATGACGTGAGCGCCTTACGAGACAGGGCAAGGACAGGGGGATACGGGCCGGGAGCGGGGGTGCTGTGTTCGCACAGCGCCCCCGCTCCCGTCTGGTGTTCTCCCGCTGCGTCAGCCGGTGATCTTGGCTTCGGTCGACGCACCGAGGTTCTTGATCGCGCCACTGACCACCTGGTAGACGTAGATCGCGTTCGTCTCCGGCTCACCGTTGGCCTTGAACTTGATCTGCTTCGAGACGCCCTTGAAGTCCGCGGTCTTCAGGAAGTTGTTGATCGTCTCGCCGGTGGTGTTGCCCGCCTTGACCGCGTTGATGATGGCGGTCGCGGCGTCGTAGCCCTCCGTCGCGTAGATCGCCGGGTCGACGTTGAACTTCTGCTTGTACTTGGTGGCGAACTCGCTCGGGGTGCTCGCGTCCGGGATGTTGCACGGGCAGCCGATGACGGCGCCTTCGGCCGCCGCGGCACCGGCGCCGGAGACCAGCTGCGGGTCGAGCGAACCGTCGCCGGTGGCGAAGATGGCCTTCACGCCGCCGTCACGCAGCTGCTTGAGCAGCGGGCCGCCCTGCGCGTAGTAGCCACCGAAGGTGATGATGTCCGGGTTGGCCGCCTTGACCTTCTGCACGGTCGAGGAGTAGTCCGGCGCGTCCTTCGGGAACTTGTCGCGCTGAACCGTGACGCCCTTCTCCTTGAAGGTCTTCTCGAACGCGTCCGCGAGGCCGACGCTGTACTCCTGGTCGTCCGAGAGGACGAACGCCGTCTTCGGCGACTTCGCCGTGATCAGGAAGTTGGCGATGGCGGGGCCCTGGTCGTCGTCGTTCGCCACGACGCGGTGCCAGTAGCTCCAGTTGTTCTTCGCCAGGCCCGGGTTGGTCGCCGACGGCGAGACACTCGGGATCTTGTTCTGCTCGAGCTGGCCGCCGATGGCCTTCGACTCGCCGGAGAAGGCCGGGCCGATCAGCGCGGTGATCTTGTCCGAGCCGATCGCCGTGGTGATCAGCGAGGTCGCCTGGTCGGGCTTGCCCTGGCTGTCGTAGGGCTTCAGCTCGAGCTTGGTCTTCGGATTCGTGGCGTTGTACTCGTCGATGGCGAGCTGCGCACCGTTGCGGGGCGGGATCACGATCCCGGAGTTCTCCCCGGTCAGGTCACCCATGAACCCGATCTTCAGCGTGCTGCCGTCACCACTGCTCGACGAGCCGCCACCGGCGCAGCCCGCCAGCGCGAGCGACGTCGCCGCTGCGAGGGCGAGAACCCGTCCAAAACGCACTCCTGACACCGACTACCTCCCATGACCAACCAGCCGCCGGTAGGCGTTGCCCCCGACACAGGGGCTAGGTTAGGGCAGGAAGATATCCCTCTCGCCCGTCTTGTGCACAGGCGGCCTCACTACTCTGTGTCCACATCGTGACGATCGCAACCGACACGAATTGCACGAAAAGGCGAACGATGTTTCGCGACAGGCCGCCGCTGGTCACGCAGCGATGCTAAGTATCCGGGCCTGTTCTGCGAATGGGTGACAGCGATGTTTCACCGGTATGTCATCGCCCATTTCGGCTACCGGTGCGTGGCCGGTTTCCGGTGACCCGCGGTTCACACTGGCGGGGTCCCGGCGGAGCCGGCACCGCCGTAGGGATGCACCTTACGTCCGGTTCGGGGGACCGGCTGGACCACCCCCGAAGTCAGGTCTGCCCGAACGGCCGCCCGCCCGGGCCCGGCCGTCACAACCAACGGTTGTCGCCGGCCCCGGAACGGCTGTTGGACCCGCCCCGGCCTCCGGCGGTTGGCTGGTGACAGCCGAAGAAGAAGGAGAGCGAGATGAGCGAACTGATCGAGGGCGTGGCGGCGGGGGTGCCGTTCCTGGCGGTACCGCCGCCTGCCCCGGACGTGCCGGCGGCGCTGGTGGCGGGCTGGCACCTGATGGACGTACCGGCCAGTGAACGGGCGATGGCGGACGCCGTCCCGATGGCGGGCCTGCAGGCGTGGCGCGTGTACTTCGGGCTCCCGCTCTCCGGGGCACGGCTGCCCGAGGGCGGCCCCGAGGAGGTCTTCCGGCGCGCGAGCGAGGACGCCGTCCTCAACGTCTTCGAGCCGGTGACCGAGCAGGCCGCGGGCGAGTTCCCGGCCGCGCTGGCCGAACTGCGCGACCGGCTGCCCGGCGCGACCGGGCCGCTCGGGGTGTTCGGCGGCTCGGCCGGGGCGATCGTGGCCCTGGAGGTGCTGGCCCGCGGGGACGCCGACGTCGCGGCCGCGGCGGTGGCCAGCCCGGTCGTCCAGCTCGCGCCGATGATCACGGCCAACGAGCGCCGCTTCGGGGTGACCTACGCGTGGACCGAGCGCTCCCGCGCGGTCGCGGCGCGCTACGACTACGTGGACCGGGCCGCCGAGCTGACCGCGCCGCTGCTGCAGGTCGTCGGCGCGGACGACGACGTCGCCGTGCGCGAGCCCGCGGAGGCGCTGCACGCGAAGCTGGGGGCCGAGCTGGTGACGGTCGACGGGATGGCGCACGAGTTCCCGCCGGGGACGCCGGCCGCGGCCCGCGTCGACGCCGCGTTCAGCGAGTGGTTCGCGCGGCGGTTGCGAGGCTGACGTCGCCGGAGGGCAGCCAGGCGTGCTCCGGGTCGTAGGCGCACCAGTCCTCTTCGCGGCTGGTGCGCCCGGCGACGGCCAGCAGCCGCCGCAACGCTGGGTGCGCCTTGCCGCGCCGCCAGACCAGCGACCACGGGAACAGCGGGGACGGCTCGAACGGCAGCACCTTGAGGTTCAGGTCGGGCGCCAGTTCCATGTCGGCGCCGGCCAGGGTGACGCGCCGCTTGCCGTACCGCGTCTGTTCCAGGGTGTGCCGCAGGTCGTAGCTGACGCCGGAGTCGTCGATCGGGACGCCGAACTCCCCGCACAGCTCGTGCAGGTAGGACAGCCATTCGGCCGGCCCGCCGAGCCCGGGCAGCCAGATCCCGTCGGCACGCAGCTCTTCCAGCCGCAGCACGTCCTGCACGGCCAGCGGGTGCTCCGGCGCCAGCAGGGCGACCAGCGGCTCGAGCCGGACCGGCCGGTGTTCCAGCTCGTCCGGCAGCGGCCGCCCGCAGCCGGTCACCCGGCCGAAGGCGGCGTCGAGCTCCCCGGACAGCAGCGGGTCGATCGCGTTGGCGAACCCGCGCCCGGCGACCCGGTCGATGCGCAGCCCCGGTTCGTGCGCGGCCAGCCGCCGGAGCAGGAACATCGGCGAGAGCCGGTGGTCGACGAGGTCGAGGCGCAGCGGCCGGTCCTCGGCGCCCATCGCGGCGACGGCGGCGTCGGCCACCTTCACCAGCTCGCGCGCGTGCGGGAGGAACCGCTCGCCGTCCGCGGTCAGCTCGACCGAGCGCGGCGTGCGCAGGAACAACGGGGTCGCGAGCGCGTCTTCGAGCTTCTTGATCCGCTTCGACAACGCCTGCTGGGTGAGGAACAGCGTCTGGGCGGCGCGCCCGAAGTGGCGCTGCTCCGCGGTCACCACGAACGCCCGGACCTGGGCGAGGTCGAGGTCCACGGGGGCTCAGGCGCCCGGCGGCCGGTCCCGGACCACGCAGGTGAGCCGCGCGGTGCAGGTGCGGCGGCCCTCGTCGTCGGTCAGCACGATCTCCGCGGTGATCGTGCCGCGGCCGACGTGCAGCGGCGTCGCCACCCCGGTGACCGTGCCCGCGCGGACGGCCCGGTGGTGCGTGCAGGACAGCTCCAGCCCCATCGCCGCGCGGTCGGGGCCCGCGTTCAGCGCGGCGACCGTCGAGCCCAGCGCCTCGGCGAGCACGGCGTTCGCGCCGCCGTGCAGCAGGCCGTACGGCTGGAGGTTGCCCGCCACCGGGATCGTGCCGACCACGCGTTCGGCGGTGGCCTCCAGGAGCTTCATGCCGACCTTGTCGTTCAGCTGCTGGTCCGCGGCGGCCGGATCGATCCCGGCGTAGTTCTCGACCGCGACGTCTGCGGCGCGTTCGGTCACGCAGTGCTCCTCTTCCTATGCGACACGTAAGAGTGTCGGACCCTCAGCCTAGACTCGGCCCCGTGAGCCCGAGTGAGAAGACGACCGTTGCCAACGCCACAGGAACCACCGCCACCGCCGAGCGGCCGAAGCTGCTGCTGATCGACGGTCATTCCATGGCCTACCGCGCGTTCTTCGCCCTGCCCGCGGAGAACTTCAGGACCAAGACCGGCCAGGTCACGAACGCGGTCTTCGGCTTCACCTCGATGCTCATCAACCTCCTGCGCGACGAAGCGCCGACCCACCTCGCGGTGGCGTTCGACCTCTCGCGCAAGACGTTCCGCTCGGAGACGTACGCCGACTACAAGGCGAACCGCAGCACGACGCCGGACGAGTTCCGCGGCCAGGTGGACCTGGTCAAGGAGGTCCTCCAGGTGCTCGGCATCCCGTCGCTGGTGAAGGAGAACTTCGAAGCCGACGACATCATCGCCACGCTCACCACGCAGGCGACGGCCGACGGCTTCGACGTGCTCATCTGCACCGGCGACCGCGACGCGCTGCAGCTGGTCACCGAGCACGTCACCGTGCTGTACCCGAAGCGCGGCGTCTCGGAGATGACCCGGTTCACCCCGGACGCCGTCGAGGAGAAGTACGGGCTCACCCCGCGCCAGTACCCGGACTTCGCCGCGCTGCGCGGCGACCCCTCGGACAACCTGCCGAGCATCCCCGGCGTCGGCGAGAAGACCGCGGCCAAGTGGATCAGGCAGTTCGGCTCGCTCGGCGACCTGATCGACCGCGTGGACGAGGTCAAGGGCAAGGTCGGCGACGCGCTGCGGGCGCACCTGTCCTCGGTCCAGCTCAACCGGCAGCTCACCGAGCTGATCCGGGACGTCGAGCTGGAGATCGCGCCGTCCGGGCTGGAGCTGCGCCCGTGGGACCGCGAAGCGGTGCACGCGCTGTTCGACGAGCTCGAGTTCCGCGTCCTGCGGGACAGGCTGTTCGCGACGCTGCAGAGCGCCGAACCGGAAGCCGACGAAGGCTTCGAGGTCTCGGGGTCCGCGCTCGCCCCGGGCGCACTGGGCGCGTGGCTGACCGCGCACGCGGGCGCGGGGGAGCCGGTGGCCCTGTCCTTCCGCGCCGTGGGCACGTCGGTCCGGTCCGACCTGCGCGCGATCGCCTTCGCGACGGCGGACGGCGAAGGAGCGTACGTCGACGTCACGGCGATGGACCAGGCCGACGACGCGGCGCTCGCCGCCTGGCTGGCCGATCCGGGCATCCGCAAGACCGGCCACGACCTCAAGGTCCCGCTGCACGCGATCCGCGCCCGCGGCTGGGCCCTCGCCGGACTCACCATGGACACCGCGCTGGCCGCGTACCTCGTGCGCCCGGGGCAGCGCACGTTCGAGCTGGACGACCTCGCGCTGCGCTACCTCCACCGCGAGCTGCGCTCGGAGACCGACGGCGGCGACGGGCAGCTGTCGCTGCTCGACGGCGGCGCGGAAGGCCTGGAGCAGAAGGAGATCCAAGACGAGCTGGTCAAGGCCCGCGCGATCTTCGAGCTGGCCGGCGCCCTCGAGAAGGAACTCGAGCAGATCGGCGGCGCGAAGCTGCTCGCCGAGCTGGAGCTGCCCCTGCTGGAGGTGATCACCGAACTGGAGGCCGCCGGAGTCGCCGTCGACCTGGAGCAGCTGACCACGCTCGAGGCGCACTACCTCTCACGCGTCACGCAGGCCGCCGAAGAGGCGTACGCGGTGATCGGCAAGCAGATCAACCTCGGCTCGCCGAAACAGCTGCAGGTCGTGCTGTTCGACGAGCTCGGCATGCCGAAGACCAAGCGCACCAAGACCGGCTACACCACCGACGCCGAGGCGCTGCAGGGCCTGTTCGAGAAGACCGAGCACCCGTTCCTGCAGCACATGCTGGAGCACCGGGACGCGACGAAGCTGCGCACGACCGTCGAGGGCCTGATCAAGTCCGTCGCCGACGACGGGCGCATCCACACCACGCTGCTGCAGACGATCGCGGCCACCGGACGGCTGTCCTCGACCGAGCCGAACCTGCAGAACATCCCGGTCCGCACCGAGGAAGGCCGCCGCATCCGCGACGCCTTCGTCGTCGGCGAAGGCTTCACCGAGCTGATGACCGCGGACTACAGCCAGATCGAAATGCGGATCATGGCGCACCTCTCGCAGGACGAGGGGCTCATCGAGGCGTTCAACTCCGGCGAGGACCTGCACACGTTCGTGGCGTCGCGGGCGTTCTCCCTGCCGCCGGAGGAGATCACGCCGGAGCTGCGCTACCGCGTCAAGGCGATGTCGTACGGCCTCGCGTACGGGTTGTCGGCGTACGGGCTTTCGCAGCAGCTGCGGATCTCCACCGAAGAAGCCAAGGAACAGATGGAGGCGTACTTCGCGCGCTTCGGCGGCATCAGCGACTACCTCCACTCGGTCGTCGGCGTCGCGGCGAAGAACGGCTACACCGAAACGGTCTTCGGGCGCCGCCGCTACCTGCCGGACCTCAACAGCGACAACCGCCAGCGCCGCGAGATGGCCGAGCGGATGGCGCTCAACGCCCCGATCCAGGGCAGCGCGGCCGACATCATCAAGGTCGCGATGCTCAACGTCCACCGCGCGCTGGTCGAGGCGAAGCTGAAGAGCCGGATCCTGCTGCAGGTCCACGACGAACTGGTGCTGGAAGTCGCGGACGGCGAGAAGGAACAGCTGGAGCAGCTGGTGCGCGAGGGCATGGGCTCGGCGTACGCGCTGGCGGTGCCGCTCGAGGTGTCGGTCGGCTACGGCCGGTCGTGGAACGAAGCCGCGCACTAGTACTTCCACGCAGCGTCACGGCCCGGATCACCGGGTCGTGACGCGGAACTACTCGGGCGGACGTCGTCGGGTGTCACCTGCCGCGACGATGCTGGGCGCCATGGCCAGTGACTTCCAGCGGCGCAAGATCTCCGGCGTCTTCGGTGCGATGGACGCCGACGGCGACGGGTTCCTGACGGAGACCGACTTCCGGGCGCTCACCGCGAGGTGGCTCGACCTCCGCGGCACCGACGCGGGCACGCCGGACGGGCAGAAGCTCACCGCGGTCCTGATGGGCTGGTGGAGCACCCTCGACACCGCCGCGGGCGGTGGCGGCAAAGTCAGCCTCGACCAGGTGCTCCAGGTCGTCGACGCCCTGCCGGCGATGCCGGGCGCGGTCATCGGCACGGCCGAGGCGATGTTCGAGGCCGTCGACGAAAACGGCGACGGCGTCATCTCCGCGACGGAGTACGAGCGCCTCATCGCGGCCTGGAACGGCGTCGGCACACCGTCCGATGACGTCTTCGCCCTCCTCGACTCTGACGGCGACGGCCGCCTGTCCCGAGAAGAGTTCTCCCGGCACTGGTTCGAGTTCTGGGCCGGCGACGACCCGGCCGCGCCCGGCAGCCGCGTGTTCGGCCGCTTCTGAACGCGCGTTGTGCCGAACGGATGACTCCGTTCGGGTGAGCCATTACCCCTGGGTAGGGAGGTCGGCGGCGGCGCGCGGCGATCACGGCGTAGGGTCCGCCGAATGGGGTTCGAGCGTGAGCGACGACGCTGGCGGGTCCGGTTGCACGACGAACTCGGCCGGGTGTGCGGGGCGGGCACGGTACTGGACGAGTACCACGTGCTCACGAGCGCGCACGTCGTCGAGACCGCCGGTGGTCCACGATCCGCGCTGAGCGTCGACTTCGTCGGCCTGGCCGAAGCCATGCCCGCCACGGCGACCGTCGTCGAAGGCTGCTGGGTGCCCTCCGACGGTGGCGGCCACGGCGATCTCGCCCTGCTGCGCCTGGAGCGTCCCGAATCCCGCGTGTTCCGCGCCCCGCTGCACCGCATGCCGCTCGGCGAGCACCAGCTCGTCCGCGCGTTCGGGTTCCCGCCCGGCTCGGTCGGCCGCTGGACGCTCGCCCGGCTCGGCGGCCCCGAGCAGACCGGCGGCGAGTGGGTCCGCCTCTTCCGCACGGCCGAGGCCGAACCCCTCGGCCCCGGCTTCGGCGGCACGGCGGTGATCGACGAGGCGACCGGTCACGTCGTCGGCATGGTCGTCGGCAAGGACACCGGCACCTGGATGGTCCCGGTCGAGACCATGCTGGGGCACCTGCCCCAGCTGAGCATCTGGACGTCCGGCAGCCCGGCCGTCGACGCGAGCTTCTCGCGTCCGGTCGGCGAGGCCGTCGACGTCTCCTTCGTGCAGCGCGTCGCCGACTGGTTCGCCAACGCCGAGCCGGGGACGGTCTGGGTCGTCGACACCGGCGAGGCCGGCTCGCCCGTCGCGGCGGCGTTGCGGTTCGGGATCGTGCTCGCCGACCGGGAACGTTCCCTCGGTGTGCCCGGCCTGCCGCAGGCGTTCGGCCAGATGCCGCCGCCGGGCAGCGTGGACCTGGCGGTCGACGCGACCGGCCGCACGGCCGACGCGGTCCGCCACCGCATCGCCGACCGGCTCACGACCGGGGTCGCGGGCCGCACGCTGGTCGTCGACGCGATCGACGACTCGGCCGAGCCCGACCGGCTCGTCGGCGAGGTGCTGGCCCCGCTCGCCGGCCGCGCGGCCGAGCTGGGGCTGCGTCTGCTGCTGGGCTTCCGGGAAGAGTCGTCGCCGGGGGTGGCGGCGGTGCGGGCGAGCACCGGCCAGGCCCGCCCGGCCCCGGACGACCTCGCCGGCCGCCTGGAGGTCCTGACCCAGGCGGTGGCGGAGCTGGCCGAGATCGAGGCGTACCAGCTGCGGGTGGCGACGCGCTTCACGGGCGTCGCGATGCTGCCGGCCCGGGCGCAGCGGCTGAAGGGCGCGCTGAAGCAGCTCCGTTCGGCAGAGGTGGACGGCGACGCGGAGTGGGTCGAGCGCCACATCGACAGCCACGAGCACGCGGTGGCCCCGGCGGTCGAGGACGGCCGCCGCCAGCGGGCGGTCCTCGACGGGCTGGTGGCCCGCCGCGAGGAGCTGCGAGCCCGGTTGGCGGGCGACCTCGAGCTGGCCCGCGAGCAGGGACTGGTGGGCGACCCGGAGATCGAGCAGGCGTACACCCCGGCGAAGAGGCTCCTGATCGACGGCCCCTGCGAGCTGACAGCAGCGGCCACAGCGGTCGACACGTACGCGGCGGCGGTCCGGGCGAGGATCGAAGACCGCGGCTGACCCCGGTTGCGGGCGCCCGGAATTGTCGGTGCCGGCTGATAGCGTGGAAAACGGGGGGCGCCCCTGCGGGCCCGGCTGCACGCAAGCGGGCCCGGCTGCACGCAAGCGGGCGCAGCCGGGCGAAAGCGGCTAGCGCCGGCCCAAGCCCCGGATCAGCACCATCACCGCGTCCCGCACCTCCGCGCGGGTTCGGTGCGGTCCGAACACCTGCCAGTCCAGCGCCACCACCAGCATCGTGCCGAACAGCCCCGCCGCCGCCGTCGGGATTTCGACTCCCTCCGGCAACCGCCCCTGCTCGTCGAGTCGGGACAACTGCTGCTTCACGATCGAAATGATCTCCTCGCGCAGCAGCGACAGCGTCCCGTGCCACTGGCCCGGCGTCCGCCACAGCTCGCTCACCAGGATCTGCGAGAACCCCGGGTACTGCGCGATGAACTCCAGCGTCGTGTCGACCTGCGCCTCGATCACGTCCAGCGGATCACCGTCGGACACCGCCGAGCGCAGGCGGGCGGCGAGCATGTCCACCCCGTACCGCAGCAGGGCGTCGACCAGGCCGTCCTTCGAACCGAAGTTGTAGTAGACCGTGCCCTTCGCGACGCCCGCCGCCGCCGCGATGTCGTCGACCGTCAAGCCCACCAGGCCCCGGCTCTTCGAGAGCTCAAGCGTCGCCTCGAAGAGCTTCTGCTTCGTCGCGCCGCTCACAGGCTCAGCTCGGGCTTGAGGGCCGACACCGTCCAAACGCGACGCTTGCGGGCGGCCAATGTGGACACCAGGATCCCGCCCACGAGGTAGGCCAGCAGCACGCCGATGTCACCGAGCAGCCGTCCCGTCGAGGCGCCGCTGTAGAACAGGTGGCGGAAGCCGTCGATCGCGTAGCCCATCGGCAGCACCACGTGCAGCGGGTACAGCGCGTCCGGGATCGTCTGCCACGGGAACGTGCCGCCCGCGCTCACCAGCTGCAGCACCAGCAGCACCAGGCCGAGGAACTTGCCGACCGCGCCGAAGAACGCGTTGAGCGCGTGCACCACCGAGGTGAACGTCAGCGAGACCAGCACGGCGAACCCGATCGCCTCCAGCGGGTGGGCGATGTGGATGCCGACCAGCCAGGTCACCGCGCCGAACAGGACGACGACCTGCGCCGTGCCCAGCAGCGCCGAGGACAGCCAGCCGCCGGCCGCGACGCGGAACGGTGCCGCGCCCGCGGTCAGCGCGCGCGTCGAGAGCGGGCGCAGGATCAGGAACAGCACGAACGCGCCGATCCAGGTGGCCAGCGAGATGAAGAACGGGGCGAGGCCGGCGCCGTACGTGCCGGCCGACGCCTCGCCGTTGGCGTTCACCGCCACCGGGTCCGCGATCGTGTTGGCCGTCGCCGAGCGGGTCGGGTCGTCGGGGTTCGGGATCTGCTTGAGCCCGGCCGCGAGCCCGTCGCGCAGCTTCACCGCGCCGTCGGCGAGCTGGGTGGTGCCGTTGACGGCCGTCTTCTCGCCGTCGCTGAGCTGGGACGCGCCGTCACGCAGCTGGTTCGCGCCGTCGGACGCCTGGGCGATGCCGCTCGCCAGCTGTGGGGACGCCGCGGCCAGCTTCGCCGCGCCGTCGGACACCTGGCGGGCGCCGTCGGCCAGCTTCGCGAGGTCGCCGTTGGCCTGCTGAATCTTGCTGTTGGCCTGGTCGACGGGGGAGCGCAGCTGGTCGGCCTTGGCGACGATCGCCTGCACCTGGGTCTCCGGCACGCCGGCGCCGCGCAGGTCCGTCACCAGCTGGGTGCGGTAGCCGTCGAGCTTGCCCTGGATGTCGGACGACGCCGTCGCGGCGACCGAAGCGGCGTCGGCGACCTTCTGGTCACCGGCGGCCACCTGCGAGGCGCCGTTGGCCAACTGCTGCGTCTGCGACGGCAGGGACGCGGTGGCGCTCTTGAGCGTGCCGAGGCCGGTCGCCAGCGTCGACGAGCCGTCCGCGAGCTTCGCCGCGCCGTCGGCCAGCTGCTGCTGCCCGGACTTCAGCTGCGTGGCGCCGTCGGCGAGCTGCGACGCGCCGGTCGAGGCCTCCTGGATCTTGGCGTAGATCGTGGAGAAGCCGACCAGGAACCGGTCCGCGGCCTCGCTGCCGACCTTCTCCGCGATCGTCTTGCGCACCTGCTCGGCGACCTGCTTGGCGATGGTGCCGGAGAGGTAGTTGTTGGCGTCGTTGGTGGTCAGCGTGATCGTCGCCTGCTGCGGCTGGAAGTTGCCGACCGACAGCAGCGCGGCGGAGAAGCCGCTCGGGATGCCGATCGCGAACGAGTACTTGTCGTCGCGGACGCCGTCGCGGGCCTCCTGCTCGGACACCTCGTGCCACTGGAAGGTGCCGGACTTGACCAGCTCGTCGGTCACTTCGCGGCCCACGTTGCGCTCGTGGCCGCTGGAGTCCTTCGCACCGGTGTCGCTGGTGAAGACCGCGGCGGGCAGCTTGTCGAGCCGGCCGTACGGGTCGTAGTTCGCGTAGAGGTAGAAGGACGCGTAGAGCAGCGGCACCAGCACGAGCGCGACCAGCGCGAGCTTCGGCAGGGTGCCGGTGGAAAGGCGGCGCAGCTCGTTGCGCGCGATCCGGAAGGCGTTCATTCGGAGACTCCGTCAGTGCTCTCGGCGAGCTCTTCGGTGGGTTCGGGGACTGCTGGGACGCCCGTGGGAGCGAAGTGCTGCGGCGCGGGCTGCTCGGCCGCGCCGACGAGCGCGGGGGTGAAGGGCAGCGCGGACAGCGGGGTCGTCGCGGTCAGCACGACGACGGCGAGGCCGCGTTCGGCCAGCTCGCGCGCCAGCCCGGCCCAGCCGGCGACGTCACTGGTGTGCCGGTCGGGGGTGTCGAGCACGAGCACCCGCACGCCCTTGCGCTCGGCGGCCAGCTCGGCGAGCAGCCGCGTCCGCAGCGCGGGGGCGAGGTTCTCGAAGCGGGTGCCGGCGAACGGCGCGGCGTCGTGCTCGGCGAGCCAGCGGGCGACGTCCTCCTTGCCCGCCGGGCGGTGGGCCAGCGCCAGCTCCTCGCCGGCGACCACGCGCAGGGGCAGCGCGTCGTCCGGTTCGCTGACGCGCGGGGCGTCGACGACCGCGACGAGCTCGGTCAGCGGGGCATCGACGCCCTCGGCGTGCACCGTGCCGGTGGTCGGCTTGAGCCGGCCGGCCAGCGCGAGGCCGAACGCCGTGACGCCGACGCCGGGTTCACCGTGCACGATCGCCAGGTCGCCCTCGCCGACGGTCAGCGAGGTGGGCGGTAACAAGGTGCCGTGGTGCCCTTCGAGGGACACCCGATCGGCTCGGACCTGCACGATTTCTCCCGCTTCGCGAACTTTTGAACTGACCGGTCAGTTCAAAAACTAGTCCCGGCGGGAGGCCGCGGCAAGATCACCGGACGCACGTCACACTTGTGGGTGGTTCACCGGCGCGTGGATCAGCGCAGCGCCGCCGCCGGGCGCACCTCCCACGTCGTCCACAGTGGACGATAGCCCTGCCGGTGCCAGAACACCGAGGACAGCGGGTTGGTCGGGTTGTAGTACAGGTACGTGCGGGTCGCGCCGCCGCGGTGCAGCTCCCGGTGCACGTGGGCCATCAGCGCCCGGCCGAAGCCCCCGCCGCGCTCGCCCGGCAGGGTGACGACATTGTTCACGTACCCCCAGCGGCCGAGCGGGAGCAGTTCGGCCGCCTCGCTGCCCGGGGTCGCGTCCACCCACGCGCAGTGCGCGAGCGCGCGGGTTTCCCCGTCCTCTTCGGCCACCCAGACGAGCGGCTCACTCTCGGCGAGGGCCGTCCGCAGGGCGGGTCCCAGCAGGGCGGCGGTGTTGGCGCGGCGCGGCGCGGCGACGAGCCCCGTGTAGTCGAACGTCGCCTCGGCCAGCTTCAGCGCGGTGTCGTAGTCGTTCGGCCCGGCACGCCGGACCGAAACCTCCGGCAGGGCCTCCGGCGGGCGCGCGGTGCGCACGCCGACCGCGGAGAGCGGCACGAGACCGTGGTCGAGGAAGGCGCGGATCGCTTCGGCGTCCCGGCTGGGCCAGACGACCACGCACGCCGAGTCGTCGCCGGTCTCCTCCGCCTCCAGCCGGCCCTTCAGTGCGCGCAACAGGACGTCCGCGCCTTCGGTGCCGGTGTCGCCGAAGTACGGGAAGAGCTGCCAGGTGTCGGCGGCCGACCACAGCATCGGGACGTCGCCGGGCGCGAACCGCAGGCGCTGCAGCACCCCGGTGACCTGCGTGCCGTCCGCGGTCGCCGCGTCCAGGCGCTCGCCGCCGGGCGGCGGCGCGGGCGGCGGCAGGAGTGCGTCGACGGCGGCGAAGCGCGCTCGGTGCGCCGCGAGCAGCGGCTCGGCGATGCCCATGGGTCCCCCTCGGTGCGTGTGTCGATCCCGGGCTCCGCCACCCGTACCCCGGGAAACCGCCAGTGGTCAGGACCAGGCCGGGCGGCGGAGCCACATGGTCCACAGAGGACGATAACCCTGCCGGTGCCAGAACACCGGCGAAAGCGGGTTCGCCGGATGGTAGAACAGGAACGTCCCGCGCACGTCGTGCTCCAGCAGCGCCCGGTGCGCCACCGCCATCAGCGCCCGGCCGACCCCGCCGCCGCGGGCCGCGGGCGCGACCGACAGCGTGTCGACGTACCCCCAGCGGCCCGGGAGCAGCCGGCCGTGGACGGAGTTGCCCGGCGCCGCCGAGGCCAGCGCGCAGGAGGCCAGGCCGGCCGGTACGCCGCCGTCCTCTTCGGCGAGCCAGACCAGCCCGCTGAAGCGCAGCGAGCGGACGACTTCGGCGCGCAGCAGCGCCCGGGCCCCCGGCCGCGGCACCGCCGTGCCGACCAGCGAGGTGTAGCGCCACTCGGCCAGCCGCAGCTCGGTCAGCGCGTCGACGTCGCCTTCCCCGGCCTTGCGGACGGTCACCGGTGCCGTCCCGGGGCCGGCGGGCGGCTCGGGGGCCCGCACGGCCAGGCACGTCATCGGCGCGAACCCGTGCGCCAGGAGCACCGCGGACCCTTCGGCGTCACGGCTCGGCCAGGTCAGCGAGCAGGCCGAGTCCGGGCCGGCGGGCGTTCCGCGCAGCCGGTCGCGCCACGCGCCCAGCAGCGCGGCGAGGCCCGCCGCGCCGCTGTCGCCCGGCACTGCGGTCAGGTCCCGGATGTCCGACGGCCCCCAGAGGGTGGGCCAGGACCCCGGCGCGTGCACGACCTGCGTCAGCAGGCCGCCCGCCTTGCGCCCGCCTGCGGTCACCACCAGCGGCTCGTTCGACGGCGACGGCGGGGCCGCGATCGGCGGGAGCAGCGGATCGAGCGCGGCGAACCGCGCGTTCTGCTGCTCCTCGAGGGTGGTCACGAGCGGTGCGTGCGGAAGATCGCGGTACCCGGGAAGAGCTTGCCGCGCAGCGGGCTCCACTGGCCCCACACCCGCGTGTGCCCGGCCGGCCACTCCGGCTCGACCAGGTCGGTCAGGGTGAACCCGGCCCCGGCCAGCGCGCGCACGTAGTCGCCGAGCGTGTGGTGGTACTCGACGTAGGTGGCGGTGCCCTCCTCGTCGACCTCGACGTACGGCGTGCGGTCGAAGTACGGCTGGGTGACGGTGAGCCCCTGCGGGCCCGGGTCGTCGGGGAAGATCCACCGCATCGGGTGCGTCACCGAGAACACCCACGGCGCGCCCGGTCGCAGCACCCGGTGCACCTCGGCGAAGACCGCGTCCACCGACGCCACGAACGGGATCGCGCCGAAGGCCGAGCAGGCCGCGTCGAAGCTGGCGGAGGCGAGCGGCAGGTGCTCGGCGTTGGCCTGCACGAGCGGGACGGCCAGGCCGGTGCGCGCG
>NZ_MUMI01000533.1 GCF_002155975.1 Amycolatopsis kentuckyensis
CGACCTCCTCGTCGACGGCGGCGGGCACCGGCTCGGGCCGCGGTGCCGCGACGGCGGCGACCTTGCGCAGCGCGGCCGCGGCCGTCTTGAACAGCGGCTGTTTGGACACCGGGTCCCAGTCGGTGAAGGTCAGCTCGTTGGCCGCGCGGTCGCCGTCCTTGCCCGCCGGGTGCTCGACATCCCAGTAGCCGTAGTGGAACGGCAGGAACAGCACGCCGTCGCGGATGCCGCCGACGCGGACCCGGGCGCGGACCGCCCCGCGCCGGGTCGAGACCTCCGCGAGGTCGCCTTCGGCGAGCCCCGCGGCCGCCGCGTCGCGTTCGGACACCTCGAGCCACACCTCCGGCGCGGCCGCGCGCAGCTCCGGCGCCCGGCCGGTCTTCGTGCGGGTGTGGAAGTGGTGGATCGTCCGGCCGGTGATCAGGGAGAACGGGTGGTCCTCGTCCGGCGTCTCGTGCGGCGGGAGGTACTCGGCGGCCTTGAGCATGGCCTTGCCGTCCGGGTTCATCGCCCGGTACTCGGTGGGCTCCATCGGCGCCCCGGTGACGAGGTCGCGGCCGTAGCTCTCGCAGTAGTCCGGCTGGGCGAAGAACTTCCCGTCGGCGTACAGCCGTTCGGTCCCGTTCGGACTGTCCGAAGTGCACGGCCACTGGATCCCGCCCGCCTCGCGCAGCTTCGCGTAGCTCAAGCCGCTGTAGTCGCACGGCCGGCCCGCGGACGCGCGTTTCCACGCCTCGAACGCCGTTTCGGCGTCGTGCCACTGCGGGAACGGTTCGCCGTCGTTGCCGCGGAAGTCCATCCGCCGCGCGTAGTCGAGGAAGATGTCCAGGTCCGGACGCGCCTGCCCGGGCGGCTCGACGGCCTTCTCCGACAGATGCACCGTGCGGTCGGCGTTGGTGAACGTGCCGGTCTTCTCGCCCCAGATCGCCGCGGGCAGCACGACGTCGGCGAATTCGGCGGTCTCGGTGCGGAACGCGTCCTGCACGACCAGGAACAGCCGCGACGAGTCCAGAATGGACCGGATGCGGTGCAGCTCGGGCAGCGACACGGCCGGGTTGGTCGCCGACACCCACAGGAACCGCAGGGTGCCGGTTTCGGCGTAGCGCAGCATCTGCATCAGGTGCGTCGGCGGCCCGTAGTGCGGGATCTTGCCGACGTCGACGTTCCAGAGCGACGCCAGCTCGGCCACGTGCGCGTCGTTGGCCCAGTTCCGGAACCCGGTCAGGTCGCCGTCGGCGCCGCATTCGCGCGTGTTCTCGGCGGTGGGCTGGCCGTTCATCTGCAGCACGCCGGCGCCGGGCTTGCCCAGCATGCCGCGCAGCAGCACGAGGTTGTTGACCTGCACGGCGGCCGCGGACGCCTGGTGCGACTGGTAGAAGCCCTGCAGCACAGTGCACAGCAGCCGCTCCGCCGAGCCGAGCAGCCGGGCGGCTTCGCGGATGAGCCCGGCATCGACGCCGGTGAGCTCCGCGGCGCGCACGGGCGGGTAGTCCGCGACCAGCGCCGCGAGGTCGTCGTAGCCCACCGTGCAGCGGTCGACGTACTCGCGGTCGACCCAGCCGTGCTCGATGACCTCGTGCAGGAGCCCGTTCATCAGGGCGAGGTTGGTCCCGGGCAGCGGCGCCAGGTGCAGCGTCGCCGCCCGGGCGACCGGGGTGTCCCGCGGGTCGACGCACAGCACCGCGGGCGGCCGGGGCCCGGCGAGCCGGTCGAGCACGCGCGACCACAGGACGGCCTGCGTTTCGGCCATGTTGTGCCCGAAGAGGGCGATGACGTCGGCGTGGTCGACGTCGGTGTAGGACGCCGGCTGGCCGTCGCAGCCGAAGGACTCCTTCAGCGCCGCGGCCGCGGTCGCCGTGCAGAGCCGGGTGTTGCCGTCGAGGTGGTTGGTGCCCAGCCCGCCGCGCGCGATCGCGGCGAGCGTGTAGTACTCCTCGGCGAACAGCTGGCCGCTGGTGTAGAAACCGAGCGCGCCCGGACCCTGTTCGGCGAGGAGTTCCTTGCTGCGCCGGACGATCAGGTCCATCGCTTCGTCCCAGCTCGCCTCGGCGAGCTCGCCGTTCGTGCGCACCAGCGGCGTCGTCAGGCGGTCCGGCGACGCGTTCGCCTGCCAGCCGAAGAGGTCCTTCGGGTCGAGCCGGCCGTGGTTGACGCGGTCGTCGGCGCGGCCGCGGACCCCGGCGATCCGGCCGCCGGCGACCGCGATGTCGAGCCCGTCGCCGTTCGAGTGCAGCACCGCGGCGCTCCGGACCCAGCGGTCGACGTCGTCCGGCCGCAGTCCGTCGGCGAGGTGGCTGTCCACCCGCACCGGCCACGGCTCCCCCGGCCCGTAGGGCGTTCTGGTCCCCCAGGGCTCGGCGATTCCGTCGCGCTTTCCCACCGCAAGGACCTCCGATCACGACTCGGTTGGCGCCGGGTACCCGCGATCCCCGCGGGCAAACGTCGTTTCCCGGAATTTAGTTTGCGCGACGCAAAAGTGAGCGGGATTCCGATTCGTCCGCTTCGACCGCTCCGGCGAACCGCTCGAACGCGGCGATCGCGGCCGCCCGCGCCGGCGGGTCGAGCCGGCCGAGGACGCTCGCCAGCACCCGGCGGCGGTCGCGGTCGACGCGGTCCACGAGCTGGCGCCCCGGCCCGGTCGGGGCGAGCAGCGTCTCCCGCCGGTTCAGCGGGTTGGGGGCCTTTTCCAGCAGGTTCAGCGCGACCAGGCGATCACACGCGCGGGTGACCGACGACGGGTTCATCGCCAGCTCGCGGGCCACCCGGCCCATCGTCACCGGGGTCCGGTCGACCACCACCCGCAGGGCGCGGAACTGGGTGAGCGTCAGCTGCTCGGTGTTCTGCTCGACGGTCGAGTCGGCGATGAGCACCATCGCCCGCAGCGCGGCCAGGGCCGCATCCGTACCGTCCGACTCCACCCAAGTTTGCGTCACGCAAGTATGATAGACGGCGAGAGCGGGTACAGCGATTTCGTGAGCGCCGACGGGTGACCACGAAAGGAGGCGTCCGCGCCGGTGAAACCGGATCCCGGGCACGTCGAGGCCACGGCCCTGCGCGACTACGTCGAGACCGTCGCCGAGCTGCTGCGCGTCGAGCCGGCCGCGTCGTGGAGCGAATACGGCAGTCCGTCGACCGCCTACATCGCCCTGGGCGCCCGGCGCGCGGGCCGGTTGCTGATGCTGTCGTGGACCGACGGCAGCGGGTGGTGCCTCGCCGTGGAACCGGACGGCGCGGAAGAGCCCGCGGTCCTGGTCCGGTGGCCCGATCCGGTGCGGCCGCAGCCCGCCGTGGTGGCCCGCCGGGTCCACGAGGCGCTCACCGAAGCGGCACCGCACGCCAAAGGGAGTACTCATGAGCCAGACAGTCGGTGACTACCTGCTCCAGCGCCTGCGCGAGTGGGGTGTGGAGCAGGTCTTCGCCTACCCGGGCGACGGCATCAACGGGCTCGTCGCCGCGTTCGGCAAGGCGGACGACCAGCCTCGCTTCGTGCAGGCCCGGCACGAGGAGATGGCCGCGTTCTCGGCCGTCGGCTACGCGAAGTTCAGCGGCAAGGTCGGCGTCTGCATGGCCACGTCGGGCCCGGGCGCGATCCACCTGCTCAACGGGCTCTACGACGCCAAGCTCGACCACGTTCCGGTGGTCGCGATCGTCGGGCAGACCGCGCGCAGCGCGATGGGCGGCAGCTACCAGCAGGAGGTCGACCTGCAGGCGTTGTTCAAGGACGTCGCGAGCGAATACCTCGTCGAGGTCAACGTCGCCGAGCAGCTGCCGAACGCGCTCGACCGGGCCATCCGGACGGCCGAGTCGTCCCGCTGCCCGACCGCCCTGATCATCCCGGCGGACCTGCAGGAGGAGGCGTACTCGCCGCCGCAGCACGCGTTCAAGCAGGTGCCCTCCAGCCCGCCGGGCACGGCGTGGTCCCGGCCGGTCCCCCCGGAGCAGGACATCGACGCCGCGGCCGAGGTCCTCAACGCCGGTGAGAAGGTCGCCATCCTGGTCGGGCAGGGCGCACGGGGCGCGGCCGAAGAGGTCCGCCAGGTCGCCGAGGTCACCGGGGCCGGCGTCGCCAAGGCGTTGCTGGGCAAGGACGTCCTGCCGGACGACCTGCCGTGGGTGACCGGCTCGATCGGGCTGCTCGGCACCCGGCCGAGCTACGAGCTGATGCGCGACTGCGACACGCTGCTGATCGTCGGCTCGAACTTCCCGTACAGCCAGTTCCTGCCGGACTTCGGGCAGGCGCGCGCGGTGCAGATCGACCTGGACGGCCGGCTCATCGGGATGCGCTACCCGACCGAAGTGAACCTGGTCGGGGACAGCGCGGCCACGCTGCGCGCCCTGCTGCCGAAGCTGGCGAGCAAGCCGGACCGCTCGTGGCGCGAGACGATCGAGAAGAACGTCGCTTCCTGGTGGGAGACCGTCGACCGGGAAGCCGCCGTCGAGGCCGATCCGGTCAACCCGATGGCCATCGTCAACGAGCTGTCGAAGCGGATCCCGGAGAACGCCATCGTCACCGCGGACTCCGGCTCGTCCACCAACTGGTACGCCCGCAACCTCCGCATGCGCGGCGACATGCGCGGCTCGCTGTCGGGCACGCTGGCCACGATGGGCCCCGGCGTGCCCTACGCCATCGGGGCCAAGTTCGCCCACCCCGACCGGCCGGTGATCGCCCTCGTCGGCGACGGCGCGATGCAGATGAACGGCCTCGCCGAGCTGATCACCATCGCGCGCTACCAGCACCTGTGGAGCGACCCCCGCTGCGTGATCTGCGTCTTCCACAACAACGACCTCAACCAGGTCACCTGGGAGCTGCGCGCGATGGGCGGCGCGCCGAAGTTCGAGGAGTCCCAGACCCTGCCGGACGTCGACTACGCCGGTTTCGCGCTGTCGCTCGGGCTCGCGGCCGTCACGGTCGACAAGCCGGACCAGCTCGCTTCGGCCTGGGACACCGTGCTCACCGCGGGCAAGCCGGCGGTGCTGGACGTCCGCTGCGACCCGGACGTGCCGCCGATCCCGCCGCACGCCACCTTCGAGCAGGTGAAGTCGGCCGCCCAGGCGGTGCTGAAGGGCGACCCCGACGCGTTCCACCTCGTGGCGCAGGGGGTCAAGACGAAGCTGCAGGAGTTCCTGCCGGGGAAGAGCCGGTGACGACGATCGGGCGGCCCGGTCGCTCCGCGTAGGCGGGTACCGGAAAACGGAGGCAATCATGAACCAGGTCGTCGTCGTGACCGGGGCCAGCGGGGGCATCGGCCGCGCCGTCGCGCGGGCCTTCGGTGCCCGGGAGGCCGGGGTCGCCCTGCTGGCGCGGGGGAAGGAAGGGCTCGAAGCCGCCGCGGAAGACGTCACCCGAAGCGGGGGGACGGCGCTCGCCATCCCCACCGACGTCGCCGAGTTCGGCCAGGTCGACGCCGCCGCTTCCCGGGTCGAGCAGGAACTCGGCCCGATCGACGTGTGGGTGAACGTGGCGTTCACGTCGGTGTTCGCGCCGTTCGCCGAGATCGAGCCGGACGAGTTCCGCCGCGTCACCGACGTGAGCTACCTCGGCTACGTCCACGGCACGATGGCCGCCCTCCACCGGATGAAGCCGCGCGACCGCGGCACGATCGTGCAGGTCGGCTCGGCGCTGGCGTACCGCGGCATCCCGTTGCAGAGCGCGTATTGCGGTGCGAAGCACGCGATCCAGGGGTTCAACGAGGCGTTGCGCTGCGAGCTCCTGCACGACGGCAGCCACGTCCGCACGACGATGGTGCAGATGCCGGCAGTCAACACGCCGCAGTTCTCGTGGGTCCGGTCCAAGCTGCCGGACCAGGCCCAGCCGGTGCCGCCGATCTACCAGCCGGAGGTCGCGGCCCGCGCGGTGGTGCACGCGGCCGAGCACCCGCGCCGCCGCGAGTACTGGGTCGGCGGCAGCACGGTCGGCACGTTGCTCGCGAACGCCGTCGCGCCGGGTGTCCTCGATCGGTACCTCGCCCGGACCGGTTACCGGTCCCAGCAGACGGGAGCGAAGAAGCCGCCGCACCAGCCGGAGAACCTGTGGTCGCCGGCGGATCGCGACCGGGATTTCGGTGCGCACGGCCGGTTCGACGGCAAGGCGACGCCGAGGAGCGTGCAGCTGTGGGCGAGCCGGCACCACGGCGTGGTCGCCGCGGCCGGAGGTGCGCTGGCCGCGACGGCGCTGGCGGTGTGGCGGCGGGCGCGGGCGTGACCGGACGCGGGCCGGCCGGTCACCACCGCGGGCGCGCCGGAGCTCGACCCGCTGTCCGAAGCCCGTCCACTCGCCGATCGCGCAGGTCAGCGCCGGTCGACCAGCCGGTCACCGCGATCCGGCCGGTGCCGCCGGACCTCGGCCGAAAGGACGAGCCCGCGACCGCCGAACCGCCCCTTCGGCCGAGGTGACCTGCTCCTTCCCTCCCTACGTTGAGCAGCGGAGGAGGGAGGAGCCGTGAAGTTCACCGCCAAGCGAATCGTCATCGCCGGGGCCGTGGCCGGGGCGGCCGTGGTCGCCGTCGGGGCCACCGTGATCGCCACCGCCGCCGATCCCGTCGCACCGGAAGTCGGCAGCGCCACCCCCGCCGATGCCGGGCACGGGAACGAAGGCAAGTACACCACCGGGGACTACGTGCTGAACGTGCACGAACTCGACGACGACGGTAACGGCATGCGCACCGCCATCGGGCCGCACACCACGTACTACTCGAAGACCTTGCACGGCAGCGGAAACCGGACGGCCACGGTCGTCAAGTTCTCGGCCGGCCCGGACTCCGATGCGCCGATCGTCTTCAGCTACCCCGTTCCCGCGCCCGGCCGGGCCGTCGACTGCGTCGCCTCCGGGACCGAGGCCGCACCGCAGGTGCGGTGCGAGACGAAGTTGCCCGCGAGGTGATCGACTCGGTACAGTCCGAAGCAACGCCGCGTTGCCCGAGCCCCTCCGGCCCCAGGAGCACGACGTGCGCACTCTCCTCTGCTTCGCCGCTGTCCTTCTCGCCATTCCCGTCGGCACAGCCGGCGCCGCCACCGCGCAGCACTGGCCCGGTGATCCCGCCGTCGCCGTCGCCGATCCCGCCGGGGTGCTCGGCGACAACGTCAGCGGGCTGTCCTTCGCCGGCCCCGATGTGCTGTGGGCCGTCAAGAACGGCCCCGGCACCCTCTACCGGCTCGTCCGCTCCGGCAGCGGCTGGCGCCCCGCCGACGGCTGGTCCTCGGGCAGGCAGCTGCGCTACCGGGACGGCGGCGGCGACCCGGACGCCGAAGGGGTCGTCGTCACGCCCGACGGCCTGTTCGCCGCGACCGAGCGCGACAACGACGGAGACGGCAGCCTGCTGAAGGTGCTCCGGTACGACACCGGATCGACAGCGAGCGAGCTCGGCGCCGCCGCGGAATGGGACCTCACCGACGACCTGCCCGCCGTCGACGACAACGGCGGTTTCGAGGGCATCACCTGGATCCCGGACAGTTTCCTGACCGCCGGCGGCTTCCGCGACGACCGCACCAAGGCCCCCTACGACCCGGCCGCCCACCCCGGTCACGGGACCGGCCTCTACTTCCTGGGCCTCGAAGACGAAGGCCGGATCTACGCCTACGCCCTCGACCAAGCCGGCGGTGGGTTCACCCGGGTGGCGTCCTTCCCGGCCGGCTTCCCGAACGTGATGGAGCTGGAGTTCGACCCGGCGACCGGCAGCCTCTGGTCGGTCTGCGACGACACCTGCTCCGGCAAGTCGGCGACGCTGAAGCTCAGTGGCGGCAGGTTCGCCGTCGCCGCGACGTACGCGCGGCCGTCGAAGATGCCGAACTACAACAACGAAGGGTTCGCGATCTCCCCGGGCTGCTCCGCCGGGCGCCGCACCGTCGTCTGGTCCGACGACGGCAACGACGGCGACCACGCCCTGCGCACCGGGACGCTGCCCTGCTGACGGGTCAGCCGCCGTCGCCCGGGCCGGCGTTCGCCTCCGCGACCTGACTCCACCAGTTCGGCCGGCCGGCGATCACAGCCCGAGGGCGCTCACGAGCAGCGCGGCCACCTCGGCCCGGTGCTCGGGGCGGTCCGCCCACCGCAGCCGGCGGCCGGCCTCGACCACCACGCCGAAACCCGCGTGCACCAGCACCCGGGCCTGGCGCGCGTCGAGGTCCGGACGGGCCTCGCACAAGTGCTGCTCCCACACCGCGATGTGCTCGCGCTGCGCCGTCACCAGCGGGCGGCGCAGCGCCTCCGGCAAGCCGGCGATTTCCGCGTTGGCCACGCTGTGGAGAGCGCTGTGCTCGAAGCTGTACGCCACGTACGTCGCCGTCAGGGCGCTCAGGGCCTCGTGCGGGCCGGTCGTCCCGCGCAGGTTCTGCGCCACCGCCTGGGCCAGCAGGTCCGCGGCCTGCAGGCACGCCGCCGCCAGGATGTCGGCCTTGCCGGGGAAATAGCGGTAGAGCGCCGACGGCACCAGTCCCACCGCCTCGGCGATCCGGCCGTTCGTCACGGTGGCGAACCCGTCGCGTTCGAACAGCGGGACGGCGGCCGCGAGGATCTCCGACCGCCGCGTCCGCGGCACCGGCGGCGCGGGGATTTCCACGCAGGGCGCGGGCGCCGCGGCCGGGTCGGTGGCGGCCACGCGCAGGGCCGCGGCCTGCAGCAGTTCCCCGGTCCGGCGCTGGGCCAGCGCGTTGTGGTGCGTCGTGACGGACCCGATGGCCCCCAGCGCCCCCACCGCCCGCAGGTGCTCGCCGGGCCACGGGTGCTCGCGCCGCACCGCCGCCGCCACGCGCTCGACGACGTGCGCGAACTTGGCCGCCAGCAGCCGGCGGTCTTCGCGCTCGAGGTAGCGGGCCTCCCACCGGTACACGCCCCCGGTCTCCCGGTGGGCGACGGTGACCCGGGTGGCAGCAGCGAAGATCTCCGCCAGTGACGCTTCCGGGGGCACGTCGGCGAGCGCGGCGACGAGCCGGTCCGCCATCACGTTCGCGCACTCGGCGAACAGCGCGTACTTGTTCGGGAAGTGCCGGTACAGCGCCGCCGCGGTGATGCCCACGCGCGCCGCGATCTCCTCCATGGACGCCGCGTGGTAGCCGCGCTCGCTGAACACCGCGGCCCCCGCCTCGACGATGAGCTGCCTGCGGTTGCGGGGCCGGACGGCCGCGGCCGGCTCGGCGGTCACCGGGCTGGGGGGTGCGGGGGGTCGGGCCATGCGTGTCAGTCAACCACAGGCCGGCCGGGTCTTGCCGACCCGCGAGACACCTTCTATGTTAATCAGGAATCTCCTCTCGAAGAGCCCATTACCTATCAAGGAAGCTAGGTAAGTAAATGAGCAATCTCAGCAGGAGGAACGTTCTCTCCCTCGGTGTCGCGCTGGGTCTGGCGAGCGCGGCGAGCGCCGTCCCGGCCTGGGCCGCCGCGGGCGCGGACCCGTGGTGGGTCTGGGACGACGAGGTCGACCGCCTGATGGCCGGGCTGGTCGACGGCGGCCGGGTGCCCGCGGTCAACACGGCGCTGCGGTCGTGGGTGGACAACGACGACCCGCTGCCGGCGGGCCTGCCCGCCGACCTCGCCGCCTGGCTCCGGCAGGCCAACCGCCTGCCGTCCTGGGCCGACCCCGCCAAGCTGCGCCGCGCCGCCGACTTCAACCGGCGCAAGGACACCTACCTCTTCATGCTCTACGGCCTGGGCAGCGGCATCATGAGCACGGTCATCCCGCGCGAGGCCCGGTCGGTCTACTGGTCCGCGGGCGGCGCCGACATGCAGGACCGCGCGGCCAAGACGTTCACCTTCGGCTACGACCTCAGCGAAGCCGGCGCCTTCGAGCCCTCGGGCCAGTTCGTCGTCACGGCCAACAAGACGCGCCTGGTGCACGCCGCGGTGCGCCACCTGCTGCCGCAGTCACCGCACTGGCAGGCGGCCGCCGACGAGCGGGTGCCGATCAGCAACGGCGACATCCTGGTCACCTTCCACAGCCTCGGCACCTTCGTGCACCGCAAGCTGCGCGAATGGCACGTCCCGATGTCGGCGGCGGACGAGGACGCCTTCCTGCACCAGTGGCAGGTCGCCATCCACCTGCTCGGCGTCCGGGACGAGTTCATCCCCCAGACGTGGGCCGCGGCGGACGCGCAGTCGGCGCAGGTGCTCACCCCGCTGCTCGCCCCGACGCCCGAAGGCAAGGAGCTCGCCGCGGACTTGCTCGGGCTGACCGCCCAGATCGATCTGGGCGTCACCCGCGGCTTCCTCAACGAATTCGTGCGGTACGTGCTCAGCAACGAGGTCGGCGACTGGCTCGGCCTGCCGCGCGACTACGCGGCGGCCACCCTGATCCGCACCGGGTGGCCCGCGTACATCGCCTTCCGGGAAGGCCTGCTGCCGATCGCCCCGGCCGGCTTCTACCTCTTCGACCAGTTCATCCGCGCGCTCGCCATGTTGTTCCTCAACAAGGGCACGTCCTCGACGAGCACGCCCATCACGATCCCCACCGGCAACCGGCCCGGTGCCTGAGTGCGTCAGGCCGGTCCCCGGCCCCACAGCCGCCAGGTCTGGTTCAGCGGGCTGTTCTGGGTGACCGGCTTGCACGTCCACTGGATCACCGCGCCGCGGGCGGCCGTGGAAACCCCGCTGACGTCGACGCACTTGCCGCTGTGCCGGGCGACGAGCTGGTAGTCGTGGGGG
Source organism: Amycolatopsis kentuckyensis (assembly GCF_002155975.1). Taxonomy (GTDB): domain Bacteria; phylum Actinomycetota; class Actinomycetes; order Mycobacteriales; family Pseudonocardiaceae; genus Amycolatopsis; species Amycolatopsis kentuckyensis. The sequence continues at coordinate 10,634 of NZ_MUMI01000533.1, forward strand.
TCGTTGCCGCCGTAGGTGACCCGGCGCGGCGTGAACTGCTGGTTCGTGGCGCCGTCGGTGCAGGTCCGCTGCTGGACGGCGGCGCCGTCGTCGGCCGAGGCACCGGCCACCTCGAGGCACTTGCCGCTCTGCCGGTTGACGACCGTGTACGTGCCCGCGGCGCCGGCCACCGGGCGGAAGGTCCACTGCTGCTGGTCGCCGCCTTCGCAGAAGTCCTGCTGCTGCCGGTTGCCGTCCGCCGTGCCGAGGTCGGTGTTGTCCAGGCACTGCTGGGAGTGCTGGGCGACGGCGACGGACTGGAAGCTGCCGTCCGACGGGGGCAGCAGGGTGATGCTCACCGCGTCGTCGACCGTGGTGTGCGGAACGTTCACGGTCAGGGCGTTGCCGGACACGGCGGCCACGGAGTCCTGAAGGGTGACCGGGCTCTGGACCGCGGCGCCGCCGTTGTACGGGATCCGCTGGACGACGACCCGCACCTGGTTGTTCTGGACGACACCGGAGGTGGTGTCCAGGCGCTGCAGGGCGACCGCGACGTTCCCGGTCGTGCCACCGCCGCCGACCAGGACCTTCGCCACCCCGGCCGCCTTGGTGGCGAACGGGTCGTAGCCCTGGCTCGGCTTCGAGGCCACGAGCTGGCCGGTCTGCGAGCCGTAGAAGCGGTAGGCCCACCATTCGCCCTTGGGCAGGTACCGGCCCGCGGAGTTGCGGACGAGCAGGTTGGCGAGGTCGTTGTGCAGGTTCCCGCCGCTCGCCCAGTTGGCGCGCAGCCCGTCGGCGCCGGCCCGCTCGAGCCGGGCGATGTACCAGGCCCCGTCACCGGGGTTCTGCTCGTTCGACGCCCCGTATTCGTTGATCTGGTAGGGCCGCGGGTGCGGGATACCCCGCGAGCCGAGTGACGCGTCGGCCGCGGCGACGTTCGCGACCGGATCGCCCGGCAGGGAGTGCCAGCTGACGATGTCCGGGACGGTGGCGGAGCCGCGGACGAAGTCGAGGTACTGCGTCCACCAGCTCGCCGAGGTCGACGGGACGCCGGCGAGGCTCGGGCCGACGATCGCGTGCGCCGGGAAGGCCGCCCGGATGCGCTGGTACGCGCGCTGCCACATGGCGAAGTACTGGCTCTGCGGCCGGTTCCAGAACAGCGTGATGTTGGGCTCGTTCCAGAGGTCCCACTCCACCGGGGCACCCGTCGCCCGGACGTCGTTGACCAGGCGGGTGAGGAAGGCGTCGTAGTCGGACCAGTCGCCGTTGTCGCCGGGGAACCGGGAGATCGGGTAGCCGTCCGCGCCCCACAGGTCGTGCACGAGCAGGACGAACTGGCCGCCGAGCGAGCGGGTGCGCAGGAGCTGGGCGCGGGTGGCGTTCCACCGCCGGTCGTACCGGCCCGACACCCAGCCGCCCGGGCTGTCGAGCTGCGCGCCGCCGGCCCGCATGGCCTGGAAGCGGACGTCCCGGAAGAAGTGGTCGGGCGGCGCCGACGCGTTCTCGGTCATGCCGTAGATCCACCCGGAGGCCCGGTAGGTGGGCGAGCCGCCGGCGGCGGAGAAGTCGACGGAGACCGACTCGTCGGCGGCCTGTGCGGGCGCGGTGAGGGCCACGGCGGAGGCACCGGTCAGCGCTCCGGTGACGAGGAGGGCGGCCAGGCCACGGCGGACGCGCGGCCGCTGACGCGAGAGGTCCACAGACGACTCCTTTGGCGGTGGACGTGGAGGTGACGATGCCGGTCATCGAACCGGTTCGACCACCAAGGAACGTACGCCGCAGGGAATTCACCGACAATCGACCAAATGGAGGCGAACCGGTTCGGCCCGTGCCGGCGACTCCCCGGGACGCGGTGAACGACTCGTTCCCGGCGGCTGAGGTCCGGAACGAGCCGGTCCCGACCCGGCGACGACGGGAAGGGGCTTCCCCCGCGGCACCCGCGGGGAAAGCCCCTCCCGTCCGCCCCAGCGGCTCAGCGGTAGCCGGCGGCCACCACGTTCGCCTGGACCGCGTTCTCCGTCGCATCCGACGGGTAGCCCGCGACCATCGCTCCTTCGTAGAACGTCCCCGCGCTCAGGTTCGCCCCGCCGCCCGGTTTGCAGCAGTCGCCGCCGCTGCCCAGGATGATCGCGCCCTGCTTCTTCATCGGGCTGTAGCCTCCCGGGAGGCCGCCGTCCCACATCGTCGTGAGGTTGCCGGACTGGGCGTTGCTGCCCTTGAGCGCGAACCGGGACGTGCCGTTGTTCTTCAGCATCGCCGTGACGAACTTGCTCGGCAGCGCCCGCTGGTTCGGGTTCCACTGCTGGCTGCCGCCCGGGTACAGGCCCCACTCGAGGTCGGCCTGCACCCACGGGCCCGACCCCTGGCAGCCGCCGAACCAGCACTGCGTGCCGAAGTTGATCGCGTCCATCGCCCCGGCCGCGTCGGCCTTCCTGGTCGTCTCGCTGTTGCCGTAGTCGAAGCAGCAGCCGCTGTTGACGTGCGTTCCGCTGGTCACCATGTACATGCCCTCGGGCGCGCTGCCGGTCGGCACGCCCGTCAGGTGCCCGTCCCGCCAGTAGCTGTTGCCGGGGTTGATGAACAGCGAGTACGCCTTCGTGCCGCCGACCGTGAGCGACTCCGACGTCGCCTTCGCCGGGCTGCTCTGGCTGGAGCCCGGGACGACGGTCGATCCCTGGTACCACAGGTCGTTCCCGCGCCCGGACTGGTCGTAGACCACCGTGATGACGCAGTTCGTGCCCGCGCAGAAGGAATCCTGGACGCTCGCGTCGGCGGTGCCGCCCGCCGCCCGGACGGCGACGTTCCTGGTCGTGTTGTCGGACGAACGCCGGACCTGGTACAGGTTGCCCGCGTAGGTGCCGTAGAGCGCCCGGACCGTGCTGTGCGCGGCGACGCACGGCGTGCCCCCGGACGCGTAGATGTCGCAGGGCGCCGTGCCGGACGGCGTCGGCGGGGTCGTCCCGGCACTCCACCGCTGGTTGCCCTGGCCGTGGCAGGTCCACAGGACGACCGCGGTGCCGTTGGCCGTGCCCGCGCCGGTCACGTCCAGGCACAGTCCGGATTGGACACCGCTGATCGTCCCGTCGGCGTTCTGCCGCCACTGCTGGTTCGCCCCGCCGTGGCACGACCAGATGATGGCGGCCGTGCCGGGTGCCGTCCCGTTGCCGTTGGCGTCCACGCAGCGCGTGCCGTTCAGCGTCCGCAGCTCCCCCGCCGCGGTGAACTCGTACGCCTGCCCGGCCTGGCCGCCGCAGTCCTGGATCTCCAGCGCCGTTCCCGGCGCGTCGGTGCCACCCCGGACGTTCAGGCACCGTCCCGACGCCGCGCCCACCAGGGGCGCCGCTGCCGCCGAAGCCGGTGCCGCCCCGGCCAGCGCCGTCAGCAGCATCGCGGCCACCACCACGAACACGCGCACGATTCCTCCTAGGTCCTCGGTGGACAGCGGTGTCACGCCGATTTGCGCGGCACCAGCTCGGTGTCGAGCACGGTGCTCCGGCGCGGGGCCGCGCCGTCGATCATCGCCAGCAGTTCGGCGGTCATCCGGGCGCCCATCTCCTCCACCGGCTGGCGCACGGTGGTGAGCGGCGGATCGGTCCAGCAGCTGATCGGCAGGTCGTCGAACCCGACGACGGCGACGTCCTCGGGCACCCTCCGGCCCGCGCGGCGCAGCGCGCGCAACGCCCCGACCGCCATCATGTCGGAGGCCGCGAAGATCCCGTCGACGTCGGGGCGACGGCCGAGCAGCCGGGCCGTCGCGTACTCCCCCGACGCCTGGCCGAAGTCGCCGCACACCACGAGGCTCTCGTCGTACCGGCCGGCCCGGGTCATCGCCTGCCGGTAGCCGAGCAGCCGGTCCACCCCCGCGGTCATGTCCTGGGGCCCGGTGACGGTCGCCACGGTGTGGCGGCCGCCGTCGAGCAACCGCTGGGTGGCCAGGCGCGCGCCGCCCTGGTTGTCGGCGTCCACGTACGGCAGGCGGCCCGCCCGGCCCGCCTGGACCGGCCGGCCGCCGAACACCACCGGGATGCCGAGCCAGTCCAGGTCGAGCGGGCGGCGGCCGTGCATGCCGACGACCAGCGCGCCGTCGACGTGGCCGCCGTCGAGGTACCGGACCACCGGCGACTGGTAGTCGTCGGTGGCCGGCACGGTGAGCAGCACCAGCTGCACCCCCACGGCGGTCAGCTCCCGGCCGACGCCCGCGGCGATCCGCGGGAAGTACGGGTCGGTGAACAGCCGCGGCACTTCCTCGCACACCACCAGGGCGATCGAGCCGGTGTGCCGCGCGCTGCTCGCCTTCGCCGCCCGCTGCCGGGCGTAGCCCAGCGCCGCCATCGCGGACTCCACCTGCTTGCGGCGTTCCGGGCTCACCCGCGGGAAGCCGTTCAGCACGCGGGAGGCCGTGGCGATCGACACCCCGGCCGCCCGCGCGACGTCGGCCAGCGTGGGCCGGAACCCGGACGGTTCGGCGACGGTCACGGGCTCAGGCACGCTGGAGCTGGAACCGCTGGTTGGCGTTCCCGGTGAACGTCCACTGGGAGATCCGGGCGCCATCGGCGGTCGAGACTCCCCAGACGTCCATCGCGAGGCCGCTCAGCCGGTTGACCAGGCTCACCGCGCCGCTGCCCTGGTCGACGACCCGCCACTGCTGCGCGGTGGCGTTGGTGTCGGCCTGCTGGCTGATGTCCGCGCCGCTGTCGGCGTTCGCCGCCTGGAGCACCAGCCCGCTGTGGCGCGCCCGGACCCGGTAGTAGCCGTCACCGGAATCCACGAAGTCGAACTGCTGGCTGAGCCCGCCGTTGGCCGACTCCTGCTCGATGAGCGCGCCGGCCGCCGTCGAGGCGCCGGTGATCCCGACGAGCTTGCTGCTGTGCTGGGCGGTCAGCTTGTAGTTGACCCCGGTCTGGACCGGCGACGTCGGCGACGTGGTGCCGAACTGCGTGATGAACTTCCACACCTCGCCCGAGGTCCAGGTCTGCCAGCCGCTGCCGCCGCCGTCCTTCGGACCCGGGTCGTGCCCGCCGTCGAAGGCGGCCCAGACGACCGGGTACCCGGCCCGGCAGCCGGAGTAGGCGGTGACGATGTGGGTCCGGCTGCCACTGCCCGGCTCCGGCGGGTTCTGCGGCGTGCAACCGTTGTTGCGCACGAACTGGTCGCGCAGCGCACGCCCGGACGAGATGGGCAGGACGTTGTCGCCGATGCCGTGCATCCCGATGTAGGCGACCGGCTGGGTGCCGCCGCTGCAACCGCTGAGGTTCGCCCCGGAGTAGACGGCGACCGCGCGGAACACCGTGGGCCGGGCGCAGGCGAGGGCGTAGCTCATCGCGCCGCCGTAGCTGAAGCCGCCGGCGAAGACCTGCGTGGTGTCGACGCACAGCGCGGCTTCGACCTGCCGCAGGAGGTCGTCGATGAAGGTGACGTCCTGGCCACCCGGGTTGGCCCAGCCGTTGCCGTTGCCCTGCGGCGCCACGAAAATCGTGTTGTTGCCGGAGCTGTCGGCCAGCCGGCGGAGCCCGTAGTAGGACCAGTTGTAGCCGTCGGTCCCGCCCGAGTCGACGTCGTTCATCGTCCCGCCCCGCCAGTGGAGCCCGACGAACAACCGGTACTGGTGGTTGTTGTCGTAGTTGGCCGGGACCCGCAGGATGTAGCTGCGGTTCTGGCCGCCACTGGAGATCGTGTGGTTGCCGCTCGCCAGGCCGGGTGCCTTCCCGCACCCCGCGGTGCCGGCGGCCGTGGTGGCTGTGGTGGCCGGCCCGGCCGCGCCGGCCGGGACGGCTTGCGCGGTGCCGCTCACCCCCAGCGCGAGCACGGCTCCGATCACGGCGGAGGCGAACAGGGATCTCTTCACCATCACAGGGACTCCCTCTGTCTACGGACGTCGTCGTCCTCCCGGGCCGGGGAAGATCCCGGGAGCAGTAAGGTCCACAATGGAACGTCTGGTGGGTGCGGTCACCGGCCGAACAGCCGGCGCTGGATCTCCCGGCGGTAGTCCTCCAGGGTGTTGTCCAGGTGGACGCCGGCGGCGTGGGCCGCCGCGTCCGGATCGCCGTCGCGGATCGCCCGGTAGATCGCAGCGTGCTCGTCGACCGCGCCCGCCGCGTGCCCGCCGATCCCGCCGGACATCCCGATGATGTTCGACTGGCGTTGCAGGCGGCGGGCTTCGCGCACGGCCGCGACGAGGAACTGGTTGTGCGACGCGGCGGCGACCCCGGCGTGGAAGTCGTCGTCGCCCCGGTCGAACAGCGAGTACTGCCCGGTCAGGTGGCCGTGGCGGCAGGTTTCGGCGGCGGCCTCGATCGCGCGCAGTTCGGCGGGGGTGGCGTTGGCCGCGGCCAGGCGGCTGGCCGCGGTCTCCTGGAT
>NZ_MUMI01000534.1 GCF_002155975.1 Amycolatopsis kentuckyensis
TCAGGCCCAAGACCGCTCAGGCCCAAGACCGCTCAGCGCGCGACGGCCGCCTGCACCTCACCCAGGGCCCGCCGCGCAGCCGCACCGAAGTCGTCGGCCTGCCCCTCGACCCACCGCTCGTAACCGATCTTCATCGCAAGCCCGCCCAGCTCGGCGACCACGCGTGCAGCCAAGTCGGGCACCCCGCGCCGCCGGAGTGCCTCCGCCATCGCCGCGGTGATCGCCAGTCCCTTCAACGCCTCCCGCTCCTGCAACTCCGGATGCGCCGCGATCACCGACCGGCGCAGCGCGCTGAACTCCCGTCGCCCGGGTGGGAAAACCTCCCGGCCGGCCGCGTCCATCGCGCACGTCACCGCTTCGAGCGGCGTCGCCGAAGCCGGAGCATCGGAAACAGCCGCGGCGAGCAGGCCGGCCACCGTGGTCCCCCCGAACAGCACCTCCCGCTTGTCCTGGAAGTGCCGGAAGAACGTGCTCTTCGTCAGTCCCGCGCGCGCCGCGATGTCGATCACCGTCGTGTTCTCGTAGCCGCGCTCGGCGAACAGTTCGAGTGCCGCCTTGCTCAGCCGCTCCGGTGCGTTCGGTTCCCAGCGGGCCATGACCGCCAGCTTACGGCACTTGGTCCCGTCAAAAGGTGTACGGTGACGGGACCAAGTCCCATAACAGGAGGTCCCCATGAGCCGAGCGGTCGTCTACGAGAAGTTCGGTGGCCCCGAGGTGCTGGAGCTGCGGGAAGTCCCCGAACCCCACGCCGGCCCCGGTGAGGTGCGCGTCCGCGTCACCGCCGCCGGGTTGAACCCGATGGACTGGGGCCTCGCCGCGAACCCCGAGGCCGCCGCGCGGTTCGGCATCACCCTGCCGTCCGGCTTCGGGTACGACTTCGCCGGTGTGGTCGACGAAGCCGGGCCCGGCGCAGCACACGCCGTGGGCGACCGCGTCTACGGCGGTGCGCTGGGCCGGGCCGTCGCCGATTTCGTGGTCGTGACAGCGGAAGACACCGTCCTCCCCACGCCGGACGGCATCAGCGACGAGGTGGCGAGCACGCTCCCCGTCGCCGGCTCCTCCGCGGCCGCCGCGCTGGCCGCCGTCGGGGTGCGGGCCGGGGACACCCTCCTGGTCGGCGGGGCCGCCGGTGGTGTCGGCATCTTCGCCGTCCAGCTCGCGAAGCTCGCCGGTGCCACCGTGATCGGCACCGCCGCGGAGAGCACCTTCCCGTTCCTGCGCAAGCTGGGCGCCGAACCCGTCGCCTACGGGCCCGGCCTGGCCGGCCGGGTCGGGGAAGTCACCGCCGCCGTCGACCTCTTCGGCACGGAGACGGCGGAGGCCGCGCTGGAACTCGGTGTCCCGCCCGAGCGGATCGCCACGATCGCCGCGGGCCCCCACCCGCCGGGCGGGGTGCGTGCCACCGGAGGCGCCGATGCCGAGCCGGGCGCCCTGGCGCAGATCGCCGACGCCATCGTCGCCGGACGGCTCACCGTGCCCGTGGCCGCCGTCTTCCCGGTCGAGCGGATCCGGGACGCCGTCGCGCTGCAGGCCGCGCGGCACGTCCACGGCAAGGTCGTCGTCACGCTGTAGAGACCCGCGCCACGGACTCAGGAAAATCACAGCGGCCCGCAGGCAGCATCCAGCCGGTGTCCGTCCGAAGTCCCCTCCGCACTCGCGCGTCCGTGGCCGCCGGGCGGCTGACCGCCTGGCTGTCCCGCAGCTCGGGGCTCGGCCGCGGCGGCATGATCGGTGGCCGCGTCACCTTGGCGCTCGATCCGCTCGCCCTGCGCCGCCTCGGTCGTGAACGCACCGTTGTGCTCGTCACCGGCACCAACGGCAAGACCACGACCTCGCTGATGCTCACCCGCGCCCTGGAAACGCTGGCCGAGGTCGCCGCCAACAGCGACGGCGCGAACATGCCCGACGGCGTCCTCGCCGCCCTGACCGCCCGCCCCGATGCGCCCTACGCGGTGCTCGAGGTCGACGAGACCTACGTCCCCTGGGTCGCCGACCAGGTCCGGCCCGCCGTCCTCGTCCTGCTCAACCTGAGCCGCGACCAGCTCGACCGGGTCGGCGAGGTCCGCGCCACCGAACGCGATCTGCGGGCCGCCGTCGCCGGACTGAACGACACCGTCGTCGTCGCGAACTGTGACGACGTCCTCGTGACGTCCGCGGCGAGCGCGGCCGCGAAGGCCGTCTGGGTCGGCGCCGGCCGCCGCTGGACCGGTGACTCGACGGCCTGCCCCCGCTGCGAAGGCCGGGTCGAAACCCGTGACCGGCACTGGAGCTGCGGGTGCGGCCTCGCCCGCCCGGAACCCGGCTGGACGCTCGACGGCGACCTCGTCCGCACCCCCGGTGGCCGCCACGTCGACCTCGACCTGCGGCTGCCCGGCGAAGTCAACCGCGCGAACGCCGCCCTCGCGCTCGCCGCCGCGCACCGGCTCGGCGTGCCGCCGCACACCGCCGCCGCGCGGCTGCGGACCATCACCGACATCGGCGGGCGCTACCGGACGATCCGCCGGTCGCGGCACTCCGTGCGGCTGATGCTGGCCAAGAACCCGGCCGGCTGGGTGGAAACGCTGCGCGTGCTGGACGAGGACACCCCGGTCGTCGTCGCGGTCAACGCCCAGGAGGCCGACGGCCGGGACCTGTCCTGGCTGTGGGACGTCCACTTCGAACGGCTGCGCGGGCGCCAGGTGGTCGTCACCGGCGAGCGCGGCGCCGACCTCTCCGTCCGGCTCTGCTACGCCGAGGTCGCGCACTGGGCCGAACCGGACCCGGTCACCGCGATCGACGCGCTGCCGCCCGGTGCCGTCGAGCTGGTCGCCAACTACACCGCGTTCCGCGACCTGGTCGGCAGGTTGCCGGGTGGGTGACTCGATCGTCCACATCGGACTCCTGCTGCCGGAGGTGCTGGGCACCTACGGCGACACCGGCAACGCCCAGGTGCTCGGGAAGCGGCTGCAGTGGCGCGGGCTCGACGCCGAGGTGGTCCCGGTCGGGCTGGGCGAACCGGTCCCGTCCACTTTGGACCTGTACCTGCTCGGCGGCGGCGAGGACGGCGCCCAGGTGCTGGCCGCCGCGCACCTGCGCAAGTACCCGGGCCTGCGCCGGGCGGTCGCGGCCGGGGCGGTCGTGTTCGGCGTGTGCGCCGGCCTGCAGGTGCTCGGCACCCGCTTCCGCGGCCTCGACGGCGTCGACCACGACGGGCTCGGCCTGCTCGACGTCACCACCGAACCCGGCGAGCAGCGCGCGGTCGCCGAGCTGGTCGCCACGCCGTCCCGGCTGCTGGACAGCGAGCCGCTGACCGGCTTCGAGAACCACCTGGGCGTCAGCAAGCTCGGCGCCGACAGCGAGCCGCTCGGGCGGGTCGTGCGCGGCACCGGCAACGGCGACGGCACCGAAGGCGCGGTGACCGACCGGGTCGTCGGCACCTACCTGCACGGCCCGGCGCTCGCCCGCAACCCCGCGCTGGCCGATCTGCTGCTGGCCTGGACGGTCGGGCACCCGCTCGGTCCGCTGAACCTCACCGAGGTCGAGCAGCTGCGCGGGGAGCGGCTCGCGGTCCCGCGCCGCCGCCGGGGCGCGTGAACCGGTGGCGGCGAGCGTGCCGTGGCCGGGCGACGGCGTCGTCCGTGGCTACGCTGCGTTGGTGAAACTGGGCAAGGTGATCGCCGCGACCGGCGTCCGGATGCGCGCCACCGCGGTGGCGGTGTTCGCCCTCGCGCTGGCCATCGCCGTCGGCGGTGTGGTCGTGGTGCTGCTGCTGGAGGAGTCGCTCGACCGCAGCGTCACCGAGAGTGCCCGCAGCACCGGGCGGCAGGTCGCCATCCAGCTCATCCGCGAGGGCGCACGCGACCTGAGCGCCAGCGACGTCGCCAGCACCGGCGACACCGAAGCCGTCACGCAGGTGCTCGACGCGCGGGGGACGCCGATCGCGAGCGACCCGGCGATCGTCGGGCACCCGCCGCTGACCGCGGCCCGGCCGGTCGTCGGGCACGAGATCGTCGAAACGCTGCCGCTCGGGCTGAACGGCGACAACGACGACTACCGCGTCGTGTCGCAGGAGGTGACCGGTCCGGGCGGGCCGTTCACCGTCATCTCCGCGCGCTCGCTGGAACCGGTCACGGAGGCCTCGACGCGGTTGACGCTGCTGCTCGGCCTGATCGCCGTGCCGCTGCTGGCCATCGCCGGGCTCGCGGTGTACCGCGCGGTCGGCTCGGCGCTGCGGCCGGTCGAGCGGATGCGCCGGACCGTCGCGGAGATCTCGACGCGCGACCTCGCCGCGCGCGTGCCGCTGCCGCCGGGCGGCGACGAGGTGCACCGCCTGGCCGTGACGCTCAACGAAATGCTGTCCCGGCTCGCGTCGGCGCAGGCCGCGCAACGCCGGTTCGTCGCCGACGCCAGCCACGAACTGCGCTCGCCGCTGTCGACGATCAGCACCGCGCTCGACGTCTCCGGGCGGCACCCGGAGAGCGCCGGGGACCTGGTGCCGGTGATCGGCCGGGAAACCGCGCGGCTGCGCGAGCTCGTCGACGACCTGCTCATGCTGGCCCGCACCGACGACGCGACCGACCGGCCGCAGCGCACCGAGGTCGACCTCGACGACATCGTCCGCGCCGAAGCCGAGCGCGTCCGCGGCGAAACCACGGCGGACGTCGAGGTCCGCGCCGGGCCGGCGAAGGTGCACGGCAGCGAGGCCCAGCTGCGGCGGGCGGTGCGCAACCTGGTCGACAACGCGCGCGGGCACGCGCGCTCGCGCATCCGCGTCAGCAGCGCGGTGCGCGGCGACCTGGCCGTGATCGAGGTGAGCGACGACGGCCCCGGCGTCGCGGAGGCCGACCGCGAGCGGATCTTCGAACGGTTCGTCCGGCTCGACGCGTCGCGGCAGCGCGGGCACGGCGGGACCGGGCTCGGCCTGCCGATCGTGGCCGGCATCGCGGCCCGCCACGGCGGCCGGGCGCGCTACGCCGAGTCCGGCGAACCGGGCGCGCGGTTCGTGATCGAGCTGCCGGTGATCGAACTGCCGAAGGAGGAGTAGTGCGGCTGCTGATCGTGGAGGACGAGCGCGAGTTCGCGGAGACGCTGCGGCGCGGGCTGGTGGCCGAGGGCTTCACCGCCGACGTCGCGCACACCGGGCGCGAGGGCCTCTGGCGGGCAACCGAGCACGAGTACGACGTCGTGGTGCTCGACATCATGCTGCCCGAGCTGTCCGGCTACGAGGTGCTCAAACGCCTGCGGGCGGCGGAGAACTGGACGCCGGTGCTGATGCTGACGGCCAAGGACGGCGAGTACGACGAAGCCGACGCGTTCGACCTCGGCGCCGACGACTACCTGTCCAAGCCGTTCTCCTTCGTCGTGCTGATCGCCCGGCTGCGGGCGCTGCTGCGGCGCGGCGCCCCGGCCCGGCCGGCCGTGCTGGAGGCGGGCGACCTGCGGCTCGACCCCTCCGCCCGTACCGTCCACAGAGGACAAAAGCGGATCGAGCTCACCGCGCGCGAGTTCGGGTTGCTGGAGTTCCTGCTGCGGCGGGCCGGAACGGCGCTGTCGAAGAACGAGATCCTGAGCCACGTGTGGGACGCGCACTACGACGGCGACGAGAACGTCGTCGAGGTCTACATCGGCTACTTGCGGCGCAAGATCGATGCGCCGTTCGGCACCCACACCATCGAGACGGTCCGGGGCGTGGGCTACCGCCTCGTGGACGTTACTCGATCGTAATCAACCGGCTGTTCTCCGGATATTGGTGCCGCTGGGCGTCCGGGTGTTGCGCCGTTTGCCGCCGCCGGTTGCCGCGGATTGCCCAATCTTTCCCGCGAACCGGTGAAAAATACCGTGCCGCGACAGCGCTGCACGTGATCCGCAGTGTTGCTACGGTGGGCACCCTACCTGCGACGAGGAAAGCGATGCCGGAATCGCCACTGCCGCTCCCTGCTCAAAACAAGAATGCCCCCGAAGGTGCCGGGAAATCCGTTTCCCGGCTCCGTGCCGCCGATGCCATTCGCGCCGCGACGGACCAGTTCGGCGTGGTGACCGGGCTCACCCCGCACGCCGTGACCGGAATCCGGAGCCGTGGCGACGGTGGTTGGTCCGTGCTCGTCGACGTCGTCGAGCTGGCCAGGATCCCGGACTCCACCAGTGTGATGGCCACCTACCGGGTGGACATCGATGCCGACGGCGAGCTCGGCGCGTGTGAGCGGCTGCGCCGGTTCACGCGGGGTGCCACCGATTCCTGAAAGGAAGGTCGACACGATTGGCCGCTTCGTCCGATTCGTTGGCGGACATTCTGGAACGCGTACTCGACAAGGGTGTCGTGATCGCCGGTGACATCGGCGTCAGCGTCGTCGACGTCGAATTGCTGACGCTGCGGATCCGGCTGTTCATCGCGTCCGCGCAGACCGCTCGGGAAATGGGTATGGACTGGTGGACGAACGATCCGTTCTTCTCCCCGAATGCCGCGCGAGCGGAACTGGGGACGACCGACCTGGCGGCGCGCGTCGCCGAATTGGAGGCCCGGCTGCCCGTGCCGGGCGGGAGGGAAGAACCGCGGTGAGCACCGGAAACTGGCTCTGCGCGTACGCGATCACCCGCAACCGTCCGTCCGCTTTGGACATCGGATCGGCGCCGCGGCTGATCGGCTACCGCGACCTCGGTGTGGTGGTCGCCGAGGTGGCGCCGGCGCGCTTCGACCGCATCGACACGCTCGACCCGGTCGACGGCACGCTGGCCGAGCTGGCCCGCGAGCACGACGCGGTGGTGCGCGCGGTGTTCCGCAGCGAACCGGTGCTGCCGCTGCGGTTCGGCACGGTCCTCGACGGCGAAGACGCCGCCCGCCGGCTCCTGCGGGCGGGGTACGACCAGGCGCGCGGCTGCCTCGACGAGGTGGCCGGGCACCGCGAGTGGGGTGTCCGGGTGCGGCACCTGGAGCCGGCGGTGACCACCCGCCCGGACGCGGCGGGCCTGACCGGAACGCAGTACCTGGTCAGGCGGCGCGAGCGGCTGAAGGCGATCCAGCGCGCCCGCGAGGACGTGGTCGGCTCGGCGGGGCGGCTCGAAGAGGCGTTGCGCCGCCACGCGGCGGACAGCGTGAGCCGGGCCCGGCCGCACGGTGTGCTGATGAACACGGCGTACCTGGTGGAAACCGGCCGGGAGGCGGAGTTCCACGCGGAGGTCGAGTGGTTCGCCCGCGAGCTGGGCGCGGCGGGGGCGACGGTGGAGACCTCGGGACCCTGGCCGCCGTACTCGTTCACGGACCTCGAGCTCGGAGCGACGGCGAATGGCTGACGCGGGCACCGAAGTGCCGATCGGCGACCTCCTCGCGAGTGCCGGGGCGCCGAGCCGGGGCGACCTGCTCGCCGAGGTCTTCACCCCCTCCGGCACCAACACCGCCGAAGCCGTCGTCGACCTGCTCGACCGGGTCGTGCACCGCGGTGCCGTCGTCTCCGGGGACGTCATCATCTCCCTCGCCGGCATCGATCTCGTGCGGCTCGACCTGCGGCTGCTGCTGCTCGGGATCGAGGGGACGCCCGGATGACCCAGCGGATCGCCGCCGACGCCGGCCGCGGGCTCGGGCACCTCGTCGTCACCGTGCTCGACATCCTCAAGGAAGTGCTGGAGCGGCAGGCCCTGCGGCGGCTCGACGCCGGCACCCTCACCCCGGCCCAGGTCGAAGCGCTCGGCCAGGCCCTCATCGCGCTGGAGCTCCGGTTCGCCGAGATCCGCGCCGCCCTCGACGACATCCCCGCGACCGAAGGAGTGCAGTGACCAGACCGGGACAGACCGGTGGCGGCCTCGCCGACACGCTCGACATCCTGCTCGACAAAGGACTCGTGATCGACGCCTCGGTGCGGGTGTCGGTGATCGGGATCGAGTTGCTGGCGATCGAGGCCCGGATCGTCATCGCCAGCGTCGACACCTATATCCGGTACCTCGAAGCGATGCAGCGGCTGCAGAACGCGACCGCACCCGGGCAGATCTCGCAGGGCCTCGGCCAGACGACGGGGCTGATCCCGCCCCCGCCGCCGACGCCCGCGGTGGCGGTGCCGATGGAGCCCGCCATCCCCGTCGACCAGCCGTGACGCTGCAGCTCTACGGCGTCGTCCGGGCCGGGCACCCGCGCGCGCCGCGCACGGTCTGCTGGGCTGACCTCGCGATGGTCGTCGGCGACCCCGAGCCCGACCCGGCGGCCCACCTGGCGGTGGTGTCCGCGCTCGTCGAAGGCGGGCCGGTGCTGCCGGTCCGGTTCGGCACGGTGGCCGAGGACGAGGACGCCGTCCGCGCCGACGTGCTCGCCCCGGCCGCGGACACCTACCGCGCCGACCTCGACCGGCTCGACGGCCTGGCCGAGGTGCACGTCTGCCTCCGGTTCACCGAACCCGGGTCGGCGTGGCGGGCGGCCCGCTCGGATGTGCTGCTGTCCCGGGTCGCCGAACGGGCCCGCGACTCGGTGGCGCTGCCGGCGGGTGAGAGCGCCGACGAGCGGTGGGCGTTCCTGGTCGGGCTGGGCGACCTGCTCGTCGTCCGGGACACCGTCGCCGGGCTCGCCCGCGACGACGGCGTCCAGGCCGACTGGCTCGGGCCGCTGCCCGCGTACAGCTTCCTCGACCGGCGGACGTGCTCCCGCTGGAGCTGGTGAGCGGAGGCGGAACAGTCGCTGAACACTCGTCCCGGCCCTGGCTCCCGCGCCCTTGGTCCGGTGATCCTGGTGCCGTGACCAGCAGTGAAGTCGCGGCGCTCCCGCGCGCCTTCGGCGGACCCGGCGCCGGGCCGGGGCAGTTCCGCGCGCCCTCGGGGATCGCCGTCGACACCCGCGGCCGCGTGTGGGTGGCCGACACCGGCAACGACCGGGTCCAGGCGTTCACCCGCGACGGCGCGCTCGTGCGCGTCCTGGCGGGGCGGCTCAAGGCGCCTGAAGGGGTGGCGGTCGACGCGGCGGGCAACGTCTACGTCGCCGACACCGGCAACCGCCGCGTGGTGCAGTTTTCGTGGCAGGGCGGCTTCGTGCGCGAGTTCGCCGGCCTGTCCCGGCCCCGCGCGGTCGCCCTCGACCAGGCCGGGCGGCTGCTGGTCGACGACACCGGGCGCATCGCCCGGTTCGACACCCGCACGGGCGCCGCGCTGCCCGACACGGCCGAGCCGATCGGCTCACCGAGGGACATGGCCGACGACGGCACGGGCGGTGTCTGGGTCACCGAGCCGGGCAACCACCGCATCGTCCACTTCGGAGCGTCCGGCTAGCTCTTCGAGATCGAAGCGGTCGCGCGCACGACGGCGGTGCACCGGTTTTCGACGTATTCGAGCCCGCCTTCTTCGGCGATGCGGCGCGCTTCGGCGGAAACGATGCCCTGCTGCAGCCACAGCGCTTTGGCGCCGATTTCGACGGCGTCGCGGGCGATGCCCGGCGCCTCGGGGGCCGGCCGGAAGACGTCGACGAGGTCCACCGGCTCCGGGATGTCCTTCAGCGACCGGTACACCTTCTCGCCGAGCAGCTCGGTCGCGGTCGGGTGCACCGGGATGATCCGGAAACCGTGGGCCTGCAGGACCGCCGGGACGCCGTGCGCGGCCTTGGCCGGGTCGCGGCTCAGGCCGACGACGGCGATGGTGTTCGCGCCGGCGAGGATCTCCTCTGCGTTCATACCGGTGGAACGCGCGGCGGGGGTCAAAGCTTCCAGAGCCGCAGGCCGCGGACGCGGTAGACGGGCCAGATCACGTGCCACGGCTTCCGGCGGGCGAAGGTCGCGGCGCAGGTGAGGATGTTGCGGGCGGCCGTCGTCGCGACCTCGTGCCGGTCGGACCAGGTCGCGCCCTTGGCGCCGACGGCGATCCGGAACACGGTCAGCAGGCCGCGGCCCTGCAGGTCGTACTTCGCGCCGGTGTCCCCGGAGCCGGGGGCCAGCTCGGCGATCTCGGCGCCGAACGCGCGCGCCGCCTGCGGCGCGACCTCGGCGGGGACCACGCCGACACTGCGGGTGATCGCCTTGCCGTGCATGCGCCGGGCGTAGCGGAACAGCAGGGCGCGTTCCCACCACGGCAGCAGCCGGTGGTGCCGCAGGAGGGCGGCGCACTCGCCGTGCCCGATCGCGAAGATGCTCGTGAGCTCGTCGTAGGCACCGTTCGTGGCCGGTTCGTTCAGGTGCAGCCGCACTTCGAACCGGGTGCGCGCGGTGAGTTCGTCGAGCAGCTCGCGGTGATCGAGCCGTGCCTTCGCGCGGGAGAGCGACCAGTCGGACATCGGACCTCCAGACGTCGCGCACAGGCTAGTTGGCGCGCGACGCCCGGACCACGCTTTCAGCCGATCTTCTCGCCGTACATCTCGCCGAGCGGGTCGGAGATCAGCTCGACGCGGGCACCGTCCGGATCGGACAGGTAGATGGAGGTCTTGCTCTCCAGCAGGTACTTCACCCCGGCCTCGTCGAGCTTGTCCTTGATCGCGCTCCACCGTTCGGGCGTGACGGACAGGGCCAGGTGGTGCAGTCCACCGAGGACTTCCGCGTACGGGCCGAGGTCCAGACCGGGCAGGTCGAAGAAGGCGACCGCGTTGCCGTTGCCGACGTCGAAGAAGAAGTGGCTGGAGCCGGGGTAGTCCCGGTTTTCGATGAGTTCGGTGAGCGGGAAGCCGAGGATGTCCTGGTAGAACTCGATGGTCCGCTCGACGTCGCTCGCGATCAGCGCGGTGTGGTGGATGCCGCGGCCGTTCGTCGCCGGGCGTTCGGCGGCCGGGCGCAGGTGGCGCTCGCGCAGTGCGTCGCGGGCTTCGGCGAGCTTGGTGACCTCGGCCGGGGTCGGTGCCATGTCCCTCACGTCCCTTCCTGTTGTGTCCTCCAAGCTACGCTCGAATTATCTCGCGCGCAAGAGGTTGCTTCGTGAGAGTTCCGCTGGGCGGAACATGCTCGCTTGTGTGGGCGGGGCGCGCACGGCAGAGTCCCGGGGGTGGATGTCAGCAAGGTGCAGGAGGCTGCGGCGGCGTTGGCGCGGGCTTATGCCACGCGCGAGCCGATCGAGCCGCTGATCAAGACGTATCCCGACGCGGGCGTCGAGGACGCGTACCGGATCCAGCAGGAGCAGGTGCGCCACTGGGTCGAGGGCGGTGACGCCGTCCGCGGTCACAAGGTCGGCCTCGCGTCGGCGGCGATGCAGCGGCAGATGGGCGTCGACCAGCCCGACTACGGGCACCTCACCGGCAGCATGTTCCACCTGGAGCACCAGCCGATCCCGACGTCGGCGTTCCTGCAGCCGCGGATCGAGCCGGAGATCGCGTTCGTGCTCGGCTCGGCCCTGCGCGGCCCGGGCGTGACGGTCGCCGACGCGGTCCGGGCGGTCGACTTCGTGCTGCCGTCGCTGGAGATCGTCGACTCCCGCATCCAGGACTGGAAGATCTCCCTGTTCGACACGATCGCGGACAACGCGTCGTCGGGCGGGGTGGTGCTGGGCAGCAAGCCGACGGCCTTGGGTTCGGTGGATCTCCGGCTGGCGGGCTGCGTGCTGTACCAGAACGGTTCGGTCGCGGCGACGGGCGCGGGCGGCGCGGTGCTCGGGTCGCCGTTGAACTCGCTGGTGTGGCTGGCGAACACGGTGGGGCCGCTGGGCGTCACCCTGGAGCCCGGGCACGTCGTGCTGCCGGGCTCGATGACCCGGGCGATCCCGGTGTCCCCGGGCGACACGATCGTCACCACCATCGCCGGCGTCGGCAGCGTCACAGCGGTGTTTTCGGAGGAATCGTGAACGTGCGCGAGGCAGCCGCTGCGCTGTTGGGAACGGTCTCGGAGCGCGCGCCGCTCTCGGCGGAATGGCCGGACCTCGACGTCGACACGGCGTACGCGATCCAGGACGAGGCGTTGCGGCAGCGCCGGGCCCGCGGGGAGACGCTGATCGGGGTCAAGCTGGGGCTGACGTCCCGGGCCAAACAGGAGCGGATGGGCATCGCCAGTCCGCTGCTGGCCTGGCTGACGGACGCGATGGTGCTGCCGGCGGGGATGCCGGTGCCGCCGCTGATCCACCCGCGCGCGGAGCCGGAACTGGTCTTCGTCCTGGGCCGCCGCCTGGCGGGCCCGGGCGTGACGGCGGCAACGGCCCTGGCGGCGGTCGAGCACGTGTACGGCGGCATCGAGGTGATCGACAGCCGGTACGCGGACTACCGGTTCACGCTGCCGGACGCCGTCGCGGACAACGGTTCGTCGGCGTACTTCAGCGTGGGCCCGGTCGGGCTTCCCCCGGCCTCGCTGGATCTGTCCCTGGAAGCGGCCTTGCTGGAGGTGGACGGCCAGATCGTCGACACGGCAACGGGCGCGGCGGTCCAGGGCCACCCGGCCGAGGCCCTCGCCTTGGCGGCCAACGCCCTGTCGACCCGGGGCTTGGCATTGGAGCCGGGCTGGCTGGTCCTGACCGGCGGCATGACGGACGCGGTCCCGGTCCGCCGCGGGTCCCGCATCGCCGCCCACTTTTCCCACCTGGGCTCCCTGACCCTCGCCACCTGACCGTGTCGTCCCCCCAATCACGCGAGTTGCACCTCCAATCACGCGAGTCCGGCGCCCAATCACGCGAGATACGTGCCCAATCACGCGAGTGACGTGTACCGGCTCGGCGAGTTCGCGATGTGGAGGGGGCTCGCGTAGTTGGAGGGTGGTCGGCGAGCCGACCGTGCGCGCGGGTCGGTGGGGTGCGCGGGCCGACCGGTTCCGGCGCGGGTCGGCGAAGGCGCGAGGGCGCGGGGCCGACCGGCTGGGTGCGCGAGTTGGCTGGCCGGGGCGCTCGCCGATCGTGTGGGTGCGGGGGCTGAAGCCGCGCGGGTGTGTGGGCCGACCGGCCGGGGGAGGCTGGCTGGCCGGGTGCGGGTCGATCGGTGGGATGCGCGGGTGGGCGCACCAGTCGCCGCTTCGGTGTGGTCGGCGGGTCCGGGTGCCGGTGGCGGGGGTCGCAGCCCCGGTTCGCCGAAGCTTCGGTGCCGCCGGGCTGTGGCGGGAGCGGGCGGCTGGTCGGTCCTTACGGTGGTCCGTTGCGGTACGCGCGGGCCTGGATCTCGTACAGCTCGTGGTAAACCCCGCCTGCTCGGATCAGCTCGTCGTGGGTTCCTTCTTCGATCAGCCTTCCCTTCTCCAGGACCAAGATGCGGTCCGCCGAGCGGATGTTGGCCAGGCGGTGGGTCACCAGGACCGTGGTGCGGCGGCCGCGGCCTGAACGGCTTGCGTGCTGGAGGCCGGCGAATACGCGGGCTTCGGCGCGGGCGTCGAGTGCCGCCGTTGGTTCGTCGGCCACCAGGACTGCCGCGTCTCGGTAGATGCCTCGGGCGATGCCCATGCGCTGCCACTGGCCGCCCGACAGGTCGTGGCCTTCGTCGAACTTCTTCGACAGCATCGTTTTCTCCTTGGCGGGCAGGGATTCGATCACCTCGTCCGCGCCCGAGTAGTCCACCGCTTCGCGCCAGGCCTGCCCGTCCGGGTCCGGGCGGCCGAGACGGCCCACCGTGATGTTGTTCGCCGCCGTCATCGGCCACTCCGCCGGCTCCTGGGCGATCACCGCGATGTTCGCGTGCACCGAGGCCGGGTCCGCCGCCGCCAGGTCGACCTCGTCCCAGTGGACCGTGCCCTCGTCCGGGGGGTAGAGCCCGGTGAGCAGCTTGCCGAGGGTGGTCTTGCCCGAGCCGTTCTCGCCGACCAGCGCGACCACCTCGCCGCGCCGGATCGTCACCGAGATGTCGCGCAGCGCCGGGCTGTCCCGGCCCGGGTAGGTGAACGTGACGCCGTCCAGCCGGATCTCGCCCGGGTCCGCGGGCGCCGTCACCGACGCCGGCGGCGGCTGCCGCTTCCGGGACTCCGCGAGCAGCTGGTTGTAGAACCCGATGTAGAACGAGTCCTCGTACAGCGAGTTGACCGCGCGCATCGTGTTGGACAGCGCCGTCGACGCCGTGCGCATCGCCAGCACCGCCGTGCCGGCCAGCGCCAGCTCCATCGCGCCCGTGTAGAGCAGCCAGCCGAGCACCAGGTACGCGATGGCCGTGCCGAACCCCGCCGCCGCCCGGCCGCTGGTGCGCACCAGGTTGCTCCGGTGCGCCAGCCGGATCTCCTCGCGCGTGAGGCTCCGCGAGATGCGCCGGTACTCCCCGAGCAGCGGCTCCTGCAGCGTCAGCGCGTGCCGTTCGAGGGCCATCGAGCGCCAGGTGGCCACCTCTTCGACGACCGACTTGCGGATGTTGCGCCCGACGGTGTCCAGGAAGTGCCGGTAGTTCAGCTTCGCGACGCGCGCGGCGGACCAGCCGTCGGCCGCCGCGGCGAGCAGCAGCACCGGGGCCAGCCACGGGTTGAGCAGCCCGGCCGTGATCATCGCCGCCGCCAGCGAGATCACCGACGACGTCAGGTCGGCCAGCCGCCGCAGGCTCGTCTCGATGGCCCGCACCCCGAACCGCGCGCCCTGCCGGGCCAGCTCGCGGAAGTCCGCGTCCTCGAACGCGATCAGCCCGACGTGCACGACCGCGGCCGTCACCGCGTCGTCCGCCGCCGCGGTGACCCGTGGCCGCAGCGCACCTTCGACGGCGGCGACGGCCGCGTCCAGCAACGCGCGCGCCGCGTACGACCCGGTGACGACCGCGATCGCCGGCAACGACTGCAGCACGCGGTCCGGCGTCGGGCCCTGTTCGAGCAGCGCGGTGAAGACGTTCGCGGTGGCGAGCAGCCCGAACGCCGTGACGCAGCCGGAGACGACGTGCACGACGGCGGCCAGCAGCGTCAGCCGGGGCGACGTCCGCCACGTCAGCCGCAGCACGACCGAGATCGCGGTCGGCAGCGTGCGCACGGCCTGGCCGAAGCTCGAGGCGGCCACGCGTTCGTCGACGCGGGCCCACTCGGGCATCTTGACGTTCTCGACCCCGATCAGCGGGGGCGGGTCGGCGGTTCCGGTCACGCCTCCATCTGTACTCGGGGGGTCCGACAGTTTCTGGCCCGCTACTGGCCCTTCCGGGTGTACCGCGCGCGCAGAAACGGGCGGTACTCCGGGTTTTCACCCATCCGGACGTCGATCTCGTGCGTCAGCGTCCCGCCGTCCGGGGTGAGCCGGTGCCGTGCCACCCCGCGCGCGGTCACCTTCTCCAGGGTCAGTGTCGCGCCGGTCCAGCCGCCGCGGGCGGGCGACTCGGGCGGATAGCCGTAGCTGTCGAAGCCGTACCAGAGCGTCTCGCCGGTGGCCGGATCGGCGGTGAAGACGTTGTGACCGAGGAACTCCGCCCCGTCCTCGCGGCGTTGCCGGTAGTGCTGGACGACGGCGAAACCGTTGAGCGCCAAGCGGTATTCGCAGTCCGCGTGCGCGGTCGAGGCCGGCGCCCACGGCGAGGCGGCGAGTTCCTCCGTGCCGGTCCAGTCGCCGACGAACGCCTTCAGCGCGTCGTGCGCGGGTCCGAGGCGGGGCATGTCCATGGTCGTCTCCATTTCGACAGGTACCTGTCAATGTGCGAAACTAGCACGCATGCGGTCGCCTCGAGCCGAAACGTTCACCCGCGTGATCGACGCGGTCTTCGCCTGCAACGGCGGTTTCCTCGCCGCGGGCGACGCGCTGACCGAGCCGGTCGGGCTGACCGCGGCGCAGTGGCAGGTCCTCGGCTTCCTCGAGGACGGCCCGGCGACCGCCGCGGAGGTGGCGCGCCGGCGCGGGCTGCGCCGGCAGAGCGTGCAGGAGACGGTGAACCGCTTGCTGCGCAACGGAATGCTGGACCGCCTGCCGAACCCGGCCGACGCGCGGGCGCCGCTGCTGTCGTTGACGCGGCGGGCCCGCGCGGCGATGCGGGAACTCGGTGCGGCGCAGGTCGCGTGGGCGGAAGAGGTGGCGGCCGAAGTGCCGCTGGAGGATCTGGAGACGACGTTGCGCACGCTGCAGCGATTGCGTGGCGTGGTCGCCCAGCCGCGGCTGTTGTGAGCGCTGGCCGCCCGCGGCCGGCCCGTCAGCGCATCCCCACGCTCTGCCGCTCCACCTCGATCAGCGCCACGACCCGCTGCTGCTCCCGCGTGTACGGGCAGCCGATGTACTTGGTCGCGATCCGGTCCACGATCGCCCAGGCGGCGTCGCCCTCGATCCACTCGGTCACCCGGCCGCGGATGATCACCGGCTCGAACGGGTTGTCCGGCTGGATCAGGGAAAGCGCGACCCGCGAGTCACGTCGCAGGTTGCGGGCCTTGCGCGAGTCCGGGCCGGTCAGGATGGCGATGCGGTCGCCCTCCGGGTCGACCCAGACCGGGACCGAGTGGGGCGCGCCGTCGGGCAGGACGGTCGCGAGGTGACCGAAGGCGGGGGTGGCGAGGACGCGGCGGACGTCGGCGTCGAGCATGGTCGGCTCCTTGCTGGGGTGGGGGATTCAGGCGACGGAGTAGTGGAGGTGGGTGACGCCGGGCGCGGCCACCGCCTCGACCAGGTTCAGCCGCACGTGCGAGGGCAGTTCCTGGAAGAACGACCGGCCGCCGCCGAGCAGGACGGGGACCTGGTGGAGGACGATTTCGTCGACCAGGCCCGCCTGCAGCGCCGAGGCCAGGACGCCACCGCCCATCAGGCCGACGTCCTTGCCGCCGGCCGCCTCGCGGGCCGCCGCGATCGCGTCTTCGACGTTGTCGAGGAGGGTCTGCCGTTCGGTCAGCTCCGGCGCGGGCCGGTGGCTGACCAGGAACAGCGGCGCGTCCGGGTGCGGGCTGCCGCCGCCGAAGTGGTCCGAGTCTTCGTAGGTGTTGCGGCCCGCCACGATCGCGCCCACCCGGCCGGCGAGCGAGTCGAAGACGCGGGCGCTCGGCTCGCTGAGCTCGAAGAAGTCGAAGACGCGGCTCTGGGTGTCCCCGTCGGAGTACCAGTCGAAGAGCGTCCCGCCGTCGCCGAGGCCCTGGCCGGGACGGGCGCCGCGGCCGGTGATGTAGCCGTCGACCGAGACGGCGTGGGCGATGAAGACCTTGCTCATCGTGACCTTCCCTTCTGAGTTCCTTCAGGAGACTCCAGAACCGTAGCAGTTAAAGTTCCTTAAGGGAACTCCTGGTGCTAAACTCGTCTCATGCAGCGCACGAACTTCAGCGAACTGGCCGCGTGCTCGATCGCGCGCACGCTCGACGTCATCGGTGAACCGTGGTCGCCGCTGATCCTGCGGGACGTGTGGGCGGGGCTCAGCCGGTTCGAACAGCTCCAGGCGGACCTCGGCATCTCGCGCAAGGTGCTCACCGAGCGGTTGAAGCACCTGGTCGAGCAGGAGGTCCTCGAGCGCCGCCCGTACGACCGCCGGCCGCGCTACGAGTACGTCCTGACCGAGAAGGGCGCCGAGCTGGTCGACATGCTGCTGGTGATGACCCGCTGGGGCGACAAGTGGCTGGCGGGCGAGGCGGGCCCGCCGGCGCTCTACCGCCACCGCGCGTGCGGCGAAGTCAGCAGCGTCGACCTGCGCTGCGCCCACTGCGGCGAGCCGATGCACGCCAACGACATCGACGTGCTGGCCGGCCCCGGCTCGACCCGCTAGTCCGGCTTGACGCCCAGCAGGGTCAGGAACGTGCGGAACCCGGCCGACATGTCGACTTCCTCCGGGTCGAGGAGCCACTGCAGCTGGAGGCCGTCCAGGATGGCGATGGCCAACGGGGCCAGCTGCTCCGGTGTCGTTCCCGGTGGCAGCTCGTCGCGGTGGCGCTCCAGCATCTGCGTCATGCCGGCGCGGACCCGGGCGTAGCGGTCCTGGAAGTACTTCCGGGCCGGGTGGTCTTCCGTGACGCTGTCCGCCGAGAGCACCGTGTACGTCTGGACGATCCCCGGGCGCGTCGCGTTGTAGTCGACCAGGTCCGCCAGCTGGTTCACCGTCATCGACGACGGGTCGCCCGCCGGGGCGTGGCCGAAGTGCAGCAGGTCCCACTCGTCGCGGGTCTCCAGCACCGCCGTCAGCAGGTCCTCCTTGGTGGGGAAGTAGTGCATCAGCCCCTGCTGCGTCAGCCCGACGCGCTCGGCGACCGCGGCCAGCGACGTGCCTCGGTAGCCGCGCTCGGCGATCACCTCGAACGCCGCTCGGACGATGCTCGCTCGGCGGTCGGCGCCCCTGGCCCGGGTCATGATCCCGAGCCTACGGGACAAGGTGTCACGAAAACATAACGTTCGCTACTCGGCGCCAGGTAGGGTGACGGCAGGACCGATCGCGGAGGATGCGCATGAGCTTCGACGTCGAGGCGCTGCTGGCCGAACTCGACCTGGACGCCAAGGCGAGCCTGCTCGCCGGCCAGGACGTCTGGTCCCTTCCCGCGCTGCCGCGGATCGGGCTCGCGTCGCTGGTCCTCTCCGACGGCCCGGTCGGCGTCCGCGGGACGCGCTGGAGCCCGGACGATCCCTCGGTCACCCTGCCCAGCCCGACCGCCCTTGCCGCGAGCTGGGACCCGCGGCTGGCCGTCGAAGCCGGCCGCCTGCTCGCGCAGGAAGCCCGGCGCAAGGGCGTGCACGTGCTGCTCGCCCCGACGGTCAACCTCCACCGCTCGCCGCTGGGCGGCCGGCACTTCGAGTGCTACTCCGAAGACCCCCTCCTCACCGGGATGATCGGCGCCGGCTACGTCACCGGCGTGCAGGACGGCGGGGTCGCCGTCACGGTCAAGCACTTCGTCGCCAACGACTTCGAAACCGAACGCTTCACCGCCGACGTCCACGTCGGCGAACGCGCCCTGCGCGAGCTCTACCTCGCGCCGTTCGAGCTCATCGTCCGGCGCGCGAAGCCGTGGGGGATCATGGCCGCCTACAACAGCGTCAACGGCGTCACGATGACCCAGCACGCCGAACTGGTCAACGGCGTGCTGCGCGACGAATGGGGCTTCGACGGCTTCGTCGTCTCCGACTGGCTGGCCGCGCGCGACACCGTCGCCTCCGCCACCGGCGGCCTCGACGTGGCGATGCCCGGCCCCCGCACGGTGTTCGGCGACCGGCTCGCCGAAGCCGTTCGCGGCGGCGAAGTCGACGAAGCCGTCGTCGACGCCATGGTGCGCCGCGTACTCCTGCTCGCCCACCGGACCGGCGCGCTCGGCGGCAGCCCCGCGCCGCAGCAGTCCCCTGTGGACGGTGATGCGGTCGCGCGCAAGATCGCGCACCGGTCGTTCGTGTTGCTCCGCAACGAAACCGGCGTGCTGCCCCTGCGTGAACCGCAGAGTGTCGCGCTCATCGGCGCGCTCGCCGCGGACCCGAAGATCCTGGGCGGTGGCAGTGCCACCGTGTTTCCCGACCACGTCGTCTCCCCTCTCGACGGCCTCGAAGCGGCCGTTCCTCCGGGCACCGAGCTCGGCTACGCCCCCGGTGCCGATCCGCGGACGACGTTACCGACCGCCACCGACAATTTCCGGATCCGCGCGACCGCCCGCGCCGCCGACGGCACCGAACTCGCGCAGTTCCCCTTGCGCAAAGCCAGGATCGACTGGATCGGCGAACTGCCGGCCGGCCTCGACATCGGCACGCTCGCCTCGGTCGAGATCGCCGGCACGTTCCTCCCGGACTCGGGCGGCACGCACACCTTCGGCATCACCGGTCCCGGCGACCTCCGCCTCACCGTCGCCGGCCAGACCGTCTTCGACGGCGTGAACCTGCCGGAGGGCGGGGACATCTTCACGTCCGTCATGCAGGTCCACGAGCAACGCCGGGAGGTCGAGCTGACCGCGGGCGAGCCGGTCGACGTCAGCCTGACCTACTGGATCCCGTCGGAGATGGCGGAGTTCGCCAGGGGCACCTTCGCCTGGGTCACCTTCGCGCTCGGTCACCGCGGCCCGGTCCTCGACCCGGACGCGAGCCTCGACGAAGCCGTGGCCCTCGCGGCGAAGTCGGAGGTCGCCGTCGTCGTGGTCGGCACGACCGCCGAGGTCGAGAGCGAAGGCTTCGACCGGACTTCCCTCGCCCTGCCGGGACGCCAGGACGAACTCGTGGCGCGGGTCGCCGAAGCGAACCGGAACACCGTCGTGGTCGTCAACGCCGGCTCCCCGGTGGAGATGCCGTGGCGCGACGACGTCGCCGCGGTGCTGCTCACCTGGTTCCCCGGCCAGTCCGGCGGCGACGCCCTCGCCGACGTCCTCTTCGGCCGCGAAGAACCCGGCGGCCGCCTCCCGACGACCTGGCCGGCGAAGCTCGAAGAGGCGCCGGTCACCGACGTGACGCCGGAAGACGGCGTGCTCGAGTACGGCGAAGGCGTGTACATCGGCTACGGCGCCTGGGCCCGCACCGACCGGCAACCCGCGTACTGGTTCGGCCAAGGCCAGGGCTACACGACGTGGAAGTACGAAGAGATCGACGCCTACCCGGACGAGGAAGGCGGCGCGCGCGTCCGGGTCCGCGTCCGCAACACGGGAACGCGCAAGGGGCGCGAAGTCGTCCAGCTCTACCTCGTCCCGACCGAACGCGGCGACCGGCCGCACCGCTGGCTGGCCGGGTTCGCGAGCGTCGAAGCCCGGCCCGGCGAGACCGTGGAAGCCGACATCGCCATCACGTCGAGGTCGGCCGAAGTCTGGCGCGACGGCTGGCAGCACATCGCCGGCGAGTACGTCCTGGAGGCTTCGCACTCCTACGCCGAACCGCGGCTGAGCACGCGAATGGTGCTCCAGAAAATCCGTTGATCACCGCGGGCGCATCCCCTATGGTCTTGGGAAGGCACCTTGACCAGGGAAAGGAGGTGGGACCGATGATCACGCAACCGATCACGCGCTCCCACCTCGCAGCGAGGGTGCCGGCTGTCTGACCGGGAGCGCGTACTCCTGGAAGGATTTCCATGACCGAACTGGTCGTGCGCTCGCTCGAAGCGGGCGAAGAAGCACTGTTCACCTCCCTGCCCGACCGCGGCCTCGTCGGCCGCGCGCTGCTCGGCGACGACTTCGTCGAGATGGCGAAGAGGGGCGAGTACCGGCCCGAGTGGACCTGGGTCGCCTTGCGTGACGGCGTCGTCGTGGCCCGCGCCGCTTGGTGGGCCAAGGCCGACGACGAGGCTCCGCTCGCCCTGGACTGGTTCGACTTCACCGACTTCGACGCGGGTGTCCACCTGCTCAAGACGGCGCCGCTGCACGCCGAGTACGCGCTGCACACGCCGCCGGCGTGGCGGAACGATCCGCAGGTCGCGGCCGAGGTGAACGGCCGGGTCGAGGCGGCCGAGAAGGCGGGCTACCGCAAGCTCGTCGAGCGCTACCGCTTCCGCTGGACCCCGGAAAACGGCCTGCCGGAGAAGCCCGGCCGGCTCGAGTTCCGGCCGGAGCCGGACGACGACGTCATCCTCGAGGTCTTCAAGCGGGTGCACGTCGGCAGCCTCGACGCGCACGCGCAGAAGACCATCGAAGAGCAGGGCATCGAAGCGGCCGCGCAGGAAGATCTCGACCTGATGAAGTGGATGCCGGCCCCGCGGGACTGGTGGCGGCTCGCGTACACACCCGAAGGCGAACTGGTCGGCCTCGTGCTGCCGAGCCGCAACGTCTACGACCCGGTGGTCGGCTACGTGGCCGTGGTGCCGGAGCACCGAGGCAAGGGCTACGCGTACGACCTGCTGGTCGAGGCGACGCACGACCTGGTCGGCCACGGCGCGGACCGGATCGTCGCGGGCACCGACGTCGGCAACGTCCCGATGGCGAAGGCGTTCGCGAAGGCGGGCTACCCGGTGGTCCAGCACCGCATCGACTTCGTGTGACCCCTGGGGCGGCCGCGCCTTGCCCGGCGCGGCCGCCCCGCGGTACCGTCGCTAGAGCGATCTATCAAATCGGGGGCGTGATGGACAAGGGACTGACGCCGCTTCGCGTGATCCTCGGCTTCTCGCTGCTCAGCACGGCGATCCACTACGCGCACAACGCCCTCCGGTACGCGGACTATCCGCAGCTCCAGGGCATCACGCCGGTCGTCGGCGGCCTCGTCGTCGCCGTCGTATGGGTGCTGCTCACGGCGTTCGGCTGGCTCGGCTACCGCGCGTACACGCAAGCCCGGTACCACCGAGCTCTGGCGTTCCTCTTGGTCTATTCGCTGGCCGGGATGGTCACCCTGGGCCACTTCCTGACCGGCGTCCCGCAGATTCCGGCGTTCTGGTTCGCGACGATCTTCACCGACGCCGCGGCCGGGCTGGCGCTGTGGGTGTTCCTCACCTGGGCCTGGGCCACGCTCAACCGGGTGACCACCCGAGATCAAGTTTCTACACAACATTGACGTCCGTCTGACTCATGTAGACAATCGAGGGGTGACCACCACCACACCGGTCGCCTTCGACCGCCGTCCGGACGAGTACCGCCACTGGCGCCTGCGGGTCGACGGGGAGGTGGCCTGGCTGGAGCTGGACGTCGACGAGCAGGGCGGCCTGGTCCCCGGCTACGAGCTCAAGCTCAACTCCTACGACCTCGGCGTCGACATCGAGCTGTACGACGCCACGCAGCGGCTGCGGTTCGAGCACCCCGAGGTCCGCGTGGTCATCGTGACCAGCGCCAAGGACAAGGTGTTCTGCGCCGGCGCGAACATCCGCATGCTCGCCGCGTCTGAGCACCACTGGAAGGTCAACTTCTGCAAGTTCACCAACGAGACCCGCAACGGCATGGAGGACGCCACCGAGCACTCCGGCCAGACGTACGTGGCCGCGGTGAACGGCACCTGCGCGGGCGGCGGCTACGAAATCGCGCTGGCCTGCGAAAAGATCTTCCTGATCGACGACAACTCCTCGACCGTGGCGCTGCCGGAGGTGCCGCTGCTCGGCGTGCTGCCCGGCACCGGCGGCCTCACCCGGGTCGTCGACAAGCGCCGCGTCCGGCGGGACCTCGCCGACGTCTTCGCCACGCGCCCGGACGGCGTCAAGGGCAAGACGGCGGTCGACTGGCGCCTGGTCGACGAGCTGGTGCCCCGCCAGGACTTCCGCGAGAAGGTCCTGGAAAAGGCGCGGGAAATCGCCCGCGAGTCCGGGAAGCAAGCGGACCACGGCATCGAACTGACCCCGCTCCGGCATCGTCATGTCGACATCGAGGTCGGGAAGAGCCAGGCCACGATCACCATCAAGGGGCCCGAAACCGACCCCGGTGACCTGCACGAAGAGGGCGCGGACGGCTGGTTCCTCGCCATGACCCGCGAGCTCGACGACGCCATCCTGCGGCTGCGCACCAACGAGGTCGAAGCCGGTACGTGGATCCTGCGCACCCAGGGCGATCCGGCGAAGGTCGCGGCGCACGAGCAGGCCGTGCTGGGGCAGAAGGACTGGCTCGCCAACGAGATCACGCACTACTTCAAGCGCACGCTCAAGCGCCTCGACGTCACCAGCCGCAGCCTGATCGCGCTCATCGAACCGGGCAGCTGCTTCACCGGCGCACTGCTCGAGATCGCGCTGGCCGCGGACCGCCAGTACATCCTGGACGGCCCCCCGATCGACGACGAAGACAGCGACGCGCGCGCGTCGATCCAGCTGACCGACGCCAACTTCGGTGCCTTCCCGATGGGCAACGGCCTCACCCGCCTGCAAGCCCGGTTCTACGGCGACGACGACCACCTCGCCTGGCTCGCGCGCGAGAAGAACCGCGGGCTCAGCGCCGCCGAAGCCCTGGAACTCGGCCTGGTCACCGACGCCCCGGACGACCTCGACTGGGAGGACGAGATCCGGATCGCCCTCGAAGGCCGCGCGTCGCTGTCCCCGGACGCGCTCACCGGCATGGAGGCCAACCACCGGTTCGTCGGTCCCGAGACCATCGAGACCAAGATCTTCGGCCGGCTGGCGGCTTGGCAGAACTGGATTTTCACCCGGCCGAACGCATCCGGGCCGGAAGGCGCGCTGCGCCGCTACGGTACGGGACAGAAGGCCGTCTTCGACAGGAAGCGGGTCTAGCGCAGATGCCCGAGAAGATCGACTACGACGCCAAGATCCCCAACAACGTCAACCTCTCCGAAGACCGCAGGCTGCAGCGCGCTCTCGAAGGCTGGCAGCCGAAGTTCCTGCACTGGTGGGGCGAAATGGGCCCGACCCTGGAGACGCAGGGGGTCTACCTGCGCACCGCGGTCAGCGTGGGCCGCGAAGGCTGGGCGCACTTCGACCACGTCAACGTCCCGGACTACCGCTGGGGCATCTTCCTCGCCGAGCGCGACCCCGACCGCCGGATCGCCTTCGGCGAGCACAAGGGCGAGCCGGTGTGGCAGCAGGTGCCCGGCGAGTACCGTGCCGACCTGCAGCGGCTGATCGTCATCCAGGGCGACACCGAACCGGCGTCGGTCGAGCAGCAGAAACTCCTCGGCCTGACCGCTCCCAGCCTGTACGACCTGCGGAACCTGTTCCAGGTCAACGTCGAAGAAGGCCGGCACCTGTGGGCGATGGTGTACCTGCTGCACGCCTACTTCGGCCGCGAAGGCCGCGACGAAGCCGAAGGGCTGCTGCTGCGCAACTCGGGTAGTCCCGACGCGCCCCGCATCCTCGGCGCGTTCAACGAGGAAACGGCCGACTGGCTGGCCTTCTACATGTTCACCTACTTCACCGACCGCGACGGGAAGTACCAGCTCGGCACGCTCAAGGAGTCCTCCTTCGACCCGCTCTCGCGCACCTGCGAGTTCATGCTGAAGGAAGAAGCGCACCACATGATGGTCGGCACCACCGGCGTCGACCGCGTGGTGACCCGCAGCGCCGAGCTGATCCGCGAGCACGACACGTTCGACATCGGCCCGCACGGCGGCATCCCCCTCGACATCATCCAGAAGTACCTCAACTTCCACTACACGGTGTCCCTGGACCTGTTCGGCAGCGAGACGTCGACGAACGCGGCGAACTACTACACCGCCGGGCTCAAGGGCCGCTGGCAGGAGACCCGCCGCAAGGACGACCACAAGCTCACCGACGACGCCCGCACCCTCGACCGCCCCAACGGCGACGGCACCTGGACCACCGAGGAACTGCAGGCGATCCTGCTGCTCAACCTCGACCTGCGCAGCGAGTACGTGGCCGACTGCCAGACCGGCGTCAACCGCTGGAACAAGATCCTCGCCGAGGCCGGGATCGATCACACGTTCCGGTTGCCGCACCCTGGCTTCAACCGCGAAGTGGGCATAAACTCCGGCCACCACGTCACTCCCGACGGCACCATCGTCGACGAGGCGACCTGGGAGGCAGGCAAACGCAAGTGGCTGCCCACGACCGAAGACCTCACGTTCGTCCGTTCGCTGATGCGCCCGGTGTACGAGCGGGGGAAGATCGCGAGCTGGGTCGCGCCGCCGCGGCAGGGCATCAACGGGAAGCCCATCGACTACGAGTACGTGCACCTCACGTAGGAGGCCTGGTGGCGACAGGGTTCAATGCCGCGGAGTACCTGCTGCGGGCCGGGCGCCCGGACGCGACCGCGGTCGTGTCGCCCCGTCGCTCGCTCACCTACGCCGAGCTCGCCGAGGAGTCCCGGCGCGTGGCCGGCGGGCTCGCCGAACTCGGGGTGCGGCCCGAAGAACGGGTCATGTTCTGCATGGTCGACGACGTCGAGCTGCTCACCGGCATCCTCGGCGCGATGCTGGCCGGCGCGGTCGCCGTCCCGGTGTCGACCATGGTCACCGGGCCGGAGCTGGGCCAGGTGCTGGCCGACTCGCGGGCGCGCGTGCTGTGCGTGTCCGGGGAGTTCGCCGGCCAGGCGCGGACGGCCCTGGAGCTGGCCCCCGAAGTCACCGACGTCGTGCTCGACCGCTGCGACGCGGCCGGGTTCGGCGTCCGGACGCACGACTGGCCGTCACTGGCCGGGCCGGTCCCGAGTGGACGGACGTGGGAGGACTCGCCCGCGTTGTGGCTGTACACGTCGGGAACGACCGGGCAGCCGAAAGGCGCGATGCACCGGCACGCGAGCATCCGCGCGGTCTGCGAGACGTACGCGCGCGGTGTGCTGGCGACGACGTCCGCGGACCGGTTCCTTTCCGTGCCGAAGCTGTTCTTCGCCTACGGGCTGGGGAATTCGTGCTTCTTCCCGCTCGGCGCGGGCGGCACGACGCTGCTCGAGCCGTCGCGGCCGACGCCCGCGTTGTTCGCGCGACGCGCTCGCGAGGAACAGCCGTCCCTGTTCTTCGCGGTCCCGACGTTCTACGCGGCACTGCTCGCCAGCGACGTCCCGGACGACTCGTTTTCTTCGGTGCGGTACGCGGTTTCGGCAGGCGAGCCGCTGCCGGCGTCGCTGTTCGAACGGTTCCGCGCCCGCTTCGGGCTGGAGATCCTCGACGGCATCGGGTCGACCGAAGCCCTGCACATCTTCCTGTCGAACCAGCCCGGTTCGGTGCGGCCGGGCAGCACCGGCGTCCCCGTACCGGGGTATTCCGTGCAGCTCCGCGACGAAACCGGAGCGGTGATCGACGCCGCCGGGAAGCCGGGCGAGCTGTTCGTGGCCGGGCCGTCGACGGCGACCGGGTACTGGGCCCGCTACGACGCGACGAAGCTCGTCTTCCAGGGCGAGTGGCTGCGGACCGGCGACAGCTACGTCCGGAACGAGGACGGCACCTACAGCTGTCTCGGCCGGTTCGGGGACATGCTGAAGGCGGGCGGGATCTGGGTGTCACCGTCCGAAGTGGAGGAACGGCTGCGGCAGCACCCGGCGGTGGCCGAGGTCGCGGTGGTCGCCGCACCGGACGCCGACGGCCTCGACAAGCCCGTCGCGTGCGTGGTCGCCGCGCCGGGGTTCGCGGTCGATCCGGCCGAGCTGATCGAGTTCTGCCGCGAGGGGCTCGCGGCGTTCAAGCGGCCTCGCGGGGTGGTCGAACTGGCGGAGCTGCCGAAGACGGCGACCGGCAAGATCCGCCGGAACGTCATCCGCGAGCAGGTCCGCGACGTGCTGCGGGTGGTGCCCAGCCCGTGATCGACGGGCACTTCGTGGTCGACGCGCACGTCCACGCGCCGCGGCTGCCGACGCTGAAACCCGCGTGGCTGCAGTGGGCCCACGACTTCGCGGGCTCGTACCCGTGGCGTTCGGTGTATTCGGCTGACGGCACGGTGATCCCGGCGGCGATGGACGAGCTGATCGAGTCCGAAGGCGTCGACCGGGTCCTGCTGTTCTGCGAGTACAGCCCGCGCGCGACCGGGATCCAGCCGATCGAGGACAACCTGCCGCTGGTGGCTCACAACCCGACGCGGTTCCGGCTGGTGGCGAACGTGAACCCGTACCTGCACCACCCGGCCGCGTCGGAGGTGGCGCGACAGCTGGACCTGGGCGCGGTGGCGCTGAAGATCCACCCGGTGCACGGCGCGTTCTCGCCGGCGGACAAGGAGCTGTACCCGGTCTACCAGCTGTGCCTCGAACGCGGGGTGCCGGTGATCCTCCATTCGGGAACGTCGAGCTTTCCGGGCTCCCGCACCAGTTTCGGCAACCCGGAGCTGCTGTCCGATGTGGTCGAGGACTTCCCGTCGCTGCAGTTCGTCTTCGCCCACGGCGGCCGCGGCTGGTGGTACGACGTCGCCGCGTTCCTGGCGCTGGCCCGAGAGAACGTGTGGCTTGATCTGGCCGGGCTGCCGCCGAAGAAGCTGCCGGAGTACTACCGGCGCTTCGACCTGACGCGGCTGGCGGGGAAGTTCGTGTTCGGGACGGACTGGCCGGGCGTGCCTTCGGTGGCCGCGAACGTCCGGGCGCTGGCCGCGCTCGGGCTGCCCGCCGACGTGCTGAGCGGCGTGCTGTCGGGGAACGCGGTCAAGCTGATGCCGTCGCTGGCCTAGCGGGCCGAACGCGGGGGTGCCGCCCGGCGGCACCCCCGCGCCCCCAGGGGGTCAGCCCATGACCTCGTGCAGGCAGAGCACGTTGCCTTCGGAGTCGGTGAACCAGGCCGCCCGCTCGTTGCCCAGCTGGGCGATGTGGTCGACCGTCTTCAGGCCTTCCATCTCGAAGTCCTGGAACTGCACGCCGCGGTTCTCCAGCGTCTTGACTTCGGCGGGCAGGTCGCCGACTTCGAAGCTGAGTGCCGTGTTCTCGCTCTGCGCGCCCTCCGGC
>NZ_MUMI01000535.1 GCF_002155975.1 Amycolatopsis kentuckyensis
CGGCCAGCAGGGCCTTCACCGCGTGGTGGCCCACCGCCTCGAACGACTGGCGGATCGTCGTCAACGGGGGCCAGAAGTGGGCCGACTCCTCCATGTCGTCGAAGCCCACCACGCTGACCGAAGCCGGCACCGCGCGGCCGGATTCGTGCAACGCGCGCAGCAGCCCCAACGCCATCTGGTCGTTCGCCGCGAAGACCGCCGTCACCGCCGGGTCCGCCGCCAGGTGCAGCCCAGCCTGGTAGCCCGACTCCGGTGACCAGTCGCCGACCGACACCGGGGGGACCACGCGGCCCGCACGCTCCAAAGTGGCCTGCCACGACTTGCGGCGCCGCTCGGCCGAGTACGACTGCGGCGGTCCCGCGATGTGCCAGACCGTCGCGTGCCCCAGGGACAGCAGGTGGCTGGTCGCCCGGGCCGCGCCGTCGGCCTGGTCGTTGTCCACCACCGGGTAGTCGTAGCGGGCGCTCGAATCGATCACCACCACCGGGAGCCCGTGCGGCAGTTCGATTTCGCTTTGGTCAAGCTGGTGTTGCTCGATGAGGATGATGACGCCGTCGACGGCCTGCTCGTTCAACGTGCTGAACGCGCCCGTCACCTCGCCCTGCGTCGGCCGCGTCACCGGCATCAGGATGATCGAGAACCCCTCCGGGACGACCGCCGCCGCGATGGCGTCGAGGG
Organism: Amycolatopsis kentuckyensis; assembly: GCF_002155975.1. Classification (GTDB taxonomy): domain Bacteria; phylum Actinomycetota; class Actinomycetes; order Mycobacteriales; family Pseudonocardiaceae; genus Amycolatopsis; species Amycolatopsis kentuckyensis. The sequence goes on from NZ_MUMI01000535.1 coordinate 679, forward strand.
TTCTGCTGTTGCCGAACGTCGGGAGGGCCGAAATGATCACGCCGATGCTGCGGAACTGGCCGTTGCGCAGGGCGCGGGCGGCGCTGTTGGGCCGGTAGCCGACCCGGCGCATCGCGGCGAGGACCCGCTCCCGCGTCGCGTCGTCCACATTGGTCTTCCCGTTGGCCACCCGGGAAACCGTCTGGCCCGAGACACCCGCCTCGCGGGCGACGTCCGCCATCGACGGGCCCCGGCGCCGGGCGGGGCCGGATGCGGATGACGTCGCTGTCTGGCGCGGCACGGTCACTCCTTGGTGTCCTGGACATGTTTACGTCAACACGTTACTCTGCGGCCGTCCATGTTGACGTAAACATCCCGCCGGGTCCAGTGCCCGGCCGCATGACCACTCGGAGAGACGATGACGTCCACAGCGGCTCCGCCCGCCCCGGTGCCTGCGCGCCGGGCGCCCGCGGCCCGCCGGCCGCGGCGGAACTGGCGGGGCTGGCTCTTCGTCGCCCCGTTCATGGTGGTGTTCGCGCTGACCTTCATCGCGCCCGTCGTATACGCGTTCGTGCTCAGCCTCTTCCGCGACCAGGCCTTCTTCGGCGGCACCGTGTTCGTCGGCGCCGACAACTACGTCCAGGTCTTCGGCGACCCGAAGTTCTGGGAGGCCTTCCGGCGGGTGCTGGTGTTCCTCGCGGTGCAGGTGCCGATCATGCTGGTGCTCGCGCTGATCGCGGCCCTGGCGATCGACAGCGCCCGGCTGCACGCCGCCGGGTTCTTCCGGATCGTGATCTTCCTGCCGTACGCGGTGCCCGCCGTCGTCGCCGCGCTGATGTGGGGCTTCATCTACGGTGACCACTTCGGACTGGCCGCCGACCTGAACCACCTGCTCGGCACCGACGTCAAGCCGTTGTCGCCGAGCTGGCTGCTCACGTCGATCGGCAACATCGTCACGTGGGAGTTCGCGGGCTACAACATGCTCATCTTCTACTCCGCGCTGAAGGTGATCCCCAAGGAACTGTTCGAGGCCGCCTCGATCGACGGTGCCGGCACGTTCCGCACCATCCTGTCGGTCAAGCTCCCCGCGATCCGGGGCGCCATCGTGGTCGCGACGATCTTCTCGATCATCGGCAGCTTCCAGCTGTTCAACGAGCCGAACATCATGCGCAACCTGGTACCGAACACGATCGGCACGTTCTACACGCCGAACATGTACGCCTACAACCTTTCCTTCAACGGGCAGCAGTACAACTACTCCGCCACCGTCGCGATCGTGATGGGCGTGATCACCGCGGTCATCGCCTACGTCGTGCAGCTGCGCGGCTCCCGGAAGGAGATGTGACGTGGCCACGTTTTCCGTGACCAGGCCCCGCAAGTCCCGTGTCCTCACCGGCTTCATGGCGCTGTACCTGATCTACACCCTGGTTCCCCTGGTGTGGCTGGTGATCAACGCGAGCAAGACCCAGCCGGAGCTGTTCTCGACGTCGGGGCTGTCCTTCGGCGGCACGTTCGCGCTGTTCGACAACATCGGCCAGACGTTCACCTACAACGGCGGGATCTTCTTCCGCTGGCTCGGGAACACCCTGCTGTACGTCGTGGTCGGGGCCGGCGGCGCGACGATCCTCGCCACCGCGGCGGGGTACGGGCTGGCCAAGTACCGCTTCCCCGGCCGCCGCTCGGTGTTCGCCGTCGTTCTCGGGGCCGTGGCCGTGCCGCCGACGGCGCTGGCCGTGCCGACCTTCCTGATGTTCAGCAAGCTCGGGCTGACCAACACGCCGCTGGCGGTCCTCATCCCGTCGCTGATCAGCCCGTTCGGCCTGTACCTCATCTGGGTCTACGCCGCCGACGCCATCCCGGACGAGCTCCTGGAAGCGGCGCGGATCGACGGCGCGGGCGAGATCCGGATCTTCCTCACCGTGACGCTGCGCCAGCTGGTCCCCGGGATCATCACCGTCGCGCTGTTCACGATGGTGCAGACGTGGAACAACTACTTCCTGCCGCTGATCATGCTCAGCGAGCCGAAGTGGTACCCGCTGACCGTCGGGCTCAACCAGTGGAGCGCCCAGGCCAACGGCGCCGGCGCCCAGCCGATCTTCAACCTGGTCCTCACCGGGTCGTTGCTCACCATCATCCCCCTAGTCGTCGCTTTCCTGCTCATGCAACGGTTCTGGCAATCGGGCCTGAGCGCCGGCAGCGTCAAGCAGTAGCAGCGTCAACCAGTAACGACCGCCGTCACACCGCCGTGAAGGGACACTCGATGTCAAGATTCCGCACCCGCGCCAAGGCGGCCGCCGCCATCGCGCTGGCCGCCGCGCTGGCCGTCGGCTGCTCGTCCGGGGGCTCGTCCTCGGCACCCGCGGCCGCCACCGGCACCCAGGACTCCGTCGACGCCGCGCTGAAGGCGGGCGGCGAGATCACGTACTGGAGCTGGACCCCGTCGGCCAAGGACCAGGTGGCCGCGTTCCAGAAGGAGTACCCGAACGTCAAGGTCAACTACGTCAACGCGGGTACCAACAAGGAGGAGTACACCAAGCTCCAGAACGCGATCAAGGCCGGCTCGGGTGCCCCCGACGTCGCCCAGATCGAGTACTACGCCCTCCCGCAGTTCGCGCTGACCGATTCACTGGCCGACCTCAACCAGTTCGGGTTCGGCTCGTTCGAGAAGGACTACAGCGCCTCGACGTGGGCGCAGGTGAAGAACGGCAACGGGATCTACGGCCTCCCGCAGGACTCCGGCCCGATGGCCCTGTTCTACAACAAGGAGGTCTTCGACAAGAACGGCATCACCGTGCCGAAGACCTGGGCCGAGTACCTCGAAGCGGCGAAGAAGCTGCACACCGCCGACCCCACCAAGTACATGACCTCGGACACCGGTGACCCCGGGGCCGTGCTGAGCATGATCTGGCAGGCCGGCGGGCGTCCGTTCGCCGTCGACGGCAAGAACGTGAAGGTCAACTTCGGCGACGCGGGCACCAAGAAGTGGACCGCGATGTGGGACCAGATGATCCAGGGCAAGCTGCTCGCCCCGGTCAAGGAGTGGTCCGACGACTGGTTCCGCGCCCTCGGCGACGGCACCATCTCGTCGCTGGTCACCGGTGCTTGGATGCCGGGCAACTTCATCTCCTCGGTGCCCGGTGCCGCCGGCAAGTGGGCCGTCGCGCCGATGCCGACCTACGACGGCAAGCCGGTGACCGCGGAGAACGGCGGCAGCGCCCAGTCCGTGGTCAAGCAGAGCAAGAACCCGGCCCTGGCCGCCGGTTTCGTGCGCTGGCTCAACCACGCCGGCGGCGTCGCGCCGTTCATCAAGAGCGGCGGCTTCCCGTCCACCACGGCCGACCTGACCTCGCCCGCGTTCGTCGACGAGGCCGTGCCGTACTTCGGCGGCCAGAAGATCAACCAGGTGCTGACCCAGGCGTCGAAGGACGTCGCGCCGGGCTGGACCTACCTGCCGTACCAGACCTACGCCAACAGCATCTTCAGCGACACCGCCGGCAAGGCCTACGTGAACGCCACCCCGCTCGACGCCGGTCTGGCGGCCTGGCAGCAGGCCATCGTCGACTACGGCAACCAGCAGGGCTTCACGGTCAGCGCGGGATGACCGTCCACATCGAAGGCGACGCGGGCCAGGTCATCGGCCCGGTCCCGCGTCGCCTCTTCGGCTCGTTCGTCGAGCACATGGGCCGGTCCGTCTACACCGGACTGTACGAGCCCGGTCACTCCACATCGGACGATCGCGGCTTCCGCCGCGACGTGCTGGAGCTGGTCCGGGAGCTCGGCCCGACCGTGCTCCGCTACCCCGGTGGCAACTTCGTCTCCGGCTACCGCTGGGAAGACGGCGTCGGGCCGGCCGAAACCCGGCCGGTCCGGCTGGACCCGGCGTGGCACAGCGTGGAATCCAACCGCTTCGGCCTGCACGAATTCGTCGCGTGGGCCGAAGCCGCGGGTGCCGAGGTGATGTACGCCGTCAACCTCGGCACCCGCGGCATCCAGGAGGCCGCCGACGTCCTGGAGTACTGCAACCACGCCGGCGGCACGGAACTGAGCGAGCGGCGGCGCGCCAACGGCGCCGACCGCCCGTTCGGCTTCAAGCTGTGGTGCCTCGGCAACGAGATGGACGGCCCGTGGCAGATCGGCCACAAGACGGCCGACGAGTACGGCCGCCTGGCCGCGGAAACCGCCCGGCTGATGCGGATGATCGACCCCGGCGTCGAGCTGGTCGTCGCGGGCAGTTCGCACGCCGACATGCCGACGTTCGGCTCGTGGGAGCGCACGGTGCTGCGCCACACCGCCGAGCTGGTCGACCACATCTCGCTGCACGCCTACTACCAGGAGCTGCACGGCGACACCGACAGCTACCTGGCCAGCGCGGCCGCGCTGGACCGCTACATCGCCACGACGGCCGGGGTCATCGACGAGACCCTCGCCGAGCTGGGGCTCGACAAGAAGATCGGGATCAGCGTCGACGAGTGGAACGTCTGGGACCTGCGCCGCTGGAACGAGGTCGACCAGGCGGAGCTCGCCGCGGGCGGCTGGCGGCAGCACCCGCGGATCATCGAGGACACCTACACCGTCACCGACGCGGTCGTCGTCGGCTCGCTGCTGAGTTCCCTGCTGCGCAACGTCGACCGCGTCACCATGGCCAACCAGGCGCAACTGGTGAACGTCATCGCGCCGATCCGCTCCGAGCCCGGTGGCCCGGCCTGGCGGCAGACGACGTTCCACCCGTTCCGGCAGGTCGCCGCGCTGGCCGGCGGGGCGAGCCTGCGCCTGGCCGTCGACGGCGACCGGCTCCGCACCGCGCAGCACGGCGAAGTCGCCCTCGTCGACGCCGCGGCGACGGTCGAAGACTCCGGGCGCGGGGCGGTGTTCCTCACCAACCGCGCGACGGCGTCGCCGACCGAAGTTCGGATCCGCCTGCGCGGCGCCCGGTTCGGCCTCTACGCCGCCGAAACCCTGACCACACCGGACGGCGAGACCCGCCACACCGTGAACACCGCCGACTCACAACCGGTCCGGCCGGTGCCGCTACCCGGCGCCGCCGCGACGTCCGATCCCGGGGGGACGACCATCACCGTGACACTGCCACCCTTGTCCTGGACCGTGCTCCAGCTGACCCCCCAGGCGGCTCCGGATGCCTGAGTTCGCCATCGGGGAGCACGACTTCCTGCTCGACGGCCGCCCGTTCCGCATCCTTTCCGGTGCCCTGCACTACTTCCGGGTGCACCCGGACCTGTGGGCCGACCGGATCGACAAGGCCCGGCGGATGGGGCTCAACACCATCGAGACGTACGTGGCGTGGAACGCGCACGCCCCCGAGCCCGGCACGTTCGACCTGTCCGGCGGGCTCGACCTCGACCGCTTCCTGCGCATGATCGCCGACGCCGGGATGTACGCGATCGTGCGGCCCGGCCCGTACATCTGCGCCGAATGGGACAACGGCGGGCTGCCGGCGTGGCTGTTCCGCGACCCGTCGGTCGGGGTGCGCCGGTACGAGCCGAAGTACCTCGACGCCGTCCGCGAGTACCTGACCAAGGTGTACGAGGTCGTCGTCCCGCACCAGATCGACCGCGGCGGACCGGTGCTGCTGGTCCAGGTGGAGAACGAATACGGGGCGTTCGGCGACGACAAGCGCTACCTGAAAGCGCTTGCCGAGCACACGCGCGAGTCCGGCGTCACCGTGCCGCTGACCACGGTGGACCAGCCGACGCCGGAGATGCTGGCGGCGGGCAGTCTCGACGGGCTGCACCGCACCGCGTCGTTCGGGTCCGGTGCCGAAGCGCGGCTGGCGATCCTGCGCGCGCACCAGCCGACCGGGCCGCTGATGTGCAGCGAGTTCTGGAACGGCTGGTTCGACCACTGGGGCGCGCACCACCACACGACGTCGGCCGCGGATTCGGCGGCGGAGCTCGACGCGCTGCTCGCCGCGGGCGCGTCGGTCAACCTGTACATGTTCCACGGCGGCACCAACTTCGGCCTCACCAACGGCGCCAACGACAAGGGCGTCTACCAGCCGCTGATCACGTCCTACGACTACGACGCGCCGCTGGACGAAGCCGGGAACCCGACGCCGAAGTACCACGCCTTCCGCGACGTGATCGCCCGATACCACAAGGTCCCGGACACCGTCCCGCCGCCGGCCCGGCCCGCGCCGACACCGCAGGGGATCCTGCGCGACCCCGTCCGGCTGCTCGACGCCCCGGACCGCTGGGGCACCTGGGAGTCCCACGAGGACCTGCCCGCGTTCGACGAGCTCACGCCGATGCCGCAGCTCGCGCTGCTGCGCACGAGGATCGAGGGCGACCGGCCCGGCGTGCTGACCTTCGGCGAGGTCCGCGACCGCGCCACCGTGTTCTTCGACGGCGACCTCGTCGGCACGCTCAGCCGGGACCACCACGAGCGCGCGATCCCGCTGCCGCGCGCGGCCGGCGAGCTGCTGGTGCTGGTCGAGGACCAGGGCCGCGTCGACTACGGCCCGCGCATCGGCGAGGCGAAGGGCATCATCGGCGGGGCGGCGCTGCACGGCGAGCCGCTGACCGGCTGGGACGTGCTGCCGCTCGACCTGGCCGCGCTGCCGTCGCTGCGGCCGTCGTCGCCGGCGTCCGTGGCGGGTGCGGTGGCCGGGCCGGTGGTGCTGCGCGCCGAGATCGACGTCGACGAGCCCGCCGACCTCTTCCTCGACACGGGGGAGTGGGGCAAGGGCGTCGCCTGGCTCAACGGGTTCGCGCTCGGCCGGTACTGGCGGCGCGGGCCGCAACGGACGCTGTACGTGCCGCGCCCGGTGGTCCGGGCCGGCGCCAACGAACTCGTCGTGCTCGAACTGGGCACGATGCTCGACCCCGCGGCCCGGTTCGTGCCGCGGCCGCTGCTCGGCCACACCGAGGCCTGAGAAAGTCCCCACCGCACCGAAGGGCAGTTCGACGATGAACTTGCGGCGTTTGCTCACCGTCCTTTGTGTACCAATCGTGACGACCGGGTTGGCCGTCGCACCGGCGGAAGCGGCCACCGCGGTGACCGTGAAGCCGGACCCGACCTACCGGCAGCAGGCGTTCGACGGCTGGGGCGCCAGCCTGGCGTGGATGGCGGAGGCGACCGGCGGCTACCCCGACGCCGTCCGGAACAAGCTGGCGGACCTGGTCTTCGGGCCCGACGGGCTGAACCTGAACATCGCCCGGTTCAACGTCGGCGGCGGCAACGCCCCCGACGTCCCGTCGTACCTGCGCGCGGGTGCCGCGGTCCCGGGCTGGTGGAAGGCACCGGCCGGCACCACCCGCAACGACAAGGACTGGTGGACGCCGGGCAACGCGGCCGAGTTCGACCCGAAGGCCGACCCGAACCAGCGCTGGTGGGTCGACAAGATCAAGAACCGCGTCACGAAGTGGGAGGCGTTCAGCAACTCGCCGCCGTACTTCCAGACCGTCTCCGGGTACGTCTCGGGCGGCTTCAACGCCACCGACGAGCAGCTGCGCCCCGACAAGATCGGCGACTTCACGGCCTACCTGACGCAGGTCGTGCGCACCCTCGAACGCGCGCACGGCATCAAGTTCGCGTCGGTGAACCCGCTGAACGAGCCCAACACGAACTACTGGAAGACCACGCTCGGCGCCGACGGCAACCCGACCGGCGGGCGGCAGGAAGGCGCGCACATCGGGCCGTCGGTCCAGTCGCAGCTGATCCCGGCGATGGCCTCGGCCCTGAAGTCGGCCGGTTCGCGGGCGATGGTCTCCGCCCCCGACGAGACCAATCCGGACATCTTCGCCGCGGACTGGGCCGGCTGGTCGGCCGACGCCCGCGCGGCGGCGGGCCGGCTCAACGTGCACACCTACGGCACCGGCAACCGGCCGGTCCCGCGTGACCTGGCCAAGGGCGCGGGCAAGCCGCTGTGGATGAGCGAGGTCGGCGGCAGCTGGCTGGACCGGCAGGACTTCACGGACATGGACCCCGGTCTCGGCATGGCCAAGCAGATCACCGACGACCTGCGGCTGCTCGAGCCGAGCGCGTGGGTCAGCTGGCAGCCGATCGAGGACTACAACAACATGAAGCCGGGCGGGGAGTCCGCGGCCGGGATGAACTGGGGCGAGATCCAGGTCCCGTTCGACTGCCCGAAGAACGCCACCCTGCAGACCTGCCAGATCAAGACCAACACGAAGTTCAACACGATGCGCAACTTCACCCACTACATCAAGCCGGGTGACCGGCTGGTCGGGGTGAACGACACCGCGTCGACGGCCGCGATGCGGGGCGAGGACCTGGCCACGGTCGTGCACACCAACGCGGGCACGGACGACCAGGACGTCACGCTCGACCTGTCGGGCTTCCGGAACGTCCGCCCGGGCGCGTCGGTGACGCCGGTGGTCACCGACGTCACCGGGGCGCTGCAGCGCGGCAAGCCGGTGCGGGTGACCGCGGGCAAGGCGACGCTGCGGGTGCCGGCGCGTTCGGTGACGAGCTTCCTGGTCGACGGCGTCTCTTCGACGGCGGCCGGCACGGGCATCGGCTCGGGCAAGCCGTTCACCTTCACCGGTGTGCAGAGCGGCAAGTCGCTGTCGGCGGAGAACGGCTCGCTGGTCCAGCGCACGACGGACGCGACGGCGGCGGCGCAGCGCTGGACGCTCACCGACCGCACGGGCCGCTACGGCAACCGCGACCGGTTCACCATCACGAACGCGGGCACGGGCCAGGTGCTCAGCACGTCCGGCGGCGCGGTGACGCTGGCCGCGGCGGGCGCGTGTGACCCGGCGGCGCAGTGGACGCTGTCCACGACCGGCGACGGCACCTGGACGTTCGTCAACGCGGCGAGCGGCCAGCTGCTCGACGTGGTCGGCGAGTCCCGCGAGGACGGCGCCCGGATCGGCCTGTACAAGCCGACCAACGGGCCCAACCAGCGCTGGCAGGCCATCGCCGGCTGACCGGGGAACCACCGAAGGCCACCACCGGCTCGCCGGTGGTGGCCTTCGGTGCGTCACGCGGGTTTGAGCGGGTCGTGGCCGATCGACATCAGGCGGTGGCGCCAGTGTGCCTCGCCCGCCGTCGGCTCCAGGTCGTCGCGGCGCTCCGAATGCACCCGGTCGACCACCTTCCGCATCACGTCCGCGTCGTGGTCGTCCACGTCGGACCGCCGTTTGCGCAGGACGCCCAGGACCTGGTTGCCCGTGGGCGGGCCCGCTTCGCCGGGGAGCGGTTCGGTCTCCGGGCCCGCGTCGCGGGTGCGCAGCCAGTCCTCCAGCTCGCGCGAGGTCATGTTCACCACCCGGTGGAACTCCGCCCACAGCTCGTCGTCAACAGCCGGATTGTCCATCTTCGTCGGCTACCCGGCGCGGCCTACGTCAAACCGGGAGCCCGTGGCCGGTAGAATTCGTCCGGACCCGTTGAAACGCCAGCGGTGGTCTCTGTTGACGCTGCTGGCGAGCTCGATCCCGTGCTCGCCGCTTGACGCATGGGAGGGGTGGGCCTTGCCGACCACTGGCGACGGCATGGCGGAGCGGGTCGACGAGCTGAACGCCGTGCTGGCCGATCTCGTCGGGGTCCTCGAATCGATGTCCGACACACCGGGCCTGCTCGACGCGGTCTGCGGCGAGGCGGTCCGGGTGGTCCCGGACGCGGACCTGGCCAGCATCCTGGTCGTCCGCGACGGCGTGACCCAGACGGCGGCTTTCACGGACGAGCGGGCCCGGCGCATCGACGACGTCCAATACGCGGCAGGCGACGGTCCGGGCCTGCTCGCGGCGCTGACGGGCGAAGTCGTGCGGGTGGCGGTCGCGGAGACGGGCGACCAGTGGCCCGAGTTCGTGGCGGCGGCCAAGGAACTCGGCGTGGGCAGCTACCTGGCGGTCCCGCTGCGGGTGGACGACACCCTGGTGGGCGCGATCACGCTGTTCGGCTTCGAGACCCACGGCTACCACGAATTCGACACGAAGGTGTTGCGGCTGTTCACGTTGTGCGTGGAGACGGTGCTGCGGCTGACCCGCCGCTACCGGGAAGCCCGCCGGCTGGCGGACGAGCTGCGCAACGCGATGGAGACCCGGGCGGTGATCGAGCAGGCCAAGGGCATGCTGATGCTGATCCACCGGGTCAACGAGGACGCGGCGATGCACCGGTTGATCGTGGAGTCCCAGCACACGAACATCAAGCTGCGAGACGTCGCGGCCCGGTTCACGAAGCGGATGAGCTCGGCGGACGGAGGCCCGGCCCGGCACTGAACAGCGTCCCCGGACCGTCCGGCACGGGCGCGCCTCCGAGTGCGTCCCAAACGGTGACCGCGGTCGCGGTGAGCACGGGCTTGCCCAGGTGTTCCTCCAGCCCGGCGAGCAGCGGCGTGGTGTGCAGGGCGGTCTCGGGAACGAGCACGGCCTCGGCGTCTTCGTGGTCGGCGGCCAGGGTGAGCGCGCTGATCCGGCGCCCGTCCCAGGCGGCGACCGCACGATCGGAGCCCGCATCGGCCGAGACGGCGTGCACCGTCGTCACCCCGGCCTCGGCGAGGAAGGCGGCGAAGGCGGCGGTCAGGCTCGGGTGGTAGACGGAAGCGAGCGCGACGCGGTCGATCTCCAGCCGGTCGAGAGCGGCGAGGTAGGCCAGGGACGTGCTGCTCGCCGGGACGCCGAGGTGGTCGGTGAGCGCCCGCGCCTGGTCGCGGGCGCCGTCGAGGCCGTGGGTGAAACTGCAGCTGGAACACGCCCAGCTGACGACGTCCGGGGTGCTGGCGAACCCGTCGGCGGCGGTGACGAGGCGGGCGGGCGTGCCCAGCGCCCGCACGGCGGCGGTTTGGCCGGCCGCGTCCGGATCCCCTTCGACGTAGGCGAAGTCGAGGTCCGGAGCGGGATCGAGCCGGCGGCAGAGGGCGGCGAAGTCGTCTTCGCCGCGGTCCCGGGTCGGGTACAACAGGCCTATGCGCATGACTCCGGTTACCCGGATTTCGCCGCGTGCCCGTGTCCGCGCTCGAGGAGGAACAGTGAACCTGCTGCTGCGCAACGCCCGCCTGCTCGACCCGCTGTCCGGCGAGTACACCGAGGGCGACCTCCGGTGCGCCGACGGCCGGATCGCCGAGGTGGGCCCCGGTCTCCCCGGGGCCGAGGTGCCCACCCTCGATCTGCGGGGCGCGGCCGTGCTGCCCGGGCTGGTCGACGCGCACGTGCACGTCACCGCGTCGACGGCGGACCTCGGTTCGCTGCCGTCGTCGTCGCCGTCCTACGTGGCCGCGCACGCCGCGCGCACGATGAGCCGGATGCTCGACCGCGGGTTCACCACCGTCCGCGACGCCTCGGGTGCCGACTTCGGGCTGGCCGACGCCCAGGCGGAAGGGCTGTTCCGCGGCCCGCGGCTGCTGTTCTGCGGACGGGCGCTGAGCCAGACCGGCGGCCACGGCGACAGCCGCACGCGGGGCACCCGGGTCCAGGACGACCACCCGTGCTGCGCCGGGCTCGGCCGGGTGGCCGACGGCGAGGACGCCGTCCGCGCCGCGGCCCGTGACGAGCTGCGCAAGGGCGCCCACCACCTCAAGGTGATGGCCTCCGGCGGGGTGGCGTCCCCGACCGACCGCATCGACTCGACGCAGTACTCGGCCGGGGAACTGCGCGCGATCGTCGAGGAAGCCGAAGCTGCCAACCGGTACGTCGCCGCGCACGCCTACACCGCCCGCGCCGTGAACCGGGCCCTCGAACTCGGCGTCCGGTCCATCGAGCACGGCAACCTCATCGACGACCGCAGTGTCGAGCTGTTCCTCGAGCACGACGCGTTCCTGGTGCCGACCCTGGTCACGTACTGGGCCCTGAAGGAGGAGGGCCGCGAGCACGGGCTGCCGGAATCGAGCTGGCACAAGCTGGACGAGGTCCTGGGAGCGGGCTTGGCGGCCCTGGAGCGCGCGGCCCGCGGCGGCGTCAAGCTGGTCTACGGCACGGACCTCCTCGGCGGCATGCACCGCCACCAGAACCACGAGTTCCGCCTGCGCGCCGAGGTCCAGTCCCCGCTGGAGATCCTCCGCTCGGCCACGTCGACGGCGGCGGACCTGCTGAACCTCACCGGCGAGATCGGGACACTGGCCGTGGGCGCGCACGCGGACCTGCTGGTGGTGGACGGCGATCCGCTGGCGGACATCGGGGTCTTGGCCGAGCCGAAGCACTTCCGCCACGTCGTCCAGGGCGGCGCCGTGGTGTCCGGCTGAACTACCAGTTCCGCACCGCGGGCGCGTACCCCGCCGGCTTGTCGCCGATCTTCAGCCCCGGGCTGACGATCCAGTTCTGGTACCCCGGGGTGAACATCCGGTACACCGACGCCGGCGGGACCGCGCTCGCCTCGTCGAGCAGGGTGCGCAGCTCGGCCGGGATCTCGAAGTCCAGCGCCGCCATGCTCGTGCCGAGCTGGTCCGCGCTGCTCGCGCCGACGATCGCCGCCGCGACGCCCGGCCGGGTGGCCACCCAGTTGATCGCCACCTGGGCCATCGTCACGCCCAGCTTGCCCGCGACTTCTTCGAGCGGGCCGAGCACCTGCGGGGTGCTGTCGGTCCAGCTGGGACTGTCGGTGAACCGGCCGGTGCCGCCGTCGCGGTACTTGCCGGTGAGAACGCCGCCCGCCAGGGGGCTCCACGCCGTGACGCCGAGCCCGAGGTGCTGCGCCATCGGCACGTGCTCGGTCTCGATCTGCCGCTCCACCAGCGAATACGGCAGCTGCAGGTTGACCATCGGGGCCAGCGAGTGCGTTTCCGCGAGGCTCTGCGCCCGTGCCGCGTACCAGCTCGGGACGTCGGACAGGCCCGGGTAGCGGATCTTGCCCGCGCGGACGAGGTCGTCGAACGTGCGCACCACCTCTTCGACCGGGGTGATCCGGTCCCAGGTGTGCAGCAGGAAGAGGTCGACGTAGTCGGTGCCCAGCCGGCGCAGCGACGCTTCGAGGGCGCGGATCACGTGCTTGCGCCCGTTGCCGCCGGCGTTGGGGTCGGCCGGGTCGACGCTGTTGGTGAACTTGGTGGTGAGGACCAGCCGGTCGCGGGCCTTCGCCTCGGCGACGAGCTTGCCGAGGATCGTTTCGCTTTCGCCCGCGGTGTAGAAGTCCGCCGTGTCGACGAAGTTGCCGCCCTCGTCGAGGTACTTGCGGAAGATCGGGCGGACCTCGTCCGCGGTTTTGCCGTAGGCGGCGTGGAAACCGCCGGTGCCGAAGTTCATCGTGCCGAGGGCGAGCCGGCTGACGCGCAGTCCGGAGCGGCCGAGGAGGTAGTACTGATCGAGTGCCATGGCCTCAGCGTGCCGAGCCATTTTTGGACCCGCAAGTCCAGTCCGCGAGCGCCTCGGGACGGCGCTCGCGGACCGGGGCTCAGCGGCAGCGGTAGCTCGACGCCGTGGCCGGGTCGCCGCCGGTGTAGCGCGAAACCCGCGGGTACGGGCACAGGTTGCGCGTCTTGCCGTCCGCGGACGCCGCCGCCAGCGTCGCCGGTGCCTTGCCGTGCTCGACCCAGTCGACCAGGGCGCCCAGCGCGTTCGTCGGTTCCGGGCCGCCACCGCCGAAGCAGTGCTCGACACCCGGCGCCAGGAACAGCCGGTAGAAGTCGTTCACCCGCTGCGCGCCGCCCATCGTGCGGTCCACCTGAGCGCGGTACGAAAGCGTGCCGCCCGGCGGGATGAGCTGGTCGTTCGCGCCGACGAACGTGATCAGCTTGCCGCCGGCGCGGCGGAACGCCGACAGGTCGGGGTCGGACGTGCCGATGACGTCGTCGTACTCACGCACCGACTGGCGGAACAGGGCCGTGAACTGCGCGTACGTCAGCTTCGACGTGTCGAAATCGGCCTGCTTCTCCAGGAACGACTGCACCCACTTGACGGCCACCGGGAAGCCCGGCGCGGTCAGCGTGCCGTCGGGACCCGGCTGGGTGCCGGCGAGCCACGTGAAGTCCGCGCCCTTCGGCAGCCCGGCCCAGAGCCGGCGGCCGTGCTCGTCCGTCGGGCCGGCCCAGATCTTGCGGACGACCTCGGCGTCCGCGGCCGTGACGGTGAACTCGTGGCCGTCGCAGACCACCTTCGTCCCGACCAGGCTGCGCGGGTCGTAGCTGCATTCGTCCGGCCGGTCGACGATGCCGTTGGTCACGCCGTCGCGCGCGTCGCACGCCTGGACCGCGGCCGTGCGGAACGCGGAAAGCACGCAGGGGCTGGGGAAGTCGTGGCTTTGGTTCATGACGACCTGCGGCCAGAGCGTCGCGACCGCGAACTGCGTCCAGTCGACGGCGGGGGCGTTGGCCAGGATGCCGTCGAAGTCCCCGGGGTACTTCTGGGCCTCCGAGTAGCCCTGGCGGCCGCCGGTCGAGCAGCCGGTCCAGTAGGAGTAGGAGATCGGGCGCTGGTAGTACCGCTGGGTGACGGCCTTGCCGA
>NZ_MUMI01000536.1 GCF_002155975.1 Amycolatopsis kentuckyensis
CCTGGAGCTGGCCCGCGGCGCCGAAGAGGCGCTGGCCCGAGTGTCCGTGAGGTGAAGCCGTGCCCGTCTCGCTGACTCAGCCGGACCTCGACGTCCGCGGCCCGGAGCCGGCCACGTCGAGACCTCTCGGCGGATGACCGCGCCGGGGTTCCGGTGGGACCGTTCGTCCCGGGCCGTGCTCGCCGACGCGCTGGTGCGGCTGGGCCCGAACCGCAGCGTCGCCGAGGTCCGCCCGGACGAGATCGTGCTGACCGAGCCGCCCGCCCGGCGCGACCGGGCGGCCACCGCGGCCCTCCTCGAATGCGGAGCCGCGCTGTCGGCCATCTGGATCGTCGTCCGGGTGCTGGGCCGCGAACCCGAAGTCGCCTTCCCGGACGATCCGGGCCGCCCCGGCGTCGCGGCCGTCGTCCGGGCCGGTGCGGTACGGGCCGCGTCCGGCAGCGAATGGGCGCGGTACGCGGCGTTGCGCAAGCTCGGCACCGACGGGCAGCTGCGGCCGGTCAGCCAGGCCGTCCTCGGCGGGCTGGCCGCGGAAGACTTCTGGCCGGACACGGCCGTCCGGATCGTCCGCCCGGACTGGGCACCGACCCTCGCGCACCTCGGCGCCGACATCGCGGGGCATTCGTCGGTGCTGATCACCACCCCCGGTGACAGCCGCCGCCACCACGTCCTGGCCGGCGCCGCACTGCACTCGACCCGGCTCGCCGCGGCCGCCCGGGGGTTCTCCTCGCAGGCCCTGCCGCTCCGGCCGCCCCGGGAGCGCGCGAGCGGGAAATCGCTGCTGCCCGGTGTCCCGCAAGCCGTCCTCCTGGTCGGCATCGCCACCCCGAAGCGAAGGAACTCCTGACCATGACCATGCACCTGAGGGGCGAAACCCGTCCCTGACACCGCTGCCGAGGTCGACGCCCGCGAGCCCGTCGCCCGCCTGCTGCGGGACCTGCGCACCGGCGTCACCGGCCTGACCGCCCGCGAAGCCGCCCGCCGTCTCCAAGTGAGCGGCCCGAACGCCCTGCCGTCCCGCGGCCGGGCCAAGTGGCCGGCCGCGCTGCTGCGGCAGCTGATCCACCCGCTCGCCCTCCTGCTGTGGGTCGCGGCTGCACTCGCCTGGTTCGCCGGGACGACGAACCTCGCGATCGCGATCGTCGGGGTCATCGTGCTCAACGGCCTGCTGGCGTTCGTCCAGGAGCAGCAGGCGGAGAAGGCGGTCGAGGCGCTGGGGAAGTATCTGCCCGACCGCGCGGCGGTGCTGCGCGACGGCAGTGTCCGGCACGTGCCCGCGACCGAAATCGTGCCCGGGGACGTGCTGGTGCTCGCCGAGGGTGACCGCGTCCCGGCCGATGCCCGGCTGGTCGAGGGCACCCTCGACGTCGACGCGTCGATGCTGACGGGGGAGTCGGCGCCGGTGACGCGGATGGCCGACGTCCACGACGACGCGACCCGGGCGCTGGAGTCGCCGGTGCTCGTCTTCAGCGGCACGGTGTGCGTCGCGGGGGCGGCGCACGCGGTCGTGCACGCCACCGGGCGGCACACCGAGATCGGCCGGATCGCGTCGCTGTCGGCCCGGGTGGGACGGGAGGAGAGCCCGCTGGAGCGGCAGGTGCGGCGGGTCGCGTGGCTGATCGCCGGTGTCGCGGTCGTGGTCGGGATCGGGTTCCTGCCGCTGGGCTGGCTGGCCGGGCTGTCGTGGTCGGCGGCGTTCGTGTTCGCGATCGGCCTGCTGGTGGCGAACGTCCCCGAGGGGCTGCTGCCGACGATCACCTTGGCCCTGGCGGCGGGGGTCCGGTCGATGGCCAAGGAGGGCGCGCTGGTCAAACGGCTGTCCGCGGTGGAGACCCTCGGCTCCGCGACGGTGATCTGCACCGACAAGACCGGCACGCTGACGCGGAACGAGATGAGCGTCGAGGAGGTTCGCCCGTTCGAGGAGTCGTTCGCCGAGGCGCTGGTGAGGTGCAGCACCGCCGACGTCACCGGGTCGAGCGGTGATCCCACCGAACTCGCGCTGCTGCGTACGCGGGCTCGACCAGTGCCGACCTGTCTGCACGGAAGGCGTTGTACCCCTTCGACCCGCGGCTCAAGCGCATGTCCACTGTGGACCTTATCGGGGGTTCCCTGTGGGTCTCGACCAAGGGGGCGCCGGAGCAGGTACTGCCCCGCTGTGCGATGCCACCCGAAGAACGGACCCGTCTTCTGGCGCTCGTTGACGAGATGGCAGGCCGGGCCCTGCGAGTGCTCGCGGTCGCCGCCCGCCCGTTGTCCGCGCTCCCGGGCAGTCGCGAGGAGGCCGAAACCGACCTGACCCTGCTCGGGTTGGTGGGGTTGGTCGACCCGCCGCGGCCCGAGGTCGCCGCGGCGGTGTGATCAGCGGCGACGAGCTCGCCCGGATGCCGGAACCGGCCCTCGACGAAGCCCTGACCGCCGGCGGGGAGATCGTGTTCTCCCGGGCCGCGCCGGAGGACAAGCTGCGCATCGCGGATGCGTTGCGTGACTGCGGCGAAGTGGTGGGCATCGGCGGCACGGACGTCGCGAAGGAAGCGGCGACGGTGGTGCTGACCGACGACAACTTCGCCACGATCGTCGCCGGGGTGCGGGAGGGGCGCCGGGTGTTCGACAACGTCCGGAAGTTCGTGCTGTACATCTTCGCGCACGCGGTGCCGGAGGTGCTGCCGTTCCTTTTGTTCGCGGTGTCGGGCGGGATGATCCCGCTGCCGCTGACGGTGCTGCAGATCCTGGCCATCGACCTGGGCACGGAGACCCTGCCGGCGCTGGCGCTGGGTCGTGAGCCCGCGGAGCCGGGGCTGATGGCCCGCCGGCCGCGACGCCGTTCCGAAGGTGTCGTCACGGGCCGGATGTTGTTGCGCGCGTGGGGGATCATGGGCCTGTTGTCGGGGGCTCTGGTGCTGGGCGCGTTCTTCGCGGTGCTGTACGCGGCGGGCTGGCACGCGGGTGCGGACGTTTCCGCCGGGGCGCCGCTGCACCAGGCGTACCTGCAGGCGACGACGGCGAGCTTCGCGGCGATCGTGTTCTGCCAGATCGGCACGGCGTTCGCGTCCCGCACGGAGCGGGTGTCGCTGCGGGCCGTGGGGTTGACGACGAACTGGCTGCTGCTGGGCGGGATCGTGTTCGAGCTGGTGTTCGCGGCGGCGTTGATCTACCTGCCGCCGCTGCAGTCGCTGTTCGGGACGGCGGCGTTGCCGGCGTGGGTGATCGCGCTGCTGCTGCCGATGCCGGTCCTGGTGTGGGGCGCGGACGAGCTGTTCCGCCGGGCCACCCGCCGATGAGGTGGGAACGCGGTTCAGGCCGGGACGAGGCGGTGGGCGGCTTCCGGGGTGATGACCACGACCGGGCAGCGGGAGAACCGGACGCACTCGCGCCCGACGCTGCCCAGCACCAGGTCGGCCACCGCGCCGCCGCGGTGGGTGCCCAGCACCAGCAGGTCCGCGTCGGCCGACGCCGTCACCAGCTCGGTCGCCGGGTCGCCGTGGACCGTGCGCGTTTCGAGCGACGCCACCGTCCCGAGGCCCAGGCCGGCGATGTGGTCGTCCAGCGAGTAGCCCGCTTCCGGCACGCGGCCGTGCGGCTGGATCGCGAAGGACGTGCCCGGCAGCAGGGTGTCCCGGGGCCGGACCAGGATCGCGCGGACGACGTCCCCGGCGTGCGCGCCCACGTCGAGCGCCCACCTCAAGGCCGCGTCGCCGCGGGGGGTGCCGTCCGTCCCGACGACGATGACGCGGCCCGTGCGCGGGTTCGGCGAAGTCATGGCGGGTCTCGCTTTCTCTTCGGTGTCACCGCGATCGTGCGCCGGACGCGCGGACGCCGGTAGGGACGAATTCCGCCGGAGCCGGGGACTTTGTGCTCCGGTGGCCGCGTACCGCTCAGCTCGCGCGCGAAGACGTTGCACGCCGAAGCCGGCTGGTGCGCGGTGGTGCCGGAGGACGGGGAGCGCGTGCTGTGCTGAGCCGCTACCCGTCGAGGGTGAGCTGCTGCCGGTGGAAGGCGAAGTGGCGGCTCGGGTAGCGGTAGACGTCCGCCATCGTCATGGTGGCCTGGAAGAAGGGATCCCACCGGGTCGGGTAGTGCATCCCGCGGGCGAGGTCGGCTTCGGTGGCCCGGTCCAGGCTGCGGTGCAGCGACGCGATGATGTGGTCGAGCCACGCGGCCGCGCGCCGGGGGCCGAGCAGGCCGCCACCGCAGGACCCCAGGTAGTTGAGCACGTGGAAGGGGGGAATGGCCGCGTTCAGCACGGCGGCGAACCCGCGGCTGACGGGGTCGGGTAGCCGGCCGAACAGGCGGACCAGCACCAGCAGGGCCCGCACGATCTGGTAGCCGAACACGAGGTGGAACACCAGTTGCCCGTTGGTCCACCGGGTGCCGGCCGACCGGCGCCGGAGATCGGCGGCCGTCGCAGTGGCCACCAGCTCGTGGAGGGTGGCGCGGTCGCGCTCCCACTGCTCGTGCACTGCCCGCCGGTCCATGGTTCGGCCCTCCGCTTCAGCCGGTCGAGCATCCCACCGGTTGGCTGAAGCCGCTCTCAGCGAAGCCGCCGAGAGATTTGGTCCTTCCGGGTCGTGCTCGAACGCAGGCTCGCCGACGCTCAGGGGCGCCCGGCCGTCGCGCGCAGGACGTCTCGGAAGGTCACCATGCCGACGACGTGCCCGCCGTCGACGACCGGTGTGGAGCGGACGTCGGCGTCGGTCATCAGCCTGGCCACCTCACGCACCTCGAGGTCGCCCGGCACGGCCAAGCCCTCCTGCCGCATCACCGAGCCGGCCGTGCGCGGCCCACCGCCGAGCAGCACGCCCGTGTCGGGATCGCCGGGCGGGACCTGGGCCCGCAGGATGTCCGCTTCGGACAGCAACCCGAGCAGCCGCCCGTCGGCGTCGACGACCGGCAGCGTCGTGAAACCGTGGCCGGTCATCACCTCGGCCGCTTCTTCGAGCGTCGCGGAGGGCGTCAACGCGAACGTCGGGGTGGTCATGATGTCGCGGGCGCGCATGGTCGGTGCTCCCTTCCGGGGGAGCCCCGACCCTCCTCTGGGTGCGCGGCCGCGGTACAGGGTCCTAAGTCCCCGGTGTGCCGTCGGAGGACCTCGAGAGGAGGGTGGGCCGGTCCCCGTACGGCGGGGTCCAAGGCCTCTTCGCGCGGCACGGGAAAACGATGATCCTGGTGGCACCAGGGACTTCCGAGCGCAGAGGGCAGGACCCATGAGCACGTCGTCGAATTCGATCGCGCGGATGTGGCGCACCGTCCTGCCCCGCCGCGGGTCGGTGGCGCGGACCTCGGACCGGGTCCAGGCCGGGCTGCTGGTCCTCGCGGTGCTGCTCGCGCTCGCCGCGCTGCCGGTCGCCGCCTCCCTCGGCTCGGAAACCTACGCGCGGCAGCAAGGAGAGTCGGCCCAGCAGGTCGGCGAGCGCACGCGGGTGACGGCCACCCTGCTCGCCGACGGGCCGGACCTCACGGCGAACTCGCGCGCCGGCGTCGTCGGCAACGGCCGGCCCACCGACGCGACCTGGCTGCTCCCGGACGGAACCCGCCGGGTCGGCAAGGTCGTCGCCGACCAGGGCACGCTCAAGGGCCATGCCTTCGACATCTGGGTGGATCGCGCCGGCGACCCGGTGGATCCCCCGCTCAGCGGCGCGGGTGTCGTCATCGACGCCGTGGTCCTCGGGCTGGGCAGCTGGCTGGGTGCACTGGCGCTGCTCGCTTTCGGCTACCGCCTGGTCGTGTTTTCCCTCGACCGCTTCCGGTTCGCCCAGTGGCAGCACGAGTGGTTCCACGAACTGGACCGGAAAACCCATTCCTGAGAACGAGGAGAAGGTGATTTCCCATGACAACGGCAAACCGAGGCGACATCGTCGTCGGTGTGGACCATTCGGCGGTCAGCGTGGCCGCCCTGCGCTGGGCGGTGTCCGAGGCCGCCGAGAGCGGCCGTCAGGTCGTCGCGTTGCGCGCGTGGTCGTTCGAGCCGGTCGCCGATCTCGGTGCGGCGGTCGCCGGATCGCCGGAGACGGTCGCCGGCCGGGAGCGGCGTCAGCTCGATGAAGTCGTCCGCGACGTGCGGGCCGACCACCCAGGCGTGACCATCCGGGCCGAACTGGCCGAACATTCGGCCACGGTGGCGCTGGAGGAGGCGTCGAAGACCGCGGCGATGCTGGTGCTCGGCAGCCACGGCCGCGGCCGGTTGCTGAAGTTGCTGGTCGGTTCGGTGGCCGAGCACTGCCTGCGTGAGGCGAACTGCCCGGTGGTGGTGATCCCGGCGCGGACG
>NZ_MUMI01000537.1 GCF_002155975.1 Amycolatopsis kentuckyensis
GCCACCATCGGGGCCATCACCGAGACCTCCGCGCCCGAATCCTCGGCCGCGCCCGCGATGGCCTCGAGCTGGCGGTCCAGCACCTCGGGGCGGTCGAACGCCACGCGCAAGCCCCGCACGCCCAGCGCCGGGTTCGGCTCGGCTTCCGGGGACAGGAACGCCAGGGGCTTGTCGGCGCCCGCGTCGAGGGTCCTGACGATCACCGGCTTGCCGCGGAACGGCGAAAGCACCGCCGTGTACGCCGCGCGCTGGTCGGCTACCGACGGCTCGTCCGCAGCGTCCAAGTAGCAGAACTCCGTGCGGAACAGGCCGACTCCTTCGGCGCCCGCGTCGGCCGCGGCCTGGGCGTCGGCCGGGGAGCCGACGTTGCCGTAGACCTTCACGCGGTGGCCGTCGGCCGTCGATCCGGTGCCGTTCCAGTCGGCGAGCTGGGCCACCGTTGCCGTGACGACCGGGGCTGCCGGGTCCGCGACCTCGACCGTGCCCGTGTCGCCGTCGACCGCAAGCGCTTGCGCGTCCAGGGCCAGCAGCCCCCGCACCGCCACGACGGCCGGGATGCCCAGCGCTCGCGCCAGGATCGCGGTGTGGCTGGTGGGGCCGCCTTCTTCGGTGACCAGGGCGAGCACCTTCGCCGGGTCGAGGCCGGCCGTGTCGGCCGGGGCGAGGTCGCGGGCGACCAGCACGCTCGGCGACGCCAGCTCGGGCACCCCCGGCGGCGCGATGCCGAGCAGCTCCGCAATCAGCCGGTCACGCACGTCGCGGACATCCCGGACGCGCTCGGCCATGTACCCGCCGGCCGCGGCCAGCGCTTCCGCGAAGCCCTCCGCGGCCTGGTAGACGGCGCGCGCGGCGGGCAGTCCCTGCGTCTTGACCAGCGACTCGGCCTGGGACGCGAGTGCGGGGTCGGCCGCCATCGCCGCGGTGGTGATGAGGATCGTCGCCGCCTCGCCGGTGGCGGTCTCGGCCTGCTTCTCCAGCCGGCCGGCGACGGTCGCGGCCGCGGGGGCGATCCGGGCGGCCTCGGCGGCCGGATCGGCCGGGGCCGGGGTGGCGGCGGGCTCGCCGAGCGGCTCCGCGACCCGGACGACCGGGCCACTGGCGCGGCCGGGGCTGACGGCGACCCCGGACAAGGACCCCGCGGAAGAGGCATCGAATCCAGGCGACGCACTCGTTCCCCCGGAGGCGGCATCGGGCTCGGGCGCGGCGGCAGCAAACTCAGGCATGGTCTAGACCATAGCTCAGGTAGGCCTGGATATCTCGTGGTGGCGGGCACAAACCGCGTTGCCGTACCTGCTCGAGCACCGGCCGGACCTCCTCGTGCCACCAGGAGTCGGCCAATTCGTCGCGGCTGCGCACTGGCCGTCCGGCCAGCATACGGCGGAAACCCCAGGCCTCGGCCGAGTCGGCGAGCCGGAACCAGTCGGCCGGGTCGTCGAGCCACAGTCCGAAGCGGACGTCGTCGGGCAGCGGGACGCGCTCGAGGAACATCCGCTCGGCGGTCTTCGACGGCAGGTCGGCGAGCGTCAGGCAGCGCAGCGCGCAGGCGACCGTGCTGATCCAGCGGACCCGCGCGCGGATGGTCGTGGCGCCGCGGGCCCGGGCGATGGCGACGCGGTGGTGGCCGTCGTCGACGAAGAACATGTCGGAGAGGCGCACGAGCCGCACCGGCGGGAGGTCGGCGGTCGTCCGCGTCAGCCGCTCCCAGCGGTCGCGCAGGGCGCGGTTGCGCGGCCGGAACTCGCGATCGAAGTCGCCGGCGCGGGCGACCGTGCCGACGACGCCCTCCAACGGCACGTCGTAGACGCCTTCGTCGACCTCGGTCTGCTTGCCGAGCGCCTTGAGCGTTTCGTCGAGCGGCATGATCGCGAGCCGGTCGGGGCGGCGCGCGTCCGCGATCGCCCGCAGCTGAGCCGCGTAGCCGCGCCACCAGGCCGAGTCGAACGAGTCGCCCATGTGACCTGCAACACGGGTACCCGGAAGATCATTCCCCCAGGTCGGCGGCGGTCGGGTAGGACGGCTGCGCGCCGGCCCGCGTGACGCTGAAGGCCGCGACGCGCACCGCGCGCTTCGCCGCGGAGACGAGGTCCACGCCGTCAGCGAGCGACGCGGCGAGCGCGCCCGCGAAGGCGTCCCCGGCGCCGGTGGTGTCGACGGCCTCCACTTCCGGCGACGCGACCTCGGTGGTCCCGTGGTCCTCGACGACGACCGCGCCGGCCGCCCCGAGCGTGACGACGGCGGCCCGCGGCCCGAGTTCGAGCAGCTTCCGGAAGTCCGCGCCGGGCCCGGTCAGCCAGGCCGCTTCGTGCTCGTTGACCAGCAGGACGTCGAGCTTGGCGAGCGTCTCGGGGGAAAGCTCGGCCGCCGGCGACAGGTTCAGCAGGACTTTGACGCCTTTTTCGGCGGCCCGCGCGACGGCGTGTTCGACAGTCGGCAGCGGCACCTCGAGCGACGCGACCATGATCTCGACCCCGTCGTAGACGGCGTCGACGTCGCCGGGCTCCAGGCTGGAGTTGGCGCCGGGCGAGACCAGGATGGCGTTTTCGCCGTCCGGGGTGACGGTGATGTAGGCGATGCCGGTGGGCCGTTCGCTGGTCCGGACGAGTCCGGTGTCGACACCCGCGGCGCGCAGCGAGTCGAGCAGCAGCCGGCCGTAGGGATCGTCGCCGACGGCGCCAAGCAGGGCGACGTCCGCGCCGAGCCGGCCCGCCGCGACCGCCGTGTTGGCCCCTTTGCCGCCCGGCGAGAGGACGGTGTCCCCGCCCAGTACGGTCTCGCCACCCGCCGGCCGCCGGTCCACGGCGACGACGAGGTCGGCGTTGGCGGATCCCACAACGAGTACGTCGGAGTTCATACCGCACTGTCCCACGAAAGCCGTCCGACCAGGTCGGGAAGGGTGCGCAGGGGGAAAGTGAAGGTTTTTGTAACTTATCCGGCGTTGAGTGCGACAATCATGCGAGCAGCGGATACCCGTCACTCGATCGGGGGATGTCCGTCCCCCGGCCGTCACTTCACGGACCGGTCCCGCTCTCCAGGTGCGTCATCACGCGAGACGTGGTGACGGTGCTCGACCGGCGCGAGCCGGACAGGGCATCAGGTCGCCGGCGCCGATCACGTAGCCCCCCGAGTGATCGGCGTCGGCGGCGCCCCGACCTCACGCGGTTACCAGCCGCAGCACGTTCTTGGCCGCGCCCGGGGAGACTTTCGCCGCCAGCAGCCGATCCTCGCCCCGGCGCAGGACCGCGTGGACCGCGACGTAGTGGCGCGTGGCATGCTTCGCCGAGGGCTCGGCCGTCAGCCGGGCGAGGTCGGCGCGCCGCACCCTGATCGGGTCACCTTCCTTGGGCCGCCAGGTGATCGCGTCGCTGGTCAGCGCGAATTCGCCGGAGTCACCCCGATAGCGCGTCAGGTAAAGCAGTACCCAGATGGCCAGGGCGACCGGCAGCGGGATGCCCACCGGGATGTCGTACAAGGCCGGCGCCACGAAGTCGGCGATGACGGCCAGCCAAGCCACCCACAGGACGAACAACCGGCCGGCGGACGCCTGCTCGGCACGGACGAGCGTGCGCGCCTGATCCGCGCTCCAGCGCTTGACCAGCAGCTTCACCGGGTTCGGTACGCCGAAGCCGCCGCGCCGGACGTTCTTGGACGTCCAGCGAACGAGGCCGGGACGGTACCGCTCGATCGCCGCCGACGCCTTCTCGGCTTCTTCCCGGGCCATCGCCAACGACAGGATGAAGCCGTCATCGGATTTGTGCCGGCAGTCGGGGTTCAGGTTCCGGATCGCCTCTTCGTCCACCAGCGAAACGGCGAGCGCGACCCGGCCGCCGGGCTGTCCCCCGCGGAAGTCGAAGCGGCGGACGTCGTCCCAGGGCAGAACGAGGGTCGTCTTGTCCTCGAGCGGCTGCCGGAACCCGTCGGGGCCGAACTCGACCCTCGCTGTCACCAGCGAACCGTTGCGGCGGATGTACCGCCGCATGATCGGCCCGCTGCAGAAGCACAGCACCGCCACCACGGCGAGCGCGGGTGCCACCAAGCGCGCGACCGGGTCGTGGCTGCGCGCCCACACCAGCAGTCCGGCCGCGACGGCGGGCGCGAGGCCCAGGAACGCCAGGCACCCCGCGGTCGTCCGCAGCACGGACCGCTGGTGGTAGATCGGCAGCCGGACCGGCACCACGGCCGTTTCCGGCCCGCCGGGAGTCGTCGACACCACGGCGGCTAGATCGAGCCGGAGATGCGTTGGCCGCCCTGCTGCTGGAAGACGGGCTCGGCGGCCGCGGGCTTCTTCTCGTTGTAGTGGTTCTCGCGGTACTCCTTGTCGGCTTCGTCGTAGACGCCCGCGGTTTTCTTGCCCGCTTCCTTCCCGGCTTCTTCGCCGAGTGCCTTGGGCAGTTCCTTGATGCCGTCCTTGAAGACGCCCGGCGCCGCGCGAGCCGCGTCCTGCAGCGCCGCCAGCAGCTTCTGGCCGACGGTGCGGAACAGCCCGCTCAGGTGGTTGAACTGGCTGATGCCCTTCTGGAAGGCCCGCACGAGCTTCTGCAGCCATTCCGACATCCGCCGGCCGCACTTGACGATCTCGGCCGTGCCTTCGCCGGCCACGCCGGCGGGCGCGGCGGGGCCCGGGTAGCGCATCAGGATGCTGATCAGCTTGCCGATGCATTCCGTGAGCAGATCCCGCAGCACGCTGCGCACGACGTTCAGGATGCTCTTGCAGACGTCGATCAGCACGGAGATGGCCTTCGCGCCGCCCGCGACCCCGGAGTACATGTCACCGAGCTCGGCGGTGAACGCGCGATAAGCGTCCGCGCCCTGGCCCTGCCACTCCGCGCTGTCCGCCTTGACCGTGTCCAGGAGATCCTTGGCGACCGCGTCGATCTCGTCGCTGATGCCACTCCACGTCTCCTGCATGACGTCGAGCTGTTCTTGGTTGCCGGTCACCCAGTCGAGCGGAGCACGCAAGACCTCGACGTGCTCGATCAGCCACCCGAGCCCCATGCTGGCCAGGCCGGCGATCGGATCCTGGACGAACTCCATCACGCCGGCGGCGCCGAAGCCGAGGTTCAGCAGGCCTTCGGTCCAGTCGTCGTCAGCCGCTTTCGTCGCCGCGTCCCAGAAGTCCTGCGCCATCCCGGCGCCTTCGAGCGCCGAGGACCCCTCGTCGACCTTCTTCTTGGCTTCCGTCACCAACGCGTTCTCAGTCAAGGTGGATGCCTTCCAAGCTCGCCTTGACGTCCTGCTCGCGCCAGTCGACGTGCTGGGACCAGGTGCGCACGCGGTCGATCTGCTCCTGGGCCACGTTCTTCGCGTGGCCGATGGAGTCGCTCCCCAGGGTCTGGGCGACGCCGCACAGCGCGCCGAGGCCGCTGGCCTGGCCGATGAGGCCGAACGCCAACGGGTCGACGACCTGGGCCGCCGCGTCCAGCGTCTTCGCGAACCGGTCGACGAACGGTTCGAGCTTCTTCGCGTGGGACAGCAACTGCTCCGGCTCGATCCGGATGTCCGCCTGCGGGTCGTTCACGGTCTTCCCTCCCTCGTCGCCCTGGTCAGCGCAGGTAGTCGCCGTCGCTGAAGTAGTCGTCGTCGGTGCCCGGCTCGGGCGCGGGACGCGGTGGCGCCGGTTTCGGCTTCGGCGGCGCCGGTGGCTCTTCCTCGGCGATGAAGCGCGCCCCCTCGCTCGCGGGCGCCGCCGGGCCACCGTCCACGAAACCTTGCGGCGCCGGCTCCGGGAATTCGTGCTGGAGCTGCTGGACCAGCTCGGCCATGGTCTCGGTGCCCGCGATCGACGGCATCCCGGCCTGCACGGCGCCCGCCAGCTTGCTCTGCGCGCGCTGGACGGTCCGCAGGATCTCGTCGGCGAGGTTCGCCTTCTCGCGCACCGCGTGCCCGATCTCCAGGCCGACGAGGTTGCCGAGGTGGTTGACCTCGACCGCGATCTGGCCGTCCTGGCTGCGCTCGGACACGGAGACCGCCGCCATCTCGGCCTGCATGCGGTCGCCCCGCTGCTTGACCTCGGCGATCTTGGCGTCGAAGCTCGCCAGCAGCTGCTCAGGACTCGACACGCGAACCTCCCCTGTTCACGTCAGTAACCGTACGACGACCGAGTGTGGCACACCGGTCCGACAGTTTCGGGGGAGTTCCGGTTTTCCCCACCCTTCTTTGCGGTAAACCGCATGTTCGCGCTGGTCAGCGGCTCGTAGCGTGCTTTCCATGAACATCTCCGACTGGAAACGGACGATCTACGCGGCCGTCGCGCTCCCCGCCTACCTGGCCGGCCCGAAGGCGCGGGAGCGGCTCGCGCGGCGATGGCTGGACGCCGAACCGAGAGCGGGTGGCTTCCTCGCCGCGGTCGCCGCCTTTCCGGTCGCCTTGCTGATCTGGTACCTCGTCGGCCGCATCGCGACCTTCGGGTTCTTCTGGACCGAGGAGGGGGCCGCCGGGTCGTGGGGCGGGCCCTCCCTCATCGGGGCGTGGGCCGTGCACTTCTTCGCGGCGCTCGGCATGGCCGTCGTGGCCATGTGGGTGCTGCGGCCGCTGATCCGGCGGCAGGTGCGAGCGCCCGACCTGGTCGATTCTTCCCACGGTCGGTAACCGCTGCGGTATCGTGCGTGACGCAAGAGGGGAGATCGAACGCGAGGGGAGCGCGGTTCGGTGGGGTTGTTCGGAGACATGCTCGACGCTGCCAAGCACGTCGGGTCGGAGATCGCGCACGCCGTCCAGTCGGGTGGTGAGCGGCTCGGCAACGTCTTGACCGGCGCGGGCGTCGGCCTGCTCGCGGGCGGCGTTCCCGGGGCGGTCGCGGGGGCGTACATCGGTTCGCAGACCGGCACCGGCGGGGCGAACCCGCAGGCCGCCGGGTTGTCACCCGGCCAGCTGGTCAAGGCGGTGATGAGCGGTCCCGGCACCGAGTCGCTGCAGAAGGTGCACAAGGCGGGTGTCGACCAGTCGACTTACCAACGCCAGCTCGAACAGGGCACGCGCGAGCTGACGTCGAGCCTCGAATCAGCGTGGACGGGTGGCGCCTCGGACGCGGCCCGGGAGCGGCTTCAGCCGCTGACGGCGTCGGCGGTTTCGGCGTCGACGAGCCTCGACCGCAACTCGACGCTGGCCCAGGCGCAGATCGACCAGTTCCACCGGATGAAGAACTCGCTGCACCCGGACGTCACCGACCGGCCGCCGACGCGCAGCGCCTGGGACGTCGCGACGCCGTGGGACACCGACACCGAAGACCAGATCAACCAGTACAACCGGAAGGCCCAGGAGAACGTCGAGCGGTACACCGCGTATTCGCAGCAGTCCAGCTCGAACACCGCGGCCCGGACGATCGACTACGGCCAGCTCCGCGAGTACACCGGCGGCGACTTCAGGGTGCAGGACCCGAAGAAGCCGGTCGAGCCGCCACCGCGGAAGCGGACGCGGACCGGTGGCGACGACGACCGGTCGATCGGCACCGAGGTGCAGCCGCCGCCCGCGGTCCATCCGCCGGTCGGGCCGCCGCCACCTCCTCCCGGGCACGTCACCCCGCCCGGGCAGGTCACGCCGCCGGGGTCGCACCCGGCCGGCGTGGACGACAGCGTTCGCGCGCAGAGTTATGTGCCGCCGTCGACGCAGTACCCGCCGGGCTACCAGCCGCCGGGCTTCGGTCCCGGCTCCGGTCCCGGCGGTGGGTCCGGTCCCGGCTTCGGGCCCGGTTTCGGCCCTGGTGGCGGCGGCTTCGGGCCGGGTTCGTCGTCCGGCGCGAGCGGCGGCACCGGCGCGGGTGCCCGCGGTCCGGGCGTGGGTTCCCGCGCTCCGGGCGCGGCGACCGGCGCCGGCGTGCCGGGCGAAGGACGTCCAGGCGCGGCCGGCGGCGTGCGTGGCGGCGCGGCGGGCAAGCCGGGCTCGCCGGGGATGGGCGGCATGGGCCCCGGCGCCAAAGGCGGCCAGGGCGAGGAGGACACGGAGCACCAGCGCGCGTCGTACCTGGTGGAGGCGGATCCGGAGAGCATCTTCGGCGGCTCCGACGAGCGGACGGTGCCTCCGGTGATCGGGCTGTGATCTTCCTGCCCAAGGCGGCCCTGCTCACCGCGTGGGAGTGGGAACGGCACGGACCACCGCCCGCGGTCCTCGGCGCCGACAACCTCTGGCTCGGCGACGAGACCCGCAAGCAGCTCGACGAGCAGGTCCTCGACGTCCTGACATCGCTCCGGCTTGCGGCGGACGGCACGTTGACGCGGGAGTTCCGCAACGTCCTGCGCGTCCTGGCGAAGGGCGCCCACCAGTTCACGGCGTGGCTGGGCGACATCGAAGCGGACGAGTCGGGCGCGGTGCTCGTGTCCGCCGCCGGACCGGACGCGCTCCGGCTGATCCGGAAGGACGACACGGTCCGGATCGACGTCGTGGAACCGTCGCGGCTGGCGGAGTCACTGGTGGACGTGCTGCCGCCGGTGCCGCCGGCGCGGATTTCGGCGGTGTCGATTCCCGAGGCACGGTTCTCGGGTCGCGCGGTGGAGGAGTCCTACGACCTCGACGGCCCGACCGTCGACCGCGGGCGGGACCCGCTGCCCTGGGCACGCCGGCTGATGGCGGCACGGCGGACGGGGCTGCACCAGTGCTACGCCGTGAACCGCGGTTCCCGCAGCGCGCCGATCACCGCGGTGGACGTGGCCGGGACAGGACGGGTGCTGACGTACGTGTACCCGGGCCGCGAGCGGATGGTCAGTTTCCGGCCGGGGACCCGGGATGCGCTGACCGACGTGCTGTACGCGACCCTGAACGGGTTAGGGGGAGGACGATGACGGGCTCGATCTTCAGCGGGATCGGCTTCTGGGCGACGGACCTGCCGAGTGGGGCCGCGGCGGGGCCGGCTGGTGGGCAGGGGTTCGCGATGAGCAGCTCGGAGATGCGGGCGATGCTCAAGAAGGCCAAGGACCAACGCGAAACCCTCGTCCAGCAAATACGAGAAGCCGATCACTTGTTCCAGGCGACGCCGCCGGCGGAGGAACCGGTCAGCCAGGCCGCGGTGAACGGGCCGAACGGAATCAACGAGTCCGGCGCGTACTACAAGGGACACCTGCAGTACCAATTCAACTACCTCACGGAGTTGATCCGGAGGTTGCAGCAAGCCCTTGGCATCACCGAGGCAACGGACCAGCAAGCAGCAGACTCGACCAAGACGATCAAGGGGTCGCTCGAATGAGGCATCGGATTCCCACCACCCTGGCCGTGGTCATGGCCGGAGCTGCGTTTCTGACCTCCTGCACCGGCAACGACAAGGTGGCGGGCACGCCCACGCCCGCATCGACGAGCAGCTCGGACCTGCCGAACAGCGGTGCCCCCAAGGTCGACAACCCGTTGCCCGCCAAGGTGCTGGACGGCAATCCGTGCGATTCGGCACTGACGGCCGAACAGGTCCAGGGCTATCTCGGGCAGACGAACGCACCCGAATCGAAGGACACGGAACTGGGTCCGACCTGCGACTGGGCCAGCGCATCGGGATCAGCCGCCGGAATCCTGATCGGCTACGACACCAAGCCCGGCCAGGGAATCAGCCTCACCTACAAGAACGTGAAGCCGAAGGCGAAACGGTGGGTCGACGACCTGGATCCGGTGCAGGGCTACCCGACCGTGGGTTACGTCGGCGTCGGGACCACCGACGACCGGACGTGCGTGGTTGTCGTCGGCATCGCGGACAACCTCGCGTACTCGGTCTCGTTGAGCCTCGGCGACTCGGCGGTCCAGGCCGGCAAGGACGCCTGCCAGCTCGGGCGAGGTGTCGCCGACACGGTGCTGACCAACCTCAAGGCGCGCGCCTGAGCTGCACCTTTTCGTTACGTCGGAGATCGCGTTAATGCAAAATCTGTCGTACTAAGCACCTAGACTGTTCGGATGAGCCACCCCACGCGGAGGGGTCGCGCGCGTGCGGCTACCGAACAGGACATCCGGCGGACCGCCCGGAAGCTGCTCGTCGAGCAGGGGCCGGAGGCGGTCACGCTGCGTGCCATTGCGCGGGAGCTGGGGATCACCGCGCCCGCGCTCTACCGGTACTACGAGTCGCGGGACGACCTGGTCGAGAACCTGCGGCTGGACGTCTGTGCCGACCTGGCCGACGACCTGGCCGAGGAGATCGCCGAGCTGCCGGACGACGGGGTGCTGCAGCTGTTCGCCATCTGCAAGGGCTTCCGGCGGTGGGCGCTCACCCACACGAAGGAATTCACGCTCGTCTTCGCGTCGCCGACCGGAGGGATCGGGTCGACGTCGGGGAGTGCGCTGAGCCGGGTCGATGAGCCGTTCGGGCGGATCTTCCTCGCCGCCGCGGGGCGGGTGCTCGCGCGGCACGACATCGTGCTGCCGTCGGCCAGCGGGGTGCCCGATGAGCTGCGGGACGACCTGAAGACCTTCCAGGAGTCGCTGATCACCGTGCTCGTCGAGTCCGACCAGGGTGTGCCCGTCGAAAAGATCGACCTCGGCGTGACGTACCTGATGATCCAGTTCTGGGCCCGGCTCTACGGGCACGTCACGCTCGAGGTCTTCGGCAACTACCCGATCCCGATGTCCAAACCGGACGTCCTGTTCGAGTCGATGCTCGCCGACCTCGCGCGGGAGATCGGGCTCTACTCCGGTTAGGCCGCGTGGCCGCCGTCCACCGACAACACCGCCGCCGTCACGTACTCGGCGTCGGGTGAAGCGAGGTAAGCGACCGCTGCGGCCACCTCGGACGGCGTTCCGTAGCGGTCGAACGCCGTGAGAGCGCGCTGGTCGGCCGCAAAAGGCCCGTCGGCGGGGTTCATGTCCGTGTCCGTCGGGCCCGGGTGGACCAGGTTGACCGTGATGCCGCGCGGGCCCAGCTCGCGGGCCAGCGCCTTGGTCAGGCCGACCATCGCCGCCTTGCTGGTCGCGTACAGCGCCATGCCCGGGCCGGGCACGCGGTCCGTGACGCAGCTGCCGATCGTGATCACGCGGCCGCCGTCGGCCAGGACGCCGGCCGCGGCCTGGGTTGCCGCGAACACGCCGCGGACGTTCACCGCCAGCACGCGGTCGACGTCTTCCAGCGCCGTCTCGGTGAAAGCTCCCACGAAGCCGACGCCCGCGTTGTTCACCAGCACGTCCAGCCGGCCGAATTCCGCCACCGCAGCCGAAACAGCGGCCGACACCGCCGCCGCGTCCGCCGAATCCGCCTGGATCGCCAGCGCGCGGCGGCCGAGGTTCTTGATCTTGTCGACCACCTCGGCCGCCAGCGCGCCGTTGTGCTGGTACGTCAGCGCGACGTCCGCGCCGTCCTCGGCGAGCCGCAGTGCCGTGGCCGCACCGATGCCGCGGCTGCCGCCCGTCACCAAGGCCACCTTGCCGTCGAGGGTCATCCCCGGTTCTCCTTTGCTCGAGCCGTTTTCGTTGACGGCTCAAGCAAATCGAGAACGCGGGGAAAGCACCGGCGGCTTTCCGCCGTGGCGCTACAGGACGATGTTGACCAGCCGCCCCGGCACCACGATGACCTTGCGCGGCGAGCCATCGCCGACCATGGCCGCGACCTTCTCGTCCGCCAGCGCCGCCGCCTGGACCTCGTCGGACGACGCCGACGCCGGCACCGTCACCCGGGAGCGGACCTTGCCGTTGACCTGGATCGGGTACTCGACCGAGTCCTCGACCAGGTACTTTTCGTCCACCACCGGGAACGGGCCCTGCACCAGCGAATCCGCGTGGCCCAGCCGGTGCCACAGCTCCTCGGCCATGTGCGGGGCCAGCGGCGCCAGCATCAGCACCAGTGGCTCGGCCAGCTCACGCGGCGTCGACGCGGCCCCGCCGTACACCTTGGTGACGTGGTTGTTCAGCTCGATCAGCTTCGCGCCGGCCGTGTTGAACCGCATCTCCGCGTAGTCCTCGCGGACGCCGGCGATGGTCCGGTGCAGTACCTTGCGGTCCGCCTCGGAAGCGTCCTCAGTGGACACCCGCAGCTCGCCGGTCGCCTCGTCGACGACCAGGCGCCACAGCCGCTGCAGGAACCGGTGCGCACCGACGACGTCCTTGGTCGCCCACGGGCGCGACATGGCCAGCGGGCCCATCGCCATCTCGTAGAACCGGAACGTGTCGGCGCCGTAGTTCTCGGCCATCTCGTCCGGCGTGACGACGTTCTTCAGGCTCTTGCCCATCTTGCCGTACTCCTGGGTGACCTCTTCGTCGTTGAAGAAGTACTTCCCGTCGCGCTCCTCGACCTGCTCGGCCGGGACGTAGACACCGCGCGCGTCCGTGTACGCGTACGCCTCGATGTAGCCCTGGTTGAACAGCTTCCGGTACGGCTCCTTGGACGTCACGTGTCCCAGGTCGAACAGCACCTTGTGCCAGAACCGCGAGTACAGCAGGTGCAGCACCGCGTGCTCGACGCCACCGACGTACAGGTCCAGGCCGCCGGTGTCGTCCGCGCCGTACTCGCCCGGCCGCGGGCCCATCCAGTACTGCTCGTTTTCCGGCGCGCAGAACGTTTCGGTGTTGGTCGGGTCCAGGTAGCGCAGCTGGTACCAGCACGAACCCGCCCAGTTCGGCATCGTGTTGATGTCGCGGCGGTACTTCTTCGGGCCGTCGCCCAGGTCCAGCTCGACCTCGACCCAGTCCGTCGCGCGGGCCAGCGGCGACGACGGCATCGAGTCGCGGTCCTCGGGGTCGAACGTCACCGGCGAGTAGTCGGCGACCTCGGGCAGCTCGATCGGCAGCATCGACTCGGGCACGGCGTGCACCTCGCCGGCCTCGTCGTAGACCACCGGGAACGGCTCGCCCCAGTAGCGCTGGCGCGAGAACAGCCAGTCGCGCAGCTTGAACTGGACTGTCCCGGTGCCGGCGCCCTTCTCCGACAGCCAGTCGATGATCGTCTTCTTGGCCTCGGCGACGTCCATGCCGTCCAGGAAGCTCGAGTTGATCGCCGGGCCGTCACCGGTGTACGCCTTGCCGTCGAAGCCTTCGGACGGCTGCACGGTCCGGATGATCTCCAGCCCGAACTTCTCGGCGAACTCCCAGTCGCGGACGTCCTGGCCGGGCACGGCCATGATCGCGCCGGTGCCGTAGCCCATCAGCACGTAGTCGGCGACGAAGATCGGGATCTGCTTGTCGTTGACCGGGTTCGTCGCGTACGCGCCGGTGAAGACGCCGGTCTTCTCCTTGTTCTCCTGCCGGTCCAGCTCGGACTTCCGCGACGCGGCGACGCGGTACTCCGCGATCGCCTCGGCGGGCGTCGCGGCGCCACCGGTCCAGCGCTCGTCGACACCTTCGGCCCACGCGGCCGCGGTCAGCTTGTCGACCAGCGGGTGCTCCGGCGCCAGCACCATGTACGTCGCGCCGAACAGGGTGTCCGGCCGGGTCGTGAAGACCTCGATGCCGTCGTCACCGGACTTGAAGGTGACGCGGGCGCCGTGCGAGCGGCCGATCCAGTTCCGCTGCATGGACTTGACCTTCTCCGGCCAGTCCAGCAGGTCCAGGTCGTCGACCAGGCGGTCGGCGTACGCGGTGATCCGCATCATCCACTGCCGCAGGTTGCGGCGGAAGACGGGGAAGTTGCCGCGCTCGCTGCGGCCTTCGGCGGTGACCTCTTCGTTCGACAGGACCGTGCCCAGGCCCGGGCACCAGTTGACCGGCGCTTCGGAGATGTACACCAGCCGGTGGTCGTCGATCACCTTCTTCCGCTCGGACGCGCTCAGCGACGCCCAGTCACGGCCGTCCGGCGTCGGGCGCGAGCCGTCCGCGAACGCGGCCTCCAGCTCGGCGATCGGCCGCGCCTTGCCCGCCTCCGTGTCGTACCAGCTGTTGAAGATCTGCAGGAAGATCCACTGCGTCCAGCGGTAGTACTCGGGATCGATCGTGGAGATCCGACGGCGTTCGTCGTGGCCCAGGCCCAGGCGCCGGATCTGGCGCAGGTAGGTCCGGATGTTCTCCTCGGTCGTCTTGCGCGGGTGCTGCCCGGTCTGGACCGCGTACTGCTCGGCCGGCAGGCCGAACGCGTCGAAGCCCATCGTGTGCAGCACGTTGCGCCCGATCATCCGGTGGTACCGGGCGAAGACGTCGGTGCTGATGAAGCCCAGCGGGTGCCCGACGTGCAGGCCGGAGCCCGACGGGTACGGGAACATGTCCTGGACGAACAGCTTGTCGCTGGGCACCGGCTGCCCCTCGACGGCGAGCGGCCCGACGGGGTTGGGCGCGTGGAAGGTGCCCTGGTCGGCCCAGTGGTCCTGCCAGCGCTGCTCGATCTGACCCGCCAGCGCGGCCGTGTAGCGGTGCGCCGGGACGTCGGTCCCTGTTGTCTCGGTCATCGCCGTCATCCTTCGTCGCTCGCTCCAGAAACAACTCGACCCCTCAGCCACCAGGGCATGAGGGGTCGCCGCGCCGGCCGGGCCGGGCCCGGTCAGCGCGGCAGGCTAAGGAGCAGCCGAGCCGTGTTCATACCTTCATCGTAACTTGCTGGTCAAAGCCGTTCCGAGGGGACCGCCAGTGCGACGAACTGGGTGACCTGGGTCGCCGAGAAGTTGTTATCGCTGACCAAGATCAAGCTGCGCTCGCCGTTCGGCAGCTTCGGCCCCCAGGTCATGCCCTCGAGGTTGTCTACTGTGGACAGGCCGAGGTCGGCCGCGTCGAAGAGGAACCGCTTCTTGACCGGCTTCACGTTCTTGGCCCCGGCCAGGGACTTGACGTCCAGGACGTTCGTCGCGCCCGTCGTGTCGATCTCGTAGACGCGCACCTTGTTGCCGACGCCGGTGCTGAACGAGCGCTCCATCATGAGGAACTTCGTCGGATCGGCCTGGTCGACGGCCAGCATCGAGGAGACGCCGGTGGTGGCGAACGCCGTCGGCGGCACCGGCGCGGCGAACAGCGGCTCCTGCGGGTAGGCGTACTGGGCGAAGACCGGACCGAAGCGCGACTGCAGGGTGATCCGCGAGAGCGCGCCGGTGGTCGTGGTCGCCTCGGGACCGTCCTGCAGGAGCGGCCCTTCGACCTCGCTGGCCAGCAGCGAGCCGAAACCGGTGAACGTGATGCCCTCGAGCACCAGGTTCTGCCGCGGCCCGGCCGTCGGCGTCATCTTCTCGTTCGCGGGGATCGGCAGGTCGCGGACGTATTCGCCGCCGCGGCGCGCCTCGCGGATCGACGGGTCGATCAGCGTCGTCGCCGTCCGCTCGCCCTCCTGCGACCAGTAGTAGTCGCCGGTCCACGGGTCGACGCGCAGCTCTTCCGGGTCGATCGTCTGCTCGTTCTGCGGCTTCGAGGGGTCGTTCTGCGCCAGCGGCGGGTACGGCGTGCCGTCCGGGCGCAGGAGCGACTTCGTGCCGGTCAGGGTGACGTCGCCGACGCCGTGGGCGGTGACCGGGAAGGTCGCCGTGTAGAAGCGGGCGGGGTTGATCGCCGACCGGTCGTCGCAGATCAGCGCGTAGCCGCCGGTCCGGGGGTCGTAGTCGATGCTGGACAGGCCGCCGACCGTCGTGCCCTGGAACTGCAGGGCGTTGGGGACGATCTGTTCGCCGAGCAGCCGGATGGGCCGCTGGTGACTCTCGGTGGCACTCGCCGGCGTCGCGGCGAGGATTCCCCCGATCAGGGCAGCGGTCAGGAGAGTAGGCAGTACAC
Organism: Amycolatopsis kentuckyensis; assembly: GCF_002155975.1. Taxonomy (GTDB): domain Bacteria; phylum Actinomycetota; class Actinomycetes; order Mycobacteriales; family Pseudonocardiaceae; genus Amycolatopsis; species Amycolatopsis kentuckyensis. The sequence goes on from NZ_MUMI01000537.1 coordinate 15,568, forward strand.
GCGGTGACATGGCCTGTAGCACAGTCGATCAGGGTATCCGGCAGGTTGCCGGGACGTCACGCTTATCCTTGACCTCGTGTTCGCTATCGCGCTGGTTCCGATCGTGCTGGGTCTGCTTGTCGGCTTTGGTGGGTTCCTCGGTTTCCGCGAGCGCTTGACGCGCGAGGGCGGCACCGGGGTGCGCACCCAGGCGTCGCTGCGCAGCGAAGAGGCGTTCAAGCTGGCCAACCGCGTCGCGGGCCTGCCGACCATGGCCGGGGGCGCGATCGCCGTGCTCACCGGGCTGGCCGGGCTGGCCATGCCGACGACCGGGGGCCTCATCTCCGCCGCGCTCGCGGGCGTGCTCGCCATGCTGCTGCTGGTCATGGGTGGTGGCGTGCTCGGCAACCGGGCCGCGCTGACCGTGCCCGCCCCGGCTCCGGCCGCGCCGGCCGGCTGCAGCGGCTGCGCGTGCGGCGCCGGCGGCTGCGGCGTCTTCAAGAAGGACGAGGCCTAGTTCCGCTGGAGGTCGCCCGGGTGGGTGGCCAGTAGCGCGAGCGGGATGCCCTGACGGCGCAGGACCTGGCTCCACAGGTCGCCGTCCGGCGAGGCCAGGATGTCGCTCGGCAGCGCGGGCACGATGACCCAGTCGTCGCGCTCGATCTCGCCGGCCAGCTGCCCCGAGTCCCAGCCCGCGTACCCGGCGAAGACGCGCACGCCGCGGACCTTCGGCACCAGCACCTCGGGATCGGTGTCCAGGTCGACCAGCGCGACCGGGCCGCGGACCGCGATCACGCCCGGCACGCTCGCCGCCGTCTCGCCGGTGCGCAGCGCGGCCAGGCACAACGCGGTCTTCTTCTCGACCGGGCCGCCGACGAACACGGCCTGCGGCTCGGCGACGTGCCCGCCCCAGTTGGGCAGCACGTCGTGCACGGCGACGTCGCTCGGCCGGTTCAGGACCACGCCGAGCGTGCCTTCGTCGCGATGATCGATGACGAACACCACGGTCCGCCGGAAGTTGGGGTCGACCATCGTGGGGGCGGCGACCAGGAGCGTTCCCGGTTCAACCTCGGCGTCCGCTGGCACAGACCCATGATCCCACCCTTGGCCCGGCGAATGACTTCGGCTCGGGAACAATCGCCTCAACAGCCTCGTTTGAAACATGTGGCCGGCGCACTCCGTGTCCCCCGGGCTCACTGAAGAACCGCCTTTGTGGAATACCGTCCGGCTGGAGCCACACTGCGCATAGCCGCCGAGAGGCGACCTCAGTGCGCCGGCCACCCTCTACTCTGGCTTCGTGACGATCAGCGCCCGGACGGCGACAGTGCGAAGAGGCCCTCGGGAGCTGCTCAAGGACCCCGACTTCCGGCGGCTGCTCTTCACTCGGTTCGCCGCCAGCTGGGGTGACGGCGTCTTCCGTGCGGGCCTCGCGGGCGCGGTCCTGTTCAACCCCGAGCGCGCCGCCGACCCGCTGGCCATCGCCGGTGGATTCGCCGCGTTGCTGCTGCCGTACTCGGTCGTCGGCCCGTTCGCCGGCGCGCTGCTGGACCGCTGGGACCGCCGGAAAGTCCTGATCTTCGCGAACCTCCTGCGCGGGCTGGCGATCATCTGCGCGTCCGCCGCGGTCGGGCTCGGCTTCGGTGGAATCGGCCTGTTTTCGCTGGCCCTGGCCGCGGAAGGCATCTCCCGCTTCATCGGCTCGGGGCTGTCGGCGTCACTGCCGCACGTCGTCGAAGAAGAGAGCGTCGTGACGGCGAACGCCTTCGCGACGACGCTCGGGTCGGTGGTCGCCGTCATCGGCGGCGGCTGCGCGATCGGCCTGCGCGCGCTGTTCGGCAGCAACGACGTCGGATCGGCGGAGACCACGGCGTTCGCGGTGCTCGGCACGCTGGTCTCGGCGTTGATCGCGCGCGGCTTCGCCCGCGGCGTGCTCGGGCCGACGGTGGTCGACGAGCCGACGAATCCGGTGCTGGCCGTCGCGCGGGGACTGGCGGACGGTGCCCGGCACGCGTGGCGCGCGCCCAGTGTCACCGCCGGGTTCATCGCGCTGTTCGCGCACCGGGCGTCCTTCGGGGTGTCGCTGCTGGTCACCGTGCTGCTGATGCGCAACTACTTCACCGACCACGGCGTCTTCCGCGCCGGCCTGCCCGGGCTGGGGCAGATCGCCGCGCTCGCCGGCACCGGCCTGCTGCTCGCCGGGTTGCTGACCGCGCGGCTGATCCGCCGGTTCGGCCGGCTGCGCGCGGTGCTCGGCTCGCTGTTGTTCGCGGCGAGCGCGCAGTCCGCGCTGGGCCTGCCGATGCTGCTGCCGCTGGCGCTGGTCGCGTCGTTCGTGATCAGCGGCGCGGGGCAGGTACTCAAGCTCTGCGTCGATTCGTCGATCCAGCTCGACGTCGCGGACGAAGCCCGCGGCCGGGTGTTCGCGCTGTACGACACGCTGTTCAACATCACGCAGGTCGCGGCGGTTTCGCTCGCCGCGCTGTTCGTGCCGGACGACGGCCGCTCGCCGGGCCTGCTCATCGCCGCGACGGTCTGCTACCTCGTCGGCGGAGCGGGGTACGTGCTCGCCCGGCGACGCGCGATTCGCTGACGCAAACACCCGAACCGGTCACGGGGACTGCTCCATTGGCATTAGGGTGACGGCAAGTCATTAGTAGGTTCGAGGGACACCGGGGGCACCTGTGACCACCGCGGGCGACGACCGTGCACAGCTCGAAGCACGCAATGCCGCGATGAAGGACCGGATGGACACCCTCCTGGAGAACTTCGAGCGGCAAACCGCGCAGCTGCGGGACGCCCAGGCCGCGGCCGCCGAAACCACGGCCCAGGTGAGTTCGCCCGACGGGCTGGTCCGCGCCACCATCGACGCCGGCGGCAGCCTCGCGAAACTCGAGTTCGCCCCGAACACCTTCGAGCGCACGACGCCCGCGCAGCTCGCGAACACCGTCCAGTCGCTGGTGCGGCAGGGATCGTTGCAGGTCAAGCAGAAGATCGCGGACCTGATGGCGCCGATCACCGAGGGGCTGCCCGACCTGTCCGACCTGGTCGAGGGTGCGCCTTCGCTGGCCGGGCTGGTGCCGCCGATCCCCACCTTCGACGAGGTCGTGGCGGAAGCGCCGGCACCGCGGCCCGAGTCGTTCGAAGACGGCGGGTCGATCCTGCGCAACGACCAGACCCCGCCGCCGCCGATGCCGGCCCCGAAGCCCACTCCCAAGCGCGTCCGCCCGCCGCGTGACGACGACGAGGAGCCGCCGTCGTCCTGGATGACGAGGGGCGACTGATGCCGGACGGGGGTTCCGGGTTCACCGCGGAGCCGGATGCGGTGCTGCGCGCGTCGAACGGCCTGGTGACGGCGGCCGACGCGCTCGACAACGCGGCGAAGGCACTGCAGTCGGCGCTCGCCGCGCAGGGCGAGTGCTGGGGCGGCGACGAGTCCGGCAAGGAGTTCGCGAAGGACTACGTGCCGGGCGCGCAGGGCGCCGTCGAAGGCTTCACCAACCTCGTGGCGGGGTTGCGGGGGATGCAGCAGAACGTCGCCAAGTCGATGAAGGCCCTTTCGGGCGCCGACGAAGACGTGACGTCCCAGCTCGGCAAGGGGCAATGACGCGTGGGTATGGAGATGCCCGACGCGGTCAAGTGGCTGCTGCCGATCGTCGTCGGGGAGAGCTGGCCCGAGGGCGACGAGACCAAGCTGCGCGCGCTGCGGGACGCGTGGCACACGGCGTCGTCGGCGATCGGACCGGTGTCGGAAACCGGCACCCAGGCGGCGTCCGGCATCCGCGACAACTGGACGGGTGACGGCGCCGACGCGTTCGCGGAGCAGTGGAAGAAGTTCGTCGAGGGCGACGAGGCGTACTTCAAGCAGCTGGCCGACGCGGCGAAGGCCCTCGGCGATTCGTGTGACCAGACGGCACTGGACGTCGAGTACACGAAGTACATGATCATCATTTCGCTGATCGTCCTGGCGGCCCAGATCGCGGCGATGATCGCGGCGGCGGCGGTGACGTTCGGCGGTTCTACGGCGGGGATCGCGCCGGCCCAGATCGCGACCCGGATGACCGTGCAGATGCTGTTCCGGCAGCTGCTCGAGAAGCTGGCGCAGCAGGGGTTCAAGCAGGTCGCGAAGGAGCTGCTGGAGAAGCTGCTCAAGCAGGGTCTCAAGAAGATCGGCATGGAGGTCCTCAAGAACGAGGCGATCAACCTCGGGATGGACGCGGGCATCCAGGGCCTGCAGATGGCCAAGGGCGACCGCAAGGACTGGGACTGGTCGAAGACATCGGACGCGGCGATCTCGGGCGCGGTCGGCGGAGTCGTGGGGGCGGCATCGGGATCCATCGGACGCGGGGCGACCGAGGGGCTTTCGCACAGCGCGGGCGGGCAGATCGCGGACGCGGCCGTGCGGGCTGGGGCCCGGGGTGCGGTCGAGGGGGTCGCGCAGACGGTCGGGC
>NZ_MUMI01000538.1 GCF_002155975.1 Amycolatopsis kentuckyensis
CGCCGGAACCGGGGCCGCCGTTGGTGATCACCTTGACGTAGTCGTAGGTCTTGAACGCCGAAATCAGCAGCACCACCGTGTTGATCGTCAGTGACGGGGCCAGGAGGGGCCAGGTGACCGCACGGAACCGGCGCAGCGGCCCCGCGCCGTCGATCNNACGCCCTGCAGGCCGGCCAGGTACACCACGACGCAGAAGCCGAGCATCTGCCAGCACACGATCGACGCCACCGAATACAGCGCCACGTCCGGGTCGGACAGCCAGCCCGGCGGGTGGGCGACACCCAGAGCGCGCAGCAGGGAATTCACCGGTCCCCGGTCGTCGAGCAAGCGCGACCAGACGATCGACACCACCACCGAACTGAGGATCACCGGCGTGAAGAACACGCTCCGCAACGCGTTGTACAGCCAGCCCTTCCGGTCCAGCAGCAGCGCCACGCCGAGCCCCAGCACGTTGGGCACGATCACCACGATCAGCGTCAGGATCGTGGTCACCTGCAGCGCCGTGAGGAACTGGGAGTCGGTGAACAGGAGGCGGTAGTTGTCGAACCCGACGAACTTCACCGGTGGCTTGAACGGGTTGTAGTTCGTCAGGCTGTAGCCGAAGCTGATCAGGATCGGCGCCATCACGAAGCACAGGTACACGAGCACGCCCGGCGCCCCGAACGACGCGAAGTGCGCCAGCCGCGGCAGGACCGGCCGACGGCGGCGGCGCTGAGCGACACGGCGGGGCGGGGCGGGGGGAGCGGCGACGGCGGTCAAGGACGTCAGCCCGCCTTCGCCCACTCGGTGTCCAGGAACGCGCACGCGTCGGCCACCGACTTGCGGCCGGTGATGACGTCCTGGGCGGCCTGGTCGACCTTGTCCTTCATCCCGGGCAGCAACCCGTCGTCGGCGGTCTCCCAGCGGAACGCGTGCACCACGGCGTTCTGCTGCACCGCCTGCGCATACAGGTCGTAGCCGGCCTTGAACGTCGCCCCGACGTCGGACGGCGGCGTGTAGCCCTTGATCGCCGGGAACAGGCCGTCCGCCTTCACCGAGGCGTCCAGCTGGTCCTTGTCGAGCTGGAAACCCAGGGCGAACTTGCGTGCGGCGTCGAGGTTCGCGGCCTTGGCGTTCACGATCATGCCGCCGCCGGTGTAGGCGGGGACGACCAGCTTGCCGTCCTCGGTGGGGAAGTTGAAGACACCGACCTCGAAGTCGTGCTTCTTCGAATCGGCGTTGGCGGCGAACCAGTTGCCCATCGGGTACATCGCGCCCTGGCCGTCCAGGAACGCCTGCTCGGTCGCCGCGTAGTCGCGGGACACGCTGGTCTTGTCCACGTACCCCTTCGCCGCGAGGTCGGCGAGCTTCGCGAACGCGTGCTGGAACGCGGGATCGGCGAACTTCACCTTGTCCTGACGCCGCTGGGTGAGCCAGTCCGGCATCGTGTTGTAGACCTCGGTGCTGACCAGTCCCGAAAGGATCATCGACGACGGGAAGCCGTCCTTGCCGCCGCCGATGGTGAACGGCGCAAAGCCCTTGTCCTTGAGCTTGCCGGCGTCGGTGACGAGCTCGTCCCACGTCTTCGGCGGCGCCGCGATGCCCGCGTCGGCGAACATCTTCTTGTTGTAGTAGATCGGCGGGATGGTCTGGGTGTTCGCCGGCAGCTGGTAGTACTTGCCGTTCACCGGGTTGGCCTGCGGGAACTGGAAGTCCTTCAGCTCCTCGGGCGTCCACGCGTAGAGGTTGCCCGCCTCGGCGAAACCGGCCGAATCGACGGCGATCATCACGTCGGGGAACTGGCCGGACTGCAGCAGCTGCTTCGCGTAGGACGTCCGCCCGTCGGCGGTCGGCGCGACGAGCTTCTTGACCTTGACGCCCGGGTTCTTGTCCGTGACGCGCTTGATCGCGGCGTCCCAGTAGGCCGGGGTGAGGTTCGGGGTTTCGAACGTGAGGAAGGTGATCTCCGCGTCGCCGCCACCGCCGGTGTTCGAGCCCACCGAGCACGCGCTCACCGCCAGGAGCGCCGCTGCGCCCAGCGCCAGGGACCGTCTCATGTCCAAGCCACCTTCCACCATATGTGATGTATGACGCATTTGATCGGACCTATTCGACGATGTCAAGCGTCCGGCGCGGCAAGAACCGCGAAAAGCGCGAGATAGATCAGATCTTTATGCGATCGAGCCGGACGACGGCGCTGGCGAAGTCGCCGGCCGGCAAGGCCAGCGGGAGGCCGTGCGCCAGCAGCACCGCTCCGCTGTGCGTCCGGCCCGAATCCGGGTCGAGGTACCGCGCGGCCGGATCGAGGCCGTCGAGCCGCAGCGGCCGCTCCGGCGCGTTGAAGTGCGCGGCCTGCCGGTAGGCGAACACCACCACGCGTTCGCCGTGGACGTACTGGAAGGCGACGAGACCGTCGTCGACCGGCGGCCGCAGCCGGTACAGCGCGCCGTGCTGCACCACGGGCCGGATGTCCTTGTACAGCGCCACGAGGTCCCGGGCGAGCGCGAGATCGTCCTCGGGCCAGCGCACGATGTCGCCGCCGAGGCCGAGCACGCCGGCCATGGCGACGTGGAACCGGAATCGCAGCGGCACCGACCGCGCCGTCACGAAATTGGGGTTGTCGGTGACCCAGGCCGACATCGCGCGGGCCGGGTAGAGCTGGCCGTAGCCGTGCTGGATCCGCAGCCGGTCGAGCGCGTCGGTGTTGTCGGAGGTCCAGACCTGGTCGGTGCGGGCCAGCACGCCGAGGTCGATCCGGCCGCCGCCGCCCGAGCACGACTCGATCCGCAGGCCCGGGTGGTCCGCGCGCAGCCGGTCGAGCAGCGCGTACACCGCGTGCGTGTGGTCGACCCACAGCCGGTCCTGGTCGGGCTCGCCGGGCCAGCCCGCTTCGCTGAACGGCCGGTTCATGTCCCACTTGAGGAAGTCGATGGCGTGCGCGCCGACGAGCCGGTCGAGCCACTCGTGCGCCCACGCGGCCACGTCCGGGCGCGCGAAGTTCAGTACCAGCTGCCGTCGCAGCTCCGACCGGCGCCGGTGCGGGTGGTGCAGCACCCAGTCCGGGTGGGCGCGGTAGAGGTCGCTGTCGGGGTTGACCATCTCGGGCTCGACCCAGATGCCGAACCGCATGCCGAGCCCGTGCACCGCGTCGACCAGCGGCTTGAGCCCGTCGGGGAAGCGGGCGCGGTTGACCCGCCAGTCGCCGAGCCCGGCGTGGTCGCCGGTGCGGGCGCCGAACCAGCCGTCGTCCATCACGAACAGCTCGACACCGAGCGCCGCCGCCCGCTCGGCGAGGGCGCGCTGCCCCGCCTCGGTGACCTCGAATCCGGTGGCCTCCCACGAGTTGTAGAGCACCGGGCGCAGTTCGTCCGGGTGCGGCAGGACGTGCGCGAGGACGTAGGCGTGCCACGCGCGGCTCGCCGCGCCGAACCCGCCGTCGGTGTACAGCCCGGCGGACACCGGGGTGGTCAGCGGCCGGTCCGGCCCGACGCGGTGCACGACGCCGTCCTGGCCGAAGCCGCCGCTGACCGTCAGCCGCCCCGTCGACGAGCGCGTGGTGGTCAGCCGCCACGACCCGCTCCACGCCAGCGCGACGCCGTAGACCTCGCCGTGGCGCTCGGTCGCCGTGCCGTCGTCGACCATCACCCACGGATTCGCGTGGTGACCGGTGATCCCGCGACGGCTCGCGAAGCCGGTTTCGCCGTGCGGTACCGGCGACCGGTGCAACTGCGTCTCCGCCGCCCAGCGGCCGGTGACGTGGCTGAGCCGGTAGTCCTCGAAGACCGGCAGTGCCCAGGTGGCCGAGTCGGCCCGGACGACCTCGACGTCGGTGTCCGCGCTCAGCTCGGTCCAGCGTTCGAGGACGTCGCCGCGCAGCCGGTAGTGCAGGGTGATCCGCAGCGGGTAGTGCCGGTCCGCGAAGACCAGGCGCAGGTGATCGGCGGTGGCTTCGCAGGCGGAGTACCGCCATTCGAGCGCCCGGGTCCCGTCGGCGAAGCGGACCTGCAGCGCGGGCGTCCAGTACCGGGTGCCGCCGTCGGCGGCGAGTTCGGCGAGGCCCTCGTTCGGGTCGTTGAAGCCGTCCCACCAGGGAAGCGTTTTCGCGGTCAGCTCGACGACGCCGGCGTCGGACAGCGCCGGTCCCCAGTAGACGTGCGTCGGGACGTCGTCCTCGTCGAGCCGGAGCGCGTACGTGCTCGACTCCCCGGTGAGCACCCAGGTGCGGTGCTCGTCGAGGAAGCTGATCCCGGCCATGCGGGACATCCTGCTCATCGGGGTGGCCGCCGCCAAGGGATGTCCCGCTCACCGGTCACGGGCGGTCGGTGAGGTACCCGCCCATCGTCTTGAAGTACTCGGCCGCCGGCAGGTCGGTTCCGTCGGCGGTGCGGACGCGCTCGACCAGCAGGCCCGGGGACCGGCCGCGGCGCGCTTCCGGCCCGGCGACGATCACCACGCCGTCGCCTTCCCGGATGAAGATCCGGCCCGGCGTGCCGCCGTAGTGGCCCTGCGACACCGATGCCTTCAGGATCCGCAGCTCCTCGCCGCGGTGGTAGGCGAACGCGTTCGGGTACGGGTCCGGCAGCGCGCGCACGAACCGCTCGATGTCGGCGGGCGGCAGGGTCCAGTCGATCAGGCTGTCGCGCTTGGCCCGCTTGTGGAAGAAGCTGGCCTTCGAGCGGTCCTGCGGCACCGGCGTGTACCCGGTCTCGATCAGCGAGATGGCTTCGGCGGTGATCGGCGCGATCAGGTCGACCGTGCGGTGGAAGAGGTCGGTCGTGGTGTCGGCCGGCCCGACCGGGATCGCGCGCTGCAGCACGATGTCGCCGGCGTCGAGTTCGCCGTCCATCATGTGGGCGGTGACGCCGACCTCGGGCTCGCCGTTGATCATGGCCCAGATGAGCGGTGAGAAACCCGCGTACGCCGGCAGCAGCGAGTCGTGGATGTTCAGGGTGCCGTGGCGCGGCAGCTCGAAGATCTCCGGCGGCAGCCAGGTGCGCCAGTTGTTCGCCACGATCAGGTCGAGGTCGGCCGCCTTGAGCTCGGCCAGCAGCTCGGCGTCGTCCGGGCGGTTGCGCAGCAGGACCCGGATGTCGTGGGCGGCGGCGAGGTCGGCGACCGAGTCGGCCCAGATCCGCTCGTAGGCGTGGTCGCTCTTCGGGTGCGTGACCACGAGGGCGACCTCGTGGCCGGCGTCGATGAGCGCCTGGAGGGTCCGGTGCCCCCAGGTCTGGTAGCCGAACATCGCCACGCGCATTCGAGAGTGCCTTTCATGATCGGGGGACGAACATCACCACGAACGTACTAGGCGAGGCTCGCCTAAGTTAGGTTAGGGTTCCCTGAACCGTACCGGAGCGCGCGAGGGAGCAACATGACTGCAGAGGTCCCGATCTACGACATCGTCGGCGTGGGCTTCGGACCGTCGAACCTGGCCCTCGCGATCGCCCTCGCCGAGCACAACACGGGCGCCGCGGAGCCGGTGACCGCGCACTTCCTCGAGCGGCAGCCGCGCTTCGGCTGGCACCGCGGGATGCTGATCGACACCGCGACCATGCAGGTGTCGTTCCTCAAGGACCTGGTCACCATGCGGAACCCGACCAGCGAGTTCAGCTTCCTCAACTACCTGCACGCGGCCGGCCGGCTGGTCGACTTCATCAACCACAAGAACCTGTTCCCGCTGCGCGTGGAGTTCCACGACTACTTCGAGTGGGCGGCCGCGAAGGTCGACGACGTCGTCTCCTACGGCACCGAGGTCGTCTCCGTGACGCCGGTGTACGACGGCTCCGAAGTCGCGTACTTCGACGTCGAGGCGTCGGACGGGTCGTCGCTGCGCGCCCGGAACCTGGTGATGGGCACCGGTCTGCGGCCCCAGCTGCCCGAGGGTGTCACCAGCGGCGAGCGGATCTGGCACAACAGCGAACTGCTGTTCCGCGTCGAGGGACTGAAGAACGCCGACCCGAAGCGGTTCGTCGTGGTCGGCGCCGGCCAGAGCGCGGCCGAGGTCGCCGCGCTGCTGCACGACGAGTTCCCGCGCGCCGAGGTGTGCGCGGTGTTCGCCCGCTACGGCTACAGCCCGGCCGACGACAGCTCGTTCGCCAACCGCATCTTCGACCCCGACGCCGTCGACCAGTTCTACCGCGCGGGCGAGCCGGTGAAGGACCGCCTGATGCGCTACCACGGCGCGACCAACTACTCGGCCGTCGACATCGACCTGATCGACGAGCTCTACCGGCGCGTCTACCGCGAGAAGGTGCTGGGCGTGGAACGGCTGCGGCTGTTCAACGTCTCGCGCCCGGTCGAGGTGACCGACGCGGGAACGGTGACGGTCGAATCCCTGACGACCGGGGAGCGCACGGTCCTGGCCGCCGACGCGGTCGTCTACGCCACGGGCTACCGGCCCGCGGACCCGACGCCGCTGCTCGGCGAACTGGGCGCGCGCTGCCTGCGCGACGGCGAAGGCCGGCTCCGCGTCGAGCGCGATTACCGGCTGACGACGGAATTCCCGCTGCGCGGCGGGATCTACCTGCAGGGCGGCACCGAGCACACGCACGGCATCACGTCGTCGCTGCTGTCGAACACCGCGGTGCGGGTGGGGGAGATCCTGCAGTCCGTCGTGGACCGCCGGGTGGTCGCGGCGCCGGCCGGGGAGCTTGCCGTCAGCCTGCGGTGATCTGCTCCCGCAGGATGTCGCTGTGGCCGGTGTGGCGGGCGAACTCCTCGATCAGGAACAGGTAGATGAACCGCAGGCTGACCTCGCCGACGACCGGGTGGGTCCACCGGTCGTCGAGCGAGAAGCCCGCCGCGATCTCGCGGGAGCGGGCGCTCGCGCGCTCGTACTCGGCGATCACGCCGGCCACTGTTTCGTCGTCGCCGACGGCGAAACTCGCGTCTCCGGGGGTCGACGGGCCGTCGATGTCGGCCGGGTCGAGGCCGGCCACCAGCCACTGGAACCAGCGGCGCTCGGCGACGGCCGCGTGCTTGACGATGCTGATCGGCGTGGTCAGGGACGAGACCAGCCGCCGCCGCGCGTCGGCTTCCGACAGGCCTCGCGTGTTCTCCACCAAGGCGAGCCGGTTGCGGTCGAGCATGGCTTCGAGCAGCTCACGCTCGGCGCCGATGGTCTTTTCGGGCAGCGCATACATGCGTCCAGCTTGCCGGACACTCAGCCCTGGGGCACCGGCGCCGGGTGGTGGCGGCTGATCGGGATCACCATCGGGGTCCCGCTCACCGGGTCCGGGCTCACCTGGCAGCGCACGTCGAAGACCTCCTCGACGAGTTCCTCCGTGATCACCGACGCCGGTTCGCCGGAGGCCACCACGCGGCCCGCCTTCATCGCGATCACGTGGTCGGCGTAGCGGCACGCCTGCGGCAGGTCGTGCAGCACCATCACCACCGTGCGCCCCTCGCCGCGGTTGAGGTCGACGACCAGGTCGAGCACGTCGATCTGGTGGGCCAGGTCCAGGTACGTCGTCGGCTCGTCGAGCAGCAGCACCGGCGTGCCCTGGGCGACCGCCATCGCGATCCACGCGCGCTGGCGCTGGCCGCCGGAGAGCTCGTCGACCGGGCGGTCGGCCAGGTCGGTCAGCCCGGTGGCCGCCAGCGCGGCGGCGACCGCGTCTTCGTCCGATGTGGACCACTGGCGCCACCAGCTCTGGTGCGGGGCGCGGCCGCGGCCGACGAGGTCGGCCACCGTCATGCCCTCGGGGGCCACCGGGGACTGCGGCAGGATGCCGAGCCGCTGGGCGACCTGGCGGGTCGGGAGGTCCTGGATCGACCGGCCGTCGAGGTAGACCCCGCCCGCCTTCGGCGTCAGCAGCCGGGCCATCGTGCGCAGCAGCGTCGACTTGCCGCACGCGTTCGCCCCGACGATCGCGGTGATCCTGCCGGGCGGGATGTCGAGGTCGAGGCCGTCGATGACGACCCGGTCGTCGTAGGCGACGCGCAGGTCCTGCACGCGCAGGGACGGTGTCATCTTCTCAGCCTCCGGAGCCGGATCGGTTGGCCCTGGCCAGCAGCCAGAGCAGCAGCGGGGCGCCGAGCGCGCCGGTCACGATGCCGACCGGCAGCGGCGACGCGGTGACGGTACGGGCCAGGATGTCGCTGCCCAGCACCACGACCGCGCCGGTGAGCGCGGACGCCGTCAGCGGCGGGGACGCCTGGCGCGCCAGGCGTTGCGCGATCTGCGGCGCGGTCAGCGCGACGAACGAAACCGGGCCCGCGGACGCCGTCGCGAAGGCGACCAGACCGGCGCCGGACAGCAGCAGGCCGAGCCGGACCGGCTGGACCGGCGTGCCGAGCCCGGCCGCGACGTCGTCGCCGAGCTGCAGCGTGCGCATCCACCGCGAGAGGGCCAGCACGAGCGGCAGCAGCACCGCCAGCGCGCCGGCCAGCGGGACGACGTGCTCCCAGCCGCGGTTGGCGAGATTGCCGACCAGCCAGCCGATCGACGCCTGGGCTTCGGTGATCTGCGCGCGGCTGAGCAGGTAGTCGGTCAGGCTGGTGCACATCGCGAAGATGCCGATGCCCACCAGGATGATCCGATAGCCGGTGGTCCCGCGCCGCCACGCGAGGACGTACACGAGCAGGCCGGTCAGGAGGCCGCCGAGCAGGCCGAGCGTGGTCGTGCCGAGCCCGCCGCCGAAGCCGAACGAGATCCCGGCGACGACGGCGGTGGCCGCGCCCGCGTTGATGCCGATCATGTCCGGGCTGGCCAGCGGGTTGCGCGTGATGGTCTGGAACACCGCGCCGGACGCGCCGAAGGCGAGCCCGGCCAGCAGCCCGGTCAGCGCCCGCGGCAGCCGCAGCTCCTGCACGATGTAGGCGGTGCCGCTGTCGCCGCCGCCGAACACCGCGGACAGGACGTCGGACACGCCGAGCGGGACGTCGCCGATCGTCATGCCCACGCAGAACAACGCGAACGCGAGCACGGCGAGGACGAGCGAAACGGCGACGAGCCGGAGCCGGACCTGGCCGGACACCGCGGGTTTCGCGAGCCGGAAGGTGACGCGGTCGCGCCGCAGCTGCAGCAGGCTCATCAGGACTCCACCAGCTTGCGGCGGCGGACCAGCCAGATGAAGAAGGGCGCGCCGAGGAAGGCGACGATCACCCCGGCGCGGACCTCGCCGGGCCGCGCCATGACGCGGCCCAGGATGTCCGCGGCCAGCAGCAGACAGGGCGCGAGGACCGCGGTGTAGGGCAGCAGCCACCGGTGGTCGGGCCCGATCACGAACCGCACGGCGTGCGGGACGATCAGGCCGAGGAACACGATCGGGCCGGCGACCGCGACGGAAGCGCCGGTCAGCAGCGTGATCGCCAGGGCGCCGCGCAGCCGCAGCGGGCCCAGCCGGCGGCCGAGCGCGACCGCGACGTCGTCACCGAGCGCGAGGCTGTTCAACGCGGGGCCGCTGGCGATCGCGAGCACGACGCCGGCGAGCAGGAACGGCAGGACCCGCAGCAGCGAACCGCTGTCGACGCCGGCGAGCGAGCCGGCCGACCAGAACCGGAAACGGTTGAGCGCCACCGGGTCCGACAGCACCATCGCGCTGGTGAACGAGCCGAGCAGGGCCGTGACGGCGGCCCCGGCGAGGGCGAGCTTGACCGGGCTCGAACCGCTGCGGCCGCGGGTGCCGAGGAAGTAGACGACCGCGGTCGCGGCGAGCGCGCCGGCGAAGGCGAACCAGATGTAGCCGTAGAGGGAGCCGACGCCGAGCACGGTGATCGAGAAGACGATCGCGAACGCGGCGCCGGCGCTGATCCCGAGCAGCCCGGGGTCGGCCAGGGGGTTGCGGGTCAGCGCCTGCATGAGGGTGCCGGCCAGGCCCAGCGCGGCGCCGACCAGCACCGCCAGGAGGGTCCGCGGCATCCGGACACTGTGGATGATCACGGCGTCGGCCGAGCCGTCGTCGTGCCAGAGCACCTGCCAGACGGCGCCGAACGAGATCTCCTTCGACCCCAGCCAGACACTCAGCAGGCACAGGAAAACCAGCACACCGAGAGCGGCCAGCAGACCGAGCGCGCGGCCCGTGTGTGGCGGGCGTCGCTTGAGAGCGATCCCTCCGGGGTCTGTTCGCACCGCACCTCCGACTGGTACTGATTTTAGGTAAGGCTAACCGATGGTACAGGAGTGCATCCTCACCATCCGTTTGTTAGGGTCACCTAAGTTTGCGCCCCGATCGGGGCGTCGTGAGCAGCGGGAGGCTGGTCTACCGGTGAGCAACGGTGACGCTGTGCAGCAGGTGTCGAGGCTCAGCTTCTGGCGCGACCGCCTCGCTTCGGCGCCGAAGGAGCTGCCGCTGCCGGTCGACCGGCCCCATCCGGCGGAGCCCGCCGCCCCGGTGACGCTCGGCCGGCCGCTGCCCGAGGCGGACGAGCTGACGCTGCTGGCGGCGTTCACGGTGCTGTTGTCCCGCTATGCGGGAACCGCCGACGTCCTGCTGGGCATCGGCTCGCTGGTGCCGCTGCGGGTGGACCTGGGCGGCTCGCCCGGGTTCGCCGAGGTCGTGGCCCGGGTGCGTGAGGCGCGCGAGGAAGCGCTCGCGCACGCGGTGCCCTTCGCCGACCTGGTCGCCGAGCTGGATCCCGAGCCCGGCCGTGGGGGAGCGCTGCTCGTCAACGTCGGCTTCGGCGCCGACACCGACCTTCCGCTGGACCTGAACCTGACCGCGGACGGGCTGCGGTACCGCGCCGACGTGCTCGACGAGTCCACTGTGGACCGCCTGCTGGACCACCTCGAACGCCTCCTCGCCGACGCCCGCGATCGTCCACAGTGGCCGGTGACCCGGCTGGACCTGATGAGCGCTCCGGAACTGCACCGCATCCTCGAGGAGTGGAACGACACCGACCTCACGGTGCCCCTGGCCACGCTGCCGGAGCTGTTCGCCGCCCGCGTCCGCGAGAACCCGGACGCCGTGGCCCTCGTCTTCGAGGACGAGGAACTCACCTACGCCGAACTCGACGCCCGCGCGAACCGGCTCGCCCACGTCCTCGTCGGCCGCGGCGCCGGTCCGGAACGCGTGGTCGCGCTCGCCGTGCCGCGGTCGGTGGACATGATCGTCGCCGAACTGGCGGTGCTCAAGGCCGGCGCCGCCTACCTGCCGCTGGACCAGGACTACCCGGCCGAGCGCATCGCGTTCATGGTCACCGACGCGCAGCCGGTCTGCGTGGTCACCACCGCCGGGCTCGCGGACCGCTTCGACGGCGACGTCCTGCTCCTCGACGAGCTCGACACCGGCGGCGCACCGGAGACGGACCCGGCCGCCGCGATCGTCCCGGCCAACGCCGCCTACGTCATCTACACCTCCGGGTCCACCGGACGGCCCAAGGGTGTCGTGGTTTCGCACGCCGGTGTCGCGAAGCTGGTCGCGACCCAGTCCGAGCGGTTCGGCGTGGGCCCGCACAGCCGGGTGCTGCAGTTCGCCTCGCCGAGCTTCGACGTCGCCTTCTGGGACCTGTGCCTCGGGCTGCTGTCCGGCGGCCGCCTGGTGATCGCCCCGGCCGAGCGCCGGGTGCCCGGCCCCGAACTGGCCGAATACGCGCACGCCCACGGCGTCGACTTCATGATCCTGCCGCCCGCCCTGCTCGCCGAGTTCCCCGAGGACTGCGACCTGCCGCGGGACAGCGTGCTGCTCGCGGGCACCGAGCGCGTGTCGCCGGAGCTGGTGCGCCGCTGGGCGCCGGGGCGGCGGATGTTCAACGCCTACGGCCCGACCGAGGCCACGACCAACTCCACGCTCGGGCTCTGCGACCCGGAGATCGCCCCCGGCTCGGCGGTGCCGATCGGCGTGCCGGACTCCGGCACCCGCGCGTACGTCCTCGACGCGGCCCTCGCGCCGGTCCCGGTCGGGGTCGCCGGGGAGCTGTACCTCGCCGGAAGCGGCCTGGCGCGCGGCTACCTCGGACGCCCGGGGCTGACGGCGGAGCGGTTCGTCGCGGACCCGTTCGGTTCCGGCGGACGGCTCTACCGGACCGGTGACCTCGTCAAATGGCTGCCGGACGGCCGGCTCGTGTTCCTCGGCCGGGCCGACGACCAGGTCAAGATCCGCGGCTACCGGATCGAGCTGGGCGAGATCGAGTCCGTGCTCGCCGAACACCCGCGCGTCGGCCAGTCGGTCGTCGTCGCCCAGGACGGGCAGCTGATCGCCTACGCCGTGCCGGTGCCCGACCGCGACCAGGCGGCCGAGCAGGGCCACGTCGACGAATGGCACGACGTCCACGAGGAGATGCTCGCCGGCGCCCACGGCATCGAGGAGAACTTCGCGGGCTGGAACTCCAGCTACGACGGCTCCGAGATCCCCCTGGAAGAGATGCGCGAGTGGCACACGGCGACGATCGAGCGCATCCGTGCGCTGCGACCGAAGCGGGTGCTGGAGATCGGCGTCGGCAGCGGCCTGATCCTCTCGCGGATCGCCCCGGACGCCGAAACCTACTGGGGCGTCGACCTTTCCGAGAGCGCGATCGAGAACGTCCGGCGCGAGATCGCCGCCGTGCCCGCACTGGCGGGCAAGGTCCACCTCGCCGCCCGGCCCGCCCACGACCTGGGCGAACTGCCGGACTTCGACACGGTGATCATCAACTCCGTCGCCCAGTACTTCCCGAGCGCGGACTACCTCGCCGAGGTCGTCAAGACCGCCGCGGGCCGGCTGGTCCCGGGCGGGACGATCTTCCTCGGCGACCTGCGCAACCTGCGGTCGCTGCGGGCGTTCCGGACCGCCGTCGAGCTGCGCCGCGGCCGGACCGACGTCGCGGCGGTGGACCAGGCGATCGCCCGCGAGGGCGAACTGGTCCTCGATCCGGACTTCTTCCCGGCACTGGCCCGCGGCCTCGACGGCTTCGGCGACGTCGACCTGTGGGTCAAGCGCGGCCACGCCCACAACGAGCTGACCCGGCACCGCTACGACGTCGTCCTGCGGAAGGCGCCGCGGCCCGCCGCGGCCGATGAGCAGGTCGTCGCGTTCGGCGACCTCGGTGCGGTGGAACGGTTCCTGTCGGCCGAGACGCCGGAGCGGCTGCGGGTCACCGCGATCCCGGACGCGCGGCTGGCCGGCGAGCTCGCCGCGGTCCGCGCCCTGGACACCGGCGACGCCGAAGCGGCCCTGGCCGCCCTCGACGACCGGGGCGGCGTCGACCCGGAAGCCCTGTACCGGCTCGGCGAGCGCGCCGGTTACCAGGTGGCCGTCACGCCGGCGGCCGAGGGCGGTGAGCTGGAGGCCGTCTTCTCGAGGGGGGAGGGCGGCTCCGCGTACCGCCCGGTCCGGCAGGCGGGCACGCCGGGTTCGTACGCCAACAACCCCGCGGCCCGGCGCGAAACCGGTGCCCTGGTCGCGTCGCTGCGCGCCCACGTGCGGGACCGGCTGCCGCTGTACATGGTGCCCTCGGCGTTCGTCGTGCTCGACAAGCTCCCGGTGCTCGCCTCGGGCAAGCTGGACCGCAAGGCCCTGCCGAGCCCGGAGCGGTTCACCGCCGGGCCGGGCCGGGCGCCGCGCAACCCCGTCGAGCAGCTGGTGTGCGAGATGTTCGCCGACGTCCTCGGCGTGCCGCAGGCCGGCCCGGACGACGACTTCTTCGCCCTGGGCGGGCATTCCCTGCTCGCCACCCGGCTGATCCAGCGGATCCGCGCGGCCGTCGGCGCCGAGGTGCCGGTGCGGGCGGTGTTCGACGCCCCGACACCCGCCGCGCTCGCGGAGCTGCTCGCCGGGGCCGTCACCGAGACCGAGCGGCGCCCCCTGGCCCGCGTCACCGAGCGGCCGGAGCGGCTGCCGCTGTCGTTCGCGCAGCAGCGGCTGTGGTTCCTGCACGGCCTCGAAGGCGGCTCGGCCACCTACAACGTCCCGCTCGTCATGCGGCTGGCCGGTGAACTGGACGTCGATGCGCTGCGCTCGGCGCTCAACGACGTCGTGGCCCGGCACGAGGCGCTGCGGACGGTCTTCCCGGTCGCCGACGGCGTCCCGTACCAGGAGGTCCGGCCCGGGGGAACGGTGGAGCTGACCGTCCGGGCGGTGTCCGATGCGGACTCCGAGGTGGACCGGATCGTGCGCGGGGTGTTCGACCTCGGCGCCGGGGTGCCGGTGCGCGCGGAGCTGCTCACCGTCGACCCGCGGCGGCACGTGCTGGTCCTGGTCGTGCACCACATCGCCGCCGACGGCTGGTCGCTGTCGCCGTTGTGGCGCGACATCGCCACGGCCTACCGCGCCCGCCGGCACGGCGAAGCTCCACAGTGGACGCCCCTGCCGGTGCAGTACGCGGACTACACGCTCTGGCAACGCGACCTCCTGGCCACCGAAGAAGCAGGGCAGCTCGAGTACTGGCGGGCCACGCTCGACGGCCTGCCCGACCGGATCCCGCTCCCGCTCGACCGGCCGCACCCGCCGGTGTCGGCCTACCGCGGCGGGTTCTTCACCTTCACCTGGGACGCCGGGCTCCAGGCCGGGCTCGCCGACCTCGCCCGGGCCTGCGGGGCCAGCCCGTTCATGGTCGTGCACGCGGGGCTGACCGCGCTGCTGTCCCGCCTCGGCGCGGGCACCGACATCCCGATCGGCACCCCGATCGCCGGCCGCACCGACCCGGCCCTCGACGACCTCGTCGGCTTCTTCGTCAACACCCTGGTCCTGCGCGTGGACACCGGCGGCGACCCGTCGTTCCGCGACCTCGTGGCCCGGGTGCGCGAGCGCAGCCTCGACGCCTACGCCCACCAGGACGTCCCGTTCGAACGACTCGTCGAAGCGCTCAACCCGGCACGGTCACTGGCGCACCACCCGCTGTTCCAGACCATGCTCGCCTGGCAGAACACGCCCGGCACCGGTGTCGAACTGCCCGGCCTGACCGTCACCGAACAGCCGGTCGGCACCGGCACGGCCAAGTTCGACCTCTGGTTCTCCTTCACCGAGCGCGCCGACGGCGTCGGTGGCCAGGCCGAGTTCAACGCCGAGGTGTTCGACCGGGCCACCGTGACCGGCCTCCTCGACCGCCTGGAAACCCTGCTCCGCCAGGTCGTCGCCGCCCCGGACCGCCGCCTCGGCTCCCTCGACGTGCTCACCCCGGCCGAACGCGACGGCCTCGACCGGACCTGGTCGGGTGCGGTCGAGGACGTCCCCGCGGTCACCGTGCCCGAGCTGTTCGCCGCCCAGGTCGCGCGCACCCCCGAGCACCCCGCGCTGGTCTTCGGGGACGAAGAACTCACCTACGCCGAGCTGGACGCCGTCTCGAACCGGCTGGCCCGAGTCCTCGCCGCGCGCGGAGCCGGGCCCGAACGCGTGGTCGCCCTGGCGCTCCCGCGCTCGACGCACCTGGTCACGGCCATCCTCGCCGTGCTCAAGACCGGGGCGGCCTATCTGCCGCTCGACCCCGGCTACCCGGCCGACCGCATCGCCTTCATGCTCGAAGACGCCGATCCGGCGCTGGTGCTGGCCGTCGCGGACACCGCCGTCCCGGGCGCGCTGCTGCTCGACGACCCGGACACCCTGGCCGGGGTCCCGGACGAGCCCCTGGAAGTCACGCTCCGGCCGGAGAACCCGGCGTACGTCATCTACACCTCCGGCTCGACGGGCCGCCCCAAGGGCGTCGTCGTCCCGCACGCCGGGATCGTCAACCGGCTGCTGTGGATGCAGGACGAATACGGCCTCACCGGTGACGACCGCGTGCTGCAGAAGACGCCGTCCAGCTTCGACGTCTCGGTGTGGGAGTTCCTCTGGCCGCTGCTCACCGGCGCCACCGAGGTGCTCGCCCGGCCGGACGGGCACAAGGACCCGGCCTACCTCGCCCGGCTGATCCGCGACCGCGGCGTCACGACCGTCCACTTCGTCCCGTCGATGCTCCAGGTCTTCCTCCAGGAACCGGCGGCGGGGGAGTGCACGAGCCTGCGCCGCGTGCTGTGCAGTGGCGAGGCCCTGCCCCCGGACGCCGTCGCGCAGTTCGGCCAGGTCCTCGGCGCCGAGCTGCACAACCTCTACGGCCCGACCGAAGCCTCGGTCGACGTCACCTCGTGGCACACGTCCGCCGGGGACGCTTCCGTCCCGATCGGACGTCCGGTGTGGAACACCCGCACCTACGTCCTCGACGCCACCCTGCGCCCGGTCCCGCCGGGCACCCCGGGTGAGCTGTACCTGGCCGGCGTCCAGCTCGCCCGCGGCTACCTCGGCCGCGCCGGGCTCACCGCCGAGCGGTTCGTCGCCGACCCGTTCGGCGCGCCCGGCACCCGGATGTACCGCACCGGCGACCTCGCCCGCTTCCGCCCCGACGGCGTCCTCGAGTTCCTCGGCCGCGGCGACGAGCAGATCAAGATCCGCGGGTTCCGCGTCGAGCCGGGCGAGATCGCCGCGACCCTGTCCGCGCACGACGACGTCGCCCACGCCGTCGTCGTCGCCCGCGAAGACCGCCCCGGCGACGTCCGGCTGGTCGGGTACGTCGTCCCCGCCGACACCCCGGGTTCGGCCGAGGAGGAAACCGAGCAGGTCGGCGAGTGGCGCGAGCTCTACGACTCGATGTACTCGGGCGACGACGACGAATTCGCCGGCTGGAACTCCAGCTACACCGGCGAGCCGATCCCGCGTGAAGAGATGCGCGAGTGGCGCGACGCGATCGTCACCCGGATCCGCGGCCTGCAGCCGCGGCGGGTGCTCGAAATCGGCGTCGGCAGCGGCCTGCTCCTGACCGAGCTGGCCCCGCACTGCGAGGCGTACTGGGGCACCGACTTCTCCGCCGAGGTCATCGCTTCGCTGGGCGAGCGGGTCGCGGCCGACCCCGTCCTCGCCGAGCGCGTCGAGCTCCGCACCGGCGACGCCGCCGACCACACCGGCCTGCCGTCCGGGTTCTTCGACACGATCGTGCTCAACTCCGTCATCCAGTACTTCCCGAGCGGCACGTACCTCCTGGACGTCGTGCGCAAGGCCCTGGCGCTGCTGGCGCCGGGCGGATCGCTCTTCGTCGGGGACGTCCGCGACCTGCGGCAGGTCCGGGCGTTCCACACCGCCGTGGCCCAGGCCCGCGGCGGCGACGTCGAACAGCGGCTGCTGCGGGAGAAGGAACTCCTGGTGGCACCGGAGTTCTTCGCAGGACTCGACGGGGTCGCCGCGGACATCCGGGTCAAGCGCGGCCGGGCGGTCAACGAACTCACGCAGTACCGCTACGACGTGGTCCTGCGTCCGGGAGCCGCCGAGCCGCTCCCGGTCGAGACGCTGACGTGGGGCACCGACGTGTCCACTGTGGAGGAAGTGGCCGAACGGGCCCGCGACGGCCTGCGCGTCGAGGGCGTGCCGAACGGGCGGATCGCGGAAGGCGTGAACCCCGAAGACTGGTACGAACTGGGCGCGGTCGTCACCTGGTCCGTGGCCGGCGACGGCTCGGTCGACGTCCTGTTCACCAGCGGCGACCCGGCCGGCGCGTTCCGGCCCGGCCCCGACCCGCTCCTGACCTACACCGGCAACCCGCGGCGTTCGCGCCGGAGCACGGCCCTGCCCGCGGAGCTGCGCACCTTCGCCGCCGGACGGCTGCCGGAGCACATGGTGCCGTCGGCGATCGTCGTGCTCGACGCGCTGCCGGTGACGGCGAACGGCAAGCTCGACCGCCGCGCGCTGCCGGCCCCGGAGGTGCGCGCGCCGGTCTCCGACCGCGAGCCGCGCACACCGGCCGAACGGCAGCTGTGCGCGCTGTTCGCCGACGTCCTCGGCCTGCCGCGGGTCGGCCCGGACGACAGCTTCTTCGCCCTCGGCGGCCATTCGCTGCTGGCCACCCGGCTGATCGCCCGCGTCCGCGCCACCCTGGGTGCCGAGCTCGAGGTGCGGGCGGTCTTCGAGACGCCGACCCCGGCGGGCCTGGCCGGGGTGCTCGCCACCGCCGGCGGCACCGCGCGGCCGCCGCTGGTCCCCGCGCGGCGGCCGGACCTCGTCCCGCTGTCCGGCGCCCAGCAGCGGCTGTGGTTCCTGCACCACCTCGAAGGACCCTCGGCCACCTACAACGTCCCGCTGATCATGCGGCTCGAAGGCGACCTCGACGTCGACGCGCTGCGCCGGGCGCTCTCGGACGTGGTCGCCCGCCACGAGGCCCTGCGCACCCGGTTCCCGCAGCGCGACGGCGTGCCCTACCAGGACATCCTCCCGGCCGGCGAGGTCGACCTGCCGGTCCGTGAGGTCGCCGATCTCGACGAGGCCCTGACCGGGCTGGTTCGCGGCTCGTTCGACCTCGAGCGGCACGTGCCGGTGCGCGCGGAGCTGCTGCGCCTGGGTGCCCGCGAGCACGTCTTCGCGCTGGTGTTCCACCACATCGCCTCCGACGGCTGGTCGATGGCCCCGCTGTGGCGCGACATCGCCACGGCCTACGCCGCCCGCCGGGCCGGGGAAGCTCCACAGTGGACGCCGCTGCCGGTGCAGTACGCGGACTACACGCTGTGGCAGCAGGACCTCCTCGGCCGCGAAGACGACCCGGACAGCGTGCTGAGCGCCCAGCTGGACTACTGGCGCGAGGCCCTCGACGGCCTGCCGGACCGGATCGAGCTGCCCCTGGACCGGCCGCACCCGGCGACCGCGACCTTCCGCGGCGAGCTGCACACCTTCACCTGGGACGCCGGCCTCCACGCGCGGCTGACCGAACTGGCCCGCGAGAGCGGCGCCAGCGTGTTCATGGTCGTGCACGCGGCCCTCGCCGCCCTGCTCACCCGCCTCGGCGCGGGCACCGACGTGCCGATCGGCTCGCCCATCGCCGGCCGCACCGACCCGGGCCTGGACGACCTCGTCGGGTTCTTCGTCAACACCCTGGTCCTGCGCGTGGACACCGGCGGCGAGCCGACGTTCCGCGAGCTGCTGGGCGGCGTCCGCGAGCGCAACCTCGACGCCTACGCCCACCAGGACGTGCCCTTCGAGCGCCTGGTCGAGGTGCTCAACCCGGCGCGGTCGCTGTCCTACCACCCGCTGTTCCAGGTGATGATCGCCGGGCAGAACAACGCCCGCGCCGAGGTGACCCTGCCCGGCCTGGCCGTCACCGAAATCCCGGTGACGACCGGGACGTCGAAGTTCGACCTGTCGATCTCGCTGACCGAGCGCGACGCCGGGATCGCCGGGGTCCTCGAATTCAACGCCGACGTCTTCGACCACGCGGGCGCGCACGCGATCCTGCGCCGTCTCGAAGTCCTGCTGCGCGCGGCCCTGGCCGAGCCCGACCGCCCGGTCGGCGCCCTGGACCTGCTCGAAGGGGACGAGCGCGAACGCGTCCTGACCGAGTGGGCCGGGTCGCTCGACCCGGCGGGCATCGAGACGTTCCCCGGGATGTTCGCCCGCCGCGTCGCCGAGGCGCCGGATGCGGTGGCACTCGTGTTCGAGGACGTCGAGCTCACCTACGCCGAGGTGAACGCCCGCGCCAACCGGCTCGCCCACCTGCTGATTTCCCGCGGCGCGGGGCCGGAGCGAGTGGTCGCGCTGGCCGTGCCGCGGTCCCTGGAGATGATCATCGCCGAGCTGGCGGTGCTCAAGGCCGGCGCCGCCTACCTGCCCATCGACGTCGACTACCCGGGCGACCGGATCGCCTACATGGTCGAAGACGCGGCCCCGGTCTGCGTGGTGACGACCCGGGACATCGAGGCGAAGCTGCCCGCGTCGCTGCCGCGGGTCCTCCTCGACGACAAGGCGCTCGCCGCCATGTCCACACAGGACCCCCAGGTCGCGCTCACGCCGGAGAACGCGGCGTACGTGATCTACACGTCCGGCTCGTCCGGGCGGCCCAAGGGCGTCGTCCTCCAGCACTCGGGTGTGGCGAAGCTGGTCGCGACCCAGGCCGAACGCTTCGGCGTCGGCCCGCACAGCCGGGTGCTGCAGTTCGCGTCGCCGAGCTTCGACGTCGCGTTCTGGGACCTCTGCCTCGGCTTGCTCTCGGGCGGCCGCCTGGTGGTCGTCCCGGCCGAGCGGAGGGTCGCGGGCCCGGCGCTCACCGAATACGCCCACGCCCACGGCGTCGACTTCATGATCCTGCCGCCCGCCCTGCTCGACGCCCTGCCGGCGGACCTCGACCTGCCGCGCGACAGCGTGCTGCTCGCGGGCACCGAGCGCGTGTCGCCGGAGCTGGTGCGCCGCTGGGCGCCGGGGCGGCGGATGTTCAACGCCTACGGCCCCACCGAGGCGACCACCAACTCGACCCTCGGCGAAAGCGACCCGGCCGAGCTGGCGGACGCCACGGTCGTCCCCATCGGCATCCCGGACCCCGGCACCCGGGCGTACGTGCTCGACGCCGGGCTGCGGCCGGTCCCGCCCGGCGTGGTGGGGGAGCTGTACCTCGCGGGCTCCGGCCTCGCACGGGGTTACCTCGGCCGGCCGGCGCTGACGGCGGAACGGTTCGTCGCGGACCCCTTCGGTTCCGGCGGACGGCTCTACCGGACCGGTGACCTGGTGAAGTGGCTGCCGGACGGGCGGCTGGTGTTCCTGGGCCGGGCCGACGACCAGGTCAAGATCCGCGGCTACCGCATCGAACTCGGCGAGATCGAGTCCGTGCTCGCCGAGCACCCGGCCGTCGGGCAGACCGTCGTCGTCGCCCAGGACGGGCGGCTCATCGCCTACGCCGTGCCCTCGGCCGGGCGGGACGAAGAAGCGGAGCTGGACCACGTCGGCGAGTGGCGCGAGCTGCACGAGAACGTCTTCACCGAAGCCGCCTCCGGCGGGCTGGAGGAGAACTTCACCGGCTGGAACTCCAGCTACGACGGCTCGGAGATCCCCCTCGGCGAGATGCGCGAGTGGCACGCGGCGACCATCGACCGGATCCGCGCGCTGAACCCGCGGCGGGTCCTGGAGATCGGCGTCGGCAGCGGCCTGATCCTCTCGCGGATCGCGCCGGACGCCGAGGAGTACTGGGGCGTCGACCTGTCCGAGAAGGCCATCGCCAACCTGCGGCGCGAACTCGCCGCGACGCCGTTCGCGAACAAGGTCCACCTGGCCGCGCGGCCCGCCCACGACCTCGGCGAGCTGCCGGACTTCGACACCGTGATCATCAACTCCGTCGCCCAGTACTTCCCGAGCGTCGGCTACCTCGCCGAAGTCCTCCGCACGGCCGCGGCACACGTCCGGCCCGGCGGCGTGATCTTCCTCGGCGACATCCGGAACCTGCGCTCGTTGCGGGCCTTCCGGACAGCGACCGAGCTGCGCCACGGCCGCCGGGACGTCGCCGCGGTGGACCAGGCGATCGCCCGCGAAGGCGAGCTCGTGCTGGACCCGGACTTCTTCGTGGCCCTGGCCCGGGAGCTCGACGGCTTCGGCGACGTCGACCTGTGGGTCAAGCGCGGCCACGCCCACAACGAGCTGACCCGGCACCGCTACGACGTCGTGCTCCGGAAGGCACCGCGGCCCGACACCCCCGAAGAGCTGGTCGTCGCCCTGGACGAGCTGGAACCGGCTTTGGCCGCCCGCCCGGCGCGGCTGCGGGTGACCGGCGTGCCCGACGCCCGGCTGTCCGGCGAACTCGCCGCCGTCACCGCGCTGGCCGCGGGCGACGCCGAGGCCGCACTGTCCTCTTTGGAGGAGCGGTCCGGAGTGGACCCCGAGACGCTGCACGACCTCGGCGAGCGGCACGGTTACCGCGTGTACGCGACCCTGACCGCGGACGCGGGCGCGCTGGAAGTCGTGTTCACCACCGGCGAGCCGCAGCGGGTCTACCGCGGCCGTCCGGTCCGCGCCGCCCTTGACGCGCTGGGCAACCACCCGGCCGGGCAGCGGGACACGAGCGCGCTGGTGACGGCGCTGCGGGCGCACGTGCGCGACCGGCTGCCGCAGTACATGGTGCCGTCGGCGTTCGTGCTGCTCGACCGGCTCCCGCTGCTGGCCTCCGGCAAGCTGGACCGGCGCGCCCTGCCGAGCCCGGACAAGCAGGCGGCGTCCGCCGGCCGGGCCCCGCGGACGCCGGTCGAAGAAGTCCTCTGCGGGCTCTTCGCCGAAGTCCTCGACAACTCGGCGATCGGCGTCGACGACGACTTCTTCGCCCTCGGCGGGCATTCGCTGATGGCGACCCGCCTGGTCGCCCGGCTGCGCGCGGTCTTCGGCGTCGAACTGCAGGTGCGGTCGGTGTTCGAGACCCCGACGGTCGCCGGCCTGGCCGCCGTGCTGGCCACCTCGGACGCCTCGGCTCGGCCCGCCCTGGTGCGCGCCGACCCGCGGCCGGACGTGCTGCCGCTGTCGTTCGCCCAGCAGCGGCTGTGGTTCCTGCACCGCCTGGAGGGCCCGTCGGCGACGTACAACATGCCGACGGCGGTCCGGCTGACCGGCCAGCTCGACGTCGACGCCCTGCGCACCGCGCTGTCCGACGTCGTCGAGCGCCACGAAGCCCTGCGCACGGTCTTCCCGGAGATCGACGGCGAAGCCCGGCAGCTCGTCCTCACCGACGTCACCATCCCGCTGCCGGTCCGCACGGTCACCGAAGCCACGCTCGCCGACGCGGTCTCCGAGGCAGCGGGCACGGTGTTCGAGCTGGAGTCGGAGCTCCCGCTACGGGCGCAGCTGCTGCGCCTGGGTGCCCGCGAGCACGTCCTGGTGCTGGTGTTCCACCACATCGCCTCCGACGGCTGGTCGACCGCGCCGCTGTGGCGCGACCTCGCCACGGCCTACACCGCCCGCCAGGCCGGGGAAGCTCCCCACTGGACGCCGTTGCCGGTGCAGTACGCGGACTACACGCTGTGGCAGCGGGACGTCCTCGGCGAGCCGGTGATCGAACCGCAGCTGGCCTACTGGCGCGAAGCCCTCGCCGGCCTGCCCGAACGGATCGAACTGCCCACCGACCGGCCGCACCCGGCCGAAGCGTCCTACCGCGGCGAACAGTTCGCCTTCGGCTGGGACGCCGAGCTCCACAATGGACTCGTGGAGCTCGCCCGCGCCTGCGGGGCCAGCGTGTTCATGGTCGTGCACGCGGGACTCACCGCGGTGCTCACCCGGCTCGGCGCGGGCACCGACGTCCCGCTCGGCACGTCCATCGCCGGCCGCACCGACTCCGCCCTGGACGATCTCGTCGGGTTCTTCGTCAACACGCTCGTCCTGCGCGTGGACACCGGCGGCGACCCGTCGTTCCGCGACCTCGTGGCCCGGGTGCGGGACCGCAGCCTCGACGCCTACGCCCACCAGGACGTCCCGTTCGAGCGGCTGGTCGAGGCGCTGAACCCGGTCCGGTCGCTGGCGTACCACCCGCTGTTCCAGACCATGCTGGCCTGGCAGAACAACGCCGTCGCCGACCTCGCCCTGCCCGGTCTCACGGTCGCGGAGGAGCCGGTCCGCACCGGCACCGCGCGGGCCGACCTGACGTTCTTCGTCGGCGAGCGGCCCGGCCACCAGGCCGGGATCCGCGGCACCGCCGAGTACAACAGCGACGTCTTCGACCGCGGGACCGTCGAGGCGATCCTGGAACGGCTCCGGACGCTGCTGACCGCCGTCGTCGCCGACCCGGACACGAGGATCGGCGCCGTCGACCTGCTCACCGGCGCCGAGCACGACCAGCTCGCCGCCGACCCCGCGACACCGCTGCCCGCGGAGACGGCCGCCGGGCTGTTCGCCGCCCAGGTCGCGCGGACCCCGGACGCCCTCGCCTTGACGTCCGGTTCCCAGCGGCTCACCTACGCCGAACTGGACACGCGGGCCACGGCCCTCGCGCGGGCGCTGCTCGCGCGGGGCGCGGGGCCGGAACACGTGGTGGCGGTCGCGCTGCCGCGGTCGGCGGACCTGGTGGTCGCGCTCCTGGCGGTGCTCAAGACCGGCGCCGCTTATCTGCCCCTCGATCTCACCCACCCGGCCGAGCGCATCGAGCTGATGCTCACCGACGCGGCTCCGCACCTGGTCGTCGCCGAAGACGGCTTCGGCGACCGGCTGGTCCGGCCCGGCGACACCGGACCGGAAGCGGCCTGGCCGTCGAGCAGCCCGGACCACCCGGCGTACGTCATCTTCACGTCCGGCTCGACCGGACGCCCGAAGGCAGTCGCGGGAACCCAGCGGGCGCTGGCCAACCGGCTGCACTGGGGCCGGGACATCGCTCGAGGCGTACGCCTGGCCAAGAGCGCGCTGACGTTCATCGACGGCTCGACCGAACTGCTCGGCGGCCTCGTCGCGGGCGACCCGGTGCTCCTCGCCGACGACGCGACGGCCACCGACCCCATGGCCCTGGCCGCCTTCGCCCGCGAGTCCGGCGCTCAGGTGCTCACCGTGGTTCCGAGCCTCCTCGACACCTTCGCCGAGGACGCTCCGGCCGGCGCGTTCGACTCGGTGACCACCTGGATCACCAGTGGCGAGCCGCTTTCGGACGCCCTCGCCGAGAAGGTCGCGCAGCGCTGGCCCTCGGCGAAGCTGGTCAACCTCTACGGCTGTTCGGAGGTCGCGGGCGACAGCCTGGCCCAGGTCTGCGGCCCGGTGGCCATCGGACGGCCGGTCGCGAACACCCGCGCGTACGTACTCGATGCGGCGTTGCGGCCGGTGCCACCGGGCGTCCGCGGCGAGCTGTACCTGGCCGGTGCCGGAGTCGCGCGAGGCTACCTCGGCCGGCCGGCGCTCACCGCCGAACGGTTCGTCGCCTCGCCGTTCGAGCCGGGGGAGCGGATGTACCGCACCGGCGACCTCGTCCGGCGCCGTGCCGACGGGGCCCTGGAGTTCCTCGGCCGCGCCGACCAGCAGATCAAGATCCGCGGCTTCCGCGTGGAGCCGGGCGAAGTCGAGGCCGTGCTGACGGCCGACGCTTCGGTGGTGCGCGCGGCCGTGATCGCCCGGGACAACCGGCTGATCGCTTACGTGGCACCGTCTGGTGACCCGGTGGCGCTCCGGGCTCTGGTGGCCGAGCGCCTGCCGGAACACCTCGTGCCGTCGGCGATCGTCGTCCTGCCCGAGCTGCCGGTGAACGCCAACGGCAAACTCGACCGCGCCGCCTTGCCCGACCCGGAGGTCCGCACGTCCGGACGGCTCGCGCGGACCCCGGCCGAGCAGGCGCTGTGCGAGCTGTTCGCCGACGTCCTCGGCGTGCCGTCGGTCGGCCCGGACGACGGGTTCTTCACCCTCGGCGGGCATTCGCTGCTGGCGACGCGGCTGGTCAGCCGGATCCGCGCGCTGCTCGGCGTCGAGGTGCCGATCCGGGCGGTGTTCGACGCGCCGACCCCGGCCCGGCTCGCCGCGGCCCTGGACCCGGGCCGGGGCCGCCGCCCGGCGCTGGTCCCGGCCGCGCGGCCGGACGTGCTGCCGCTGTCGTTCGCGCAACAGCGCCTGTGGTTCCTCGACCGCCTCGACGGGCGGTCCGCGACCTACAACATCCCGTGGGCCTGGGAGCTCACCGGCCCGGTCGACACCGACGCGCTGCAAGCGGCTTTGGGTGACCTCGTGGCGCGCCACGAGGTCCTCCGGACGCTCCTGGTCGAGGAGCAGGGCATCCCGCGGCAGGTCGTGCTCGACCAGGCGCACCCGGTGCTGGTCACGGAAACGGCGGCCGACGTCGGCGAACGCGTCACCGCGGCGGCGTCGTACTGCTTCACCCTCGACGCCGAGCTCCCGATCCGGGCCACCCTGGTGTCGGCCGGGCCGGACCGGCACGTGTTCGTGCTGCTGGTGCACCACATCGCGGGTGACGGCTGGTCGCTGCCGCCGCTGAAGCGGGACCTCGACACCGCCTACGCCGCGCGGCTCCGCGGCGAACGTCCACAGTGGACGCCGTTGCCGGTGCAGTACGCGGACTACACGCTGTGGCAGCGGGAGATGTTCGGCCGCGCCGACGACCCGGACAGCCTCCTCGGCCGCCAGGCGGCGTTCTGGCGGGACACCCTGGCCGGGATCCCCGACGAACTGGCCCTCCCGGCCGGCCGGCCACGCCCGGCGCGCTCGACCAACCGCGGCGCCGCCGTGCCGTTCACCGTGCCCGCTCCGGTGCACCGCGGCCTGCGGGAGCTGGCCCACCGCAGCGACACCAGCACGTTCATGGTCCTGCAGGCGGCACTGGCCGCATTGCTGACCCGGCTCGGCGCGGGCACCGACATCCCCTTGGGGACACCGGTGGCCGGCCGCTCCGACCACGCGCTGGAAGACCTCGCCGGGTTCTTCGTCAACACCCTGGTCCTGCGCACCGACACCGGCGGCGACCCGACGTTCCGGCAGCTGCTGGACCGCGTCCGCGAGGCCGACCTGGCCGCGTACGCCCACCAGGACCTGCCGTTCGAGCACCTCGTCGAACTGCTCAACCCGCCCCGGTCGCTGGCCCGGCACCCGCTGTTCCAGGTCATGCTCGCGGTCTACCACGCGGGTTCGGAGCCCGAACGGCTGCTCGGGCTGGACGCGGCCTACCGGGACACCGGGCTGCGGCAGGCGAAGTTCGACCTGTCGTTCGACCTGGTCGAAACGGCCGACGGCATCGACGGCGACCTCGAATACAGCCTCGACCTCTTCGACGAGCCGACCGCCCGGACGCTCACCGAGCGCCTGGTCCGGGTGCTGGCGGCGGTCGTCGCGGACCCGGACCGGCCGCTGAGCCGCCTCGACGTCCTCGACGCCCCGGAGCGGGACCGCATCCTGCGCGAGTGGGGCGCCGGGGCGCCGCTGACGGTTTCGGCGCCCACGGTCGTCGACCGGCTGGCCGCCCAGGTGGCGGCGACGCCGGACGCGACCGCGCTGAGCGACTCGGAGTCGAGCGTCACCTTCGCGGAGTTCGCCGCGCGGACCGACCGCCTCGCCCGCTGGCTGGCGTCGCGGGGCGCGGGCCCCGAGCAGGTCGTGGCCCTGGTCCTGCCTCGCTCGGCGGCGGTCGTCGAGGCGATCTTCGGGGTGTTCAAGACCGGAGCGGCGTACCTGCCGGTGGACCCGGACCAGCCGGCCGACCGGATCAAGGCGATCCTCGCCGACGCGGGTGCGTCGCTGGTGCTGAGCAGCCGGTCGCTGGCTTCGGCCGTTCCCGGCGCGCTGTTCGTCGAGGACATTGTGGACAGTGACGCGGCGCTCGTCTCCCCGTCGCCCGCGAACCCGGCGTACGTGCTCTACACGTCCGGGTCCACCGGCAAGCCGAAGGGTGTGGTCATCCCGCACTCCGGGCTGGTCAACCTGTTCCACAGCCACCGTGAGACGCTCTACCGCCCGGCCGTGGCCGCGGCGGGCGGGCGGCGGCTGCGGGTCGGGCACGCGTGGGCGTTCTTCTTCGACGCGTCCTGGCAGCCGCAGCTGTGGCTGCTCGACGGGCACGAGGTGCACGTCGTCGACGACGACACCCGCCGCGACCCGGACCGCCTCGCCGCGGTGGTCCGCGACCGCGGCCTCGACTTCCTCGAGCTCACGCCGTCGCACTTCGCGCAGCTGGCCGCGGCCGGGGTGATCGCGGACGGCAAGTGCGCCCTCGGCGTGGTCGGCGTCGGCGGTGAAGCCGTTTCGCAGACGCTGTGGGAGACGCTGTCGTCGATGCCGGGCACGGAGGCGTACAACCTCTACGGCCCCACCGAGGCCACTGTGGACGCTCTGGTCGGCCGCTTCGGCGACGCCGGCCGGCCGGTGGTCGGCCGTCCGGTGCACAACACCCGCGCATACGTCCTCGACAGCGGTCTTTCGCCCGTGCCGGCCGGGGTGCCGGGCGAGCTGTACCTGGCCGGCGCCGGGCTGGCCCGCGGCTACCACGGGCGTCCGGGGCTCACCGCGGAGCGGTTCGTCGCCTCGCCGTTCGAGCCGGGGGAGCGGATGTACCGCACCGGCGACCTCGTGCGGTGGCGGCCGGACGGGCAGCTGGAGTACCTCGGCCGCACCGACGACCAGGTCAAGATCCGCGGCTTCCGGATCGAGCCGGGCGAGATCGAGACGGCCCTGACCCGGCACGACGACGTCGAGCAGGCCCTCGTCGTCGTCCGCGAGGACCGGGACAAGCGGCTGGTCGCCTACACGACCCCGGCCACCGCGGATCCCGCGCGGCTGCGGGAGTTCGCCGCCCGGACGCTGCCGGAGTACATGGTGCCCGCGGCGATCGTTCCCCTGGACGCCTTCCCCGTGACACCCAACGGGAAGCTGGATCGGGCGGCGCTGCCGGTGCCCGAGTTCGCCCCCCGCGGCCGGGCCCCCGAAACGGCCACGGAGAAGGCTCTCTGCGAGATCTTCGCGGAGGTGCTGGACGTCGCCGCCGTCGGCGCCGACGACG
>NZ_MUMI01000539.1 GCF_002155975.1 Amycolatopsis kentuckyensis
GGCCCTGGCCCTGGCCCTGGAGGCGACCGACCGCTACTTGATGCCGGCCGCGTCCATGCCCCTCAGCTCCTTCTTCAGGTCCGAAATCTCGTCGCGGAGGCGTGCCGCCAGCTCGAACTGGAGGTCGCGGGCCGCCTGCATCATCTGGTCGGTCATCTGCTGGATCAGGTCTGCCAGCTGGGCGCGCGGCATCGCCGACACGTCCTTGTCGACCAGCATCCCCGAGCTTCGCACCCGGTCGCCCTGCTCGGGCTTCTTGCCGCGTGAGGAGTTGCGGCCCGAACCGCCGACCGAGACCTGCTCGGTGTCCTCCGCCTCGCTGTACACCCGGTCGAGGATGTCCGCGATCTTCTTCCGCAGCGGCTGCGGGTCGACGCCGCGTTCCTTGTTGTACGCCACCTGCTTCTCGCGGCGGCGGTCCGTCTCCTCGATCGCGTGCCGCATCGAGTCGGTGATCTTGTCCGCGTACATGTGGACCTCGCCCGACACGTTTCGCGCCGCGCGGCCGATCGTCTGGATCAGCGACGTGCCGCTCCGGAGGAAGCCCTCCTTGTCCGCGTCGAGGATCGCCACCAGCGAGACCTCCGGCAGGTCGAGACCCTCGCGCAGCAGGTTGATGCCGACCAGCACGTCGAAGTCGCCCGCGCGCAGCTGCCGCAGCAGCTCGACGCGGCGCAGCGTGTCGACCTCCGAGTGCAGGTAGCGCACCCGGATGCCCAGCTCCAGCAGGTAGTCGGTCAGGTCCTCGGCCATCTTCTTCGTCAGCGTCGTGACCAGGACGCGCTCGTCCTTGTCCGCCCGCTCCCGGATCTCGTGCACCAGGTCGTCGATCTGGCCCTCGGTCGGCTTCACGACGACCTTCGGGTCGACCAGGCCGGTCGGCCGGATGACCTGCTCGACGAACTCGCCGCCGGCCTGGCCCATCTCGTACGGCCCCGGCGTCGCCGACAGGTACACGGTCTGGCCGATCCGGTCGGAGAACTCCTCCCAGGTCAGCGGCCGGTTGTCCACCGCGCTCGGCAGCCGGAAGCCGTACTCGACCAGGTTGCGCTTCCGGGACATGTCGCCTTCGTACATGCCGCCGATCTGCGGGACGGTCTGGTGCGACTCGTCGATCACCAGCAGGAAGTCTTCCGGGAAGTAGTCGATCAGCGTCGCCGGCGCCGTGCCCGCGCCGCGGCCGTCGATGTGGCGCGAGTAGTTCTCGATGCCGGAGCAGAAGCCGACCTGGCGCATCATCTCGATGTCGTAGGCCGTGCGCATCCGCAGCCGCTGCGCCTCCAGCAGCTTGCCCTGCCGCTCCAGCTCGGCGAGCCGCTCCTCGAGCTCCTTCTCGATGCCCTGGATCGCCTTTTCCATCCGCTCCGGGCCGGCGACGTAGTGCGTCGCCGGGAAGATCCGGACCTCGTCGACCTCCTTGACGATGTCGCCGGTCAGCGGGTGCAGGTAGTACAGCTTCTCGACCTCGTCGCCGAAGAACTCGACCCGGATCGCGAGCTCTTCGTACGCCGGGATGATCTCGACCGTGTCACCCCGGGCGCGGAACGTGCCGCGCGCGAAGGCGATGTCGTTGCGGGTGTACTGGACGTCGACCAGCGCCCGCAGGAAGACGTCCCGGTCGAGCTGCATGCCGACCTCGAGCTTCGAGGAGCGGTCCAGGTACGACTGCGGTGTCCCGAGGCCGTAGATGCAGGAGACACTCGCGACCACGATGACGTCCCGGCGGGAAAGGAGGTTCATCGTCGCCGAGTGCCGCAGCCGCTCGACGTCGTCGTTGATCGACGAGTCCTTCTCGATGTAGGTGTCCGTCTGCGCGATGTACGCCTCGGGCTGGTAGTAGTCGTAGTAGCTGACGAAGTACTCGACCGCGTTGTGCGGGAAGAGCTCGCGCAGCTCGTTCGCCAGCTGGGCGGCCAGGGTCTTGTTGGGCGCCATCACCAGCGTCGGCCGCTGGACGCGCTCGATCAGCCACGCCGTCGTCGCCGACTTGCCGGTGCCGGTGGCGCCGAGGAGCACGACGTCCTTCTCGCCGGCGTTGATCCGGCGTTCGAGCTCGTCGATGGCCGCCGGCTGGTCACCGGCGGGCTGGTAGTCACTGACCACCTCGAACCGGCCGCCGGTCCGCGGGATCTCCGAGACGGGCCGGAAGTCGGACTGGGCGAGTACGGGGTGTTCGGTTGCGAAAGCCACGTCGACCAGAGTAGGCCGACCCACCGACAATTTCCGTCGGGCCTGGTCAGCGGGCTCGGAACAGGGTGCCGGTCCCGCCGTCGACGGCGGTCGTCGCCGGCGCCCGGCCCTGGACGGGGCCGGCGGGCGGCTCGCGCTCGTCAGCAGCCGCAGTCACAGCAGGAACAGCAGTCGCAGCAGTCGCAATCGCATCCCCAGGCTTCGATCGGTTTGCCGCTCCACGGGCCGGGATAGGGATCGCGGCAGCAGAACTGGCAGGTGCAGCACATGTAGGGGATGAGGGCGCAGCCGAGGAAGGCGTTGCGCTTCTTCGGCGGGACGGCGAATTTCGGGTACCAGAGGCCGCCGCCCTTGCCGTCGTAGAACTCGGGCTTGCCGTGCTTGCCGGGGTCATTGGGGTCATTGGGGTCCTTGGGGCCGCCGGGACCACCCGGGCCTCCGGGGCCGCCGGGGCCGCCGGGACCACCCGGGCCTCCGGCGCCGCCAGGGCCTCCGGGGCCGCCAGG
>NZ_MUMI01000054.1 GCF_002155975.1 Amycolatopsis kentuckyensis
CTGCTGGCCGCCGACGGCGATCCGGACGCGCTCGCCCTGATCCTCACCGGTGAGAAGGCGTTCACCCACTCGGCGCAGGTCATCCCCGACACCGCGATCATGGGCGAGGCCACCGCCGCGGTGCTGGTCGGCCCCGGCGAGGACGAGGACACGCTGCTCGGCTACGCCACCACCACGCTCGGCGGCCCGGGCGGCGAAGTCATCCTCGACGACGAGCAGGCCGCCGAGTTCCGGCAGATCTACCCCGGCGCGGTCGCCGACGTCGCCCGGGCGGCCATCGCCGCCGCCGGGCTGACCGTCGACGACATCGACCTCGTCCTGCCGCACAACGTCAACAAGATCTCCTGGATCCGCGCGAGCGCCGCGCTGGGCATTCCGCGGGCCAAGATCTTCCTGCAGAACGTCGGCACGACCGGGCACTGCTTCTGCGCCGACCCCTTTCTCAACCACCACGCCGCCAACGGCCTGGGGCTCATCGCGCCCGGGGCCCGCTACCTGATGATCTCCGTCGGCCTGGGGTCGACGTTCTCCGCCATGGTCTTCCGGAAATGAGGAGCGCTGCAATGAGTGTCGAATTCGAGATCTCCGGCGTCGGCATCGCCGAGCTCGCGGAGCGTTACGGCACCCCGCTCTTCGTCTACGACGGCGACGAACTGGGCAGCCGCCTGCTGGGCCTGCGCGAGCACCTGCACCCGCGCCTGGAAATCTTCTACTCGCTGAAGTCCAACCCGAACATCTCGGTGTGCGCGCTGCTGCACGCCCACGGCGCGCGGGCCGAGGTGTCGTCGATGGCCGAGCTGCTCACCGCGCGGCGGGCCGGGGTCGCCGGCGAGGACATCATCTTCCTCGGTCCCGGCAAGAGCGCCTCGGAACTGGCCGCCTGCCTGGACGAAGGCGTCTACACCGTCGTCTGCGAATCGTTCGGCGAACTGCGGATCCTCGACGACCTCGCGCGGGATCGCGGCATCGAAGCGCGCGTTGCCCTGCGCGTGAACCCGAGCTTCGCGGTCAAGGGCTCGGGCCTCACCATGGGCGGCAAGCCGCGCCAGTTCGGCATCGACGAAGAACAGCTGCTCGCCGCCACCGACCTCGCGGACCGGCACCCGAACCTGCGGCTGATGGGCGTGCAGGTGTACATGGGCACCCGGATCCTCGACGAGGAACCGATCGTCGAGAACACGCGGCGCATCTTCGAGCTCGCCGAGCGCGTTTCGCGGCAGCTCGGGTTCCCCCTCGACATGGTCGACGTCGGCGGCGGCCTCGGCGTCGCGTACTTCGCCGGTGAGAAGGACCTCGACCGCGATCTGCTCGCCTCGATGCTCAACCCGGTGATCGACGAGTTCGCGCAGCGCCACCCGGCGACGCGGCTGGTCATGGAACTCGGCCGGTACCTGGCCGCCACGGCCGGGACCTACGTCGTCCGCGTCCGCTACACCAAGACGTCACTGGGGCAGAACTTCGCGGTCGCCGACGGCGGCACCAACCACCACATGGCCGCCGTCGGCATCGGCTCCTACGTCAAGCGCGACTTCCCGATCCGGCTGCTCAACCGCATCGACGAGCCGGCCACCGAAACCTGGCAGATCACCGGGCCGCTGTGCACGCCCAACGACGTGCTCGCCAAGAAGGCCGCGCTGCCGCCGCTCCGGCCCGGTGACCTGATCGGGGTCACGCGCTCCGGTGCCTACGGCCCGACGGCGTCCCCGGTGCTGTTCCTCAGCCACGGCTACCCGGCCGAGGTTATCGTCCACAATGGACGTCACTACCTCGTCAGCGAGCGGGACGAGCCCGCGGACCTGCTGCGCCGCCAGCACCTGCACGAGTTCGCCGCGCCGGTCGCGGTGGGTGCGGAGCGCTAGCCGATGTACCGCGCGTCCGCGACCACCCTGTCCTCCGCACCCGCGCCGGGCCTGCGGCAGCTGCCGCTGCGCCTGGCGCTGGCGATCCGGCGCGAGTTCGGCCCGGGGGAGCGCGAAATCGACGTCCCCGCGCTGCACCGGTACTTCGCCGACCTCAGCCGGGGACACGAAATCGGTTTCCGGCCCGACCGGGTGACGCGGGCGCGCGGCAACCCCTTCCTCGTGATGGCCCGCGAACTGCTCGCCGGGCAGCTGTCCGGCGAGCGGATCGACCTCGCGATCGTCGCCCACGCGGCGCCCGAGTTCGACCCGCGGCTGTCGGCGCCGGTGAACCTCACCGCCGTACTGCCCGGCACCCCGCTGGTGTTTTCCGTGTCGGGGCAGGGAAGCCTGTCCCCGTTCACCGCCCTGCGGATCGCCGGCTCCTACGCCCGGCGCCACGACTACCGGCGCGTCCTGGTCCTGATCATGGACCAGGGCGTGACGCCGTACGACACACCGGACCACATCGGCGACGCCGCGACCGCCCTGCTGTTCGAGGCGGGCGGCCGCCGGACGATCCGCGTCGGCTACGAACCCGAAGTGGCGCCGGACGCCATCCCGGACTTCGAGCCGGCGGAGACGGTCGTCATCGGCCGCGGGCTGGCCGGGCTGGGTTCCCGGCCGGACGCGATCGTCGCACCGGCCGAGTTCCCGTGCACCGGGCTCTGGGCACCGCTCACCGGCGGCGCGGCCGCCGGTCCGGTGCTGCTGGCCGACTACGACCCGCGCCGCGGTGCGCTGGGAATCTGCGTGGTCGCCGAGTCCGATTGACGCGGCCCTAGGATGGTCGTGGTCGCAATCGGGCTCGAAGCGGGGGACGGACAAGTGCGCGTGGTCATCGGAGAAGACCAGTTCCTGCTCAGGGACGGTCTGGTGCGGCTGCTGGAAGCGCACGAGTTCGAGGTCAGCGCGGCCGTGGACAACGGGCCGGACCTGCTGGAAGCCATGCTGCGCGAGCGGCCGGACATCGCGATCGTCGACATCCGGCTGCCGCCGTCGTTCACCGACGAGGGCCTGCGCGCCGCCATCGAAGCGCGGCGCCGGATCCAGGGTTTCCCGGTGCTCGTCCTTTCGCAGTACGTGGAACGGCTGTACGCCGACGAACTCCTCGCGGACGGCGAGGGTTCGGTCGGCTATCTGCTCAAGGACCGCGTGTTCCACGGCGACCAGTTCGTGGACGCCGTCCGCCAGGTCGCCCTCGGAGGCACGGTGATGGACCCGGACGTCGTGACCCGCCTGCTGACGCACAACACCCGCGACGACCGCCTGGAACGGCTCACGCCGCGGGAGCGCGAGGTCCTCAAGCTGATGGCCGAAGGCCGGTCGAACAGCAACATCGCGGGCGAGCTGGTCGTTTCGGAGAAGGCCGTTTCCAAGCACATCAACAACATCCTCGCCAAGCTGAACCTGCCGCAGTCGGAGGACGCCAACCGGCGGGTCCTGGCGGTGCTGGCCTACCTGAAGCACTGAGCGATCAGGGCTCGAGGCCGCAGGGGATCTCGATCGTCACCATGGTCGGGCCGCCGAGCGGGCTGAGGATCGTGATGAAGCCGTCGAGCGGGGCGAGGCGCTTCTCGATGCCGCGCAGGCCCGTGCCGCCCTCGGTGTTCGCGCCGCCGCGGCCGTGGTCGCTGACGTTGATCACCAGGCGGCCGAACTCGTAGTGGACGTTGATCGCGCCGCTCTGCGCGCCGGAGTGCTTCATCGCGTTGTTCAGCAGTTCGGACACCGAGAAGTACGCCGCCGTCTCGACCGCCAGGGACGGCCGGCCGGGCAGGTCGATCGTCGTCTCGATGCGCAGCGGGTTTTCGATGGCCAGGGTGCGGATCGCGTCCGTGATGCCGCGGTCGACCAGCACCGGCGGCTGGATGCCGCGGACGAGGTCGCGCAGCTGCTGCAACGCCTTGGCCGAGCTGTTCTTCGCCTCGTCCATCAGGGACCGGGCGGCTTCGGGGTGGGAATCGAGCACGCGCATGGCGGCGTCGAGCGTCATCCCCATCGCGACGAGGTGGGTCTGCGCGCCGTCGTGCAGGTCGCGCTCGATGCGGCGCAGCTCGGTCGCCTGCGAACCGACGGCGTCGTCGCGGCTTTCCGCCAGGTGCTGCACGCGGTTCGTCAGCCGGGTCACCTCGGTCGGGGACAGCAGGGTGGCCGCGAGCCGCGCGTGCAGCTTCAGCAGGTGCGGCGCGCTCCACAGCGCGAGCGGGAAGTGCGCCAGGCCGAGGATCGCGGCGAACCAGGCCGTCGGCTGGTCGTCCACCGGGAGCACGACGTACCAGCTGCCGAGCCACTCGGCCGCCTCGGTCCCGACCAGGAACGGCATCGTGAGCCCGCGGATCCCGTCCAGGATCAGCAGGAGCGGGGTGAGCGTGAGCAGGATGCCGAGGGAACTGTCGACCACCAGCCACAGGGCGTCGCGCCAGTTCGCGCGGTCGCCGAGCAGGTGGTGGCACCGGCGCAGCGCGGTACTCCCGGCCGGCTCCGGCAGGTACGGGGAGGCGATCCGCACGTCCGACCACGCCGCGGCCGACGCGCGGACGCGGTCGGTCAGCGACCGCATCAGCAGCACGGCCGGGGGCAGCATGAACAGCCCCACGCCCACGCCGATCAGCGAGGCGGCGGTGACCACGACGACGAACATCACGAGTTCGGTCACCGCGACCACGGCGAGCGCGCCGCCGCGCAGGGTCGCCAGGCCGCCGTCGCGCACCAGCGACCGCGTCATCGTCGCGACCGGGCTTCCGCTAGTCATGGCGCCCATTATGCGCAGGCCGGGCGGCTTTCCGCGGTAGTGCTAACCCCCGCAAACTTCCGCTCCCTAGCACCCTCGGAAACCGGCCCGCCGCTTCGTAACGTCATCGCGGTACAGATCGAAGGAAGCGCAGGGGAGCCGCAGATGTACCAGCAAGGCGACACGGTCGAAGTCGTGCGGCTGCTGTCCGTACGCAAGGCGTACGGCAAGAACGGCGCACAGGTCCTGGCCCTCGACAACGTGACGGCGGGTTTCGCCGCCGGCACGTTCACCGCGGTGATGGGGCCGTCGGGGTCGGGCAAGAGCACGCTGCTGCACTGCGCGGCCGGCCTGGACAAGCCGACGTCCGGCTCGGTCGTGCTGGGCGGCACGGACCTCAGCGTGATGCGCGAGGTCGAGCTGACCCGGTTGCGGCGCGACCGGATCGGGTTCGTCTTCCAGGCCTTCAACCTGCTGCCCGCGCTCGACGTCGAGCAGAACGTGACGCTGCCGCTGCGGCTGGCCGGCCGCCGGGCGGACCCGGCGCTCGTGCGCCGCGTCATCGAGCAGGTCGGCCTCGGCGAGCGGCGTCACCACCGGCCCGCGGAACTCTCCGGCGGCCAGCAGCAGCGGGTGGCGATCGCCCGCGCGCTCGTCACCCACCCCGAGGTGATCTTCGCCGACGAGCCGACCGGCGCACTGGACACCCGCTCGGCCCAGGAAGTCCTTTCCCTGCTGCGCGAAGCGAAGAGCGTGTCCCGGCAGACGATCGTGATGGTCACCCACGACCCGGTGGCCGCCTCCTACGCCGACCGCGTGCTGTTCCTCGCCGACGGCCGCGTCGTGGACGAGCTGCACCAGCCGAACCCCGAAGAGGTGGCCCGCCGGATGACCAACCTCGTCGCCCGCACCGAGCAGCGGCCGCAGGAAGGCCCCTGGCTGAGCGAGCTGACGCGCTGATGCTGACCCTCGTCGTACGCACCCTGCGCTACCGCACCGGTGGCTTCATCGCCACCCTCGTCTCGGTCTTCGTCGGCACCGCCGTCATGCTCGCCTGCGGCGGCCTCATGGAGACCGGCATCCGGACCGTGATTCCGCCGCAGCGCCTGGCCGCCGCGCCGATCGTGGTGGCCGGCAACCAGTCCTACGACCTGCCCACCGTCGGCCACGGTGAGGACGCCTACCACGAGACCGCGACGCTGTCCGAGCGCGTCCGGCTCGACGAACGCCTCGCGAGCACGATCAGCGGCGTGCCCGGCGTCGCCCACGTGGTCCCCGACGTCTCCTTCCACGCCGAGGTGCTCGGCGACACCGGCGGCCCGTCGGTGCCCGGCACCCAGGCCGGCCACAGCTGGGTTTCCGCCGAACTGGCGCCCTACCGGCTGACCGAGGGCCAGGCCCCGATCCGCGAGGGCGAAATCGTCCTCGACTCCGCCACCGCCGGGCGGATCGGCGCGCACGCCGGCAGCGAGATCGACGTCGCCGTCCGCGGGGGCGTCCACCCCTACCGGGTCACCGGCATCGCCGACGCCGGTCGCCGGATCGCCTCCGACGCGGTCTTCTTCTCACCCGCCGAGGCCGCCGGGCTGCGGTCCGCGGCCGGGCAGGTCGACGCGTTCGGCGTCCAGCTCGCCCCCGGTGCCGACGTCGGCGCGGTCAACGCGCAGATCGCCACCGCGGTGCGCGACCAGCGCGCGGTGACGCTGACCGGCGACGCCCGCGGTTCCGCGGAGTTCGCCAAGGCGGCCGGCGACGGCGAGCTGCTGATCATCCTCGCGGCCGTGTTCGGCGGCCTCGCGGCACAGGTCGCCATGTTCGTCGTCGCGAGCACCCTGACGCTGTCGGTGCAGCAGCGCCGCCGCGAGGTGGCCATGCTGCGGGCGATCGGCGCGACCCCGCGCCAGGTGAGCCGGATGATCACCGGCGAAGCGATGATCATCGGTGCCCTGGGCACCGCGCTGGCGATCTTGCCCGGCGTGCTGCTCGGAGACTGGCTCTTCGGGCGGCTGACCGGGTTCGGCGTGATCCAGCCGGTGCTCAAGTTCGAGCAGGGCTTCTACCCGGTGGTCGCCGCGGCGATCGTGGGCCTGAGCTCGGCGTGGGGCGCCGCGTTCGTCGCCGCCCGGTACGCGGGCCGCACGCGGCCCGTCGAAGCCATGCGGGAAACGGCGATCCCCACACGCTGGCTGACCCCGACCCGGCTGTGGCTCGGCGTGTCGAGCCTGATCGGCGCGGTGGCCCTGGCCTACCTGACGATCACCGTGGTCGACGGCCCGCTGGCCGCGAGCACGGCCGGCCCCGCCGTGACGCTGGTGGCGACCGCCGTCGCGCTGTTCGCCCCCGGGCTCACCAAGCTGGCGGTCTCGGTGCTGCGCCGGCCGATCCGCGCCTTCGGCGGCCTGCCCGGCTACCTGGCCTCGCTGAACACGCGGGCCCGCTGGATGCCGATGGCCGGGGCGGTCACGCCCATCATGCTCGCCACCGGGCTCGCGATCTTCATGCTGTACTTCCAGACCACGGAGGTCGCGGTCGCGGAGAAGCAGTACTCCGACTCGCTGCTCGCCGACGCCGTCGTGACGTCGGCGACCGGTGACCTGCCGCCCGATCTGATCGCCGAGGTGCAGCGGACGCCCGGCGTCGCCGGGGCCACGGCGTTCGTGACCAGCAAGGGGTACAACGAAAAGCCCTCGGACGCGACGCAGGACGAAGACGGCGTGGACCTCACCGGCATCACCGCGGACGGCGTGGCGACGGCCTGGGGGAGCATCGTCGAGACCGGCAAGCTCGACGCCCTGCGCGGCGACACGATCGCCCTGCCCGCGGATCTCGCGCAGCGGCTGGGGGTCGGGGTGGGCGCCAAGATCGTCATGCGGCTGGGCGACGGATCCCGGGCCACCCTGGACGTCGTCGCGACCCTGCGGACCACGGCGGCCTCGGCGTCGGCGCTGATGCCGGCCGACACGCTGGCGCCGCACACGGCCGCGGGCGCGGCCGACCGGATCCTCGTCATGGCACAGCCCGGGACGGCGGAAGGCGATCTGCTCGCGTCGCTGCGCACCCGGGTCGGGGACGTCGACGGCGTGCAGGTGGCCGGCCGCGAGGCGCTCACCAAGGCGTTCCTGGCGGAGGTCCAGGCCAATGCCTGGGTCAACTACCTGATCGTCGGGCTGCTGCTCGTGTACGCCGCGATCTCCATGGTGAACACGCTGGTGATGGCGACGGCGGACCGGCGGCGGGAGTTCGGGCTGCAGCGGCTCATCGGGTCGACCCGGGGGCAGGTGATGCGCATGATGGCCGTGGAAGCGGGCGTCGTGGCCGCCATCGGTGTCTTCCTCGGCACGCTGGTCGCGGCGTCGATGCTGGTGCCCTTCAGCGCGGCGGTCTCCGACAGCCTCTTCCCGTCCGGTCCTTTGTGGATATATCTTGTGATACTCGGGCTGGCCGTCGTGCTGACGGTGGTGGCCACCTGTGCGCCGACGTGGTTCACGTTGCGCACCAGGCCGTCGCCTTCGACGCTCGCCCCTG
The DNA here is from genome assembly GCF_002155975.1 of Amycolatopsis kentuckyensis. Classification (GTDB taxonomy): domain Bacteria; phylum Actinomycetota; class Actinomycetes; order Mycobacteriales; family Pseudonocardiaceae; genus Amycolatopsis; species Amycolatopsis kentuckyensis. The sequence goes on from NZ_MUMI01000054.1 coordinate 8,158, forward strand.
AATAGGTGACCTCGGGCGGGCCGGGAACCCCAGTGAGGCGCTGACGAACTCTCCCCCAGATTGTCAGCGCGCGGTCAGCCCGAGGTCACCGCTCCGGCATAGCGTCGGGGCGTGAACACCGAAGAGAACGCCGCCGGGCGCTGGGACGCCATCGTGGTCGGCTCCGGGATCGGCGGGCTCGTCTGCGCCGGGTACCTGGTGGCGAGCGGGATGCGCGTCCTCGTGCTCGAACAGCACGACGTCGCCGGCGGCAACAGCCACGTGTTCCGCCGTCGCCGCGCCTACCAGTTCGACGTGGGGGTGCACTACCTCGGCGACTGCGGGCCGGACGGACTGCTGCCGCGGGTCCTCTCGGGCCTCGGCCTCGGGGACCGGGTGCGCTTCCACCCCATGGACCCCGACGGGTTCGACCGGATCGTCCTGCCCAGCGTCACGGTCGACGTGCCGACCGGGTGGGACCGCTACGCCGACCGCCTGCGGGCCGCGTTGCCCGCGGAGGCCGAGGGCATCACCCGATACATCGACATCTGCGCGGCCGTCGCGCAGGCCTGCCGCCAGTCCGCCTTCTCGGCGGGCCCGGTGGCGAAGGTGCCGGCCGTGATGCTGCGCTGGGGCCGCCGGACGCTGGCGCAGTTGTTCGACCACTGCGGGCTTTCGGCCCGGGCGCGCACCATCCTGGCCGCCCAGTCCGGGAACTACGGTTCCGCTCCGGCGAGCACCCTCGTCGCCGCCCACGCCGGGATGCTCGGTGAGTACCTCCGCGGCGCCTACTACCCGGAGGGCGGCGGGCAGGTGATCGCGGCGTCGTTCGTCGAGCTGCTGGAGTCGCACGGCGGCACGCTGCTCACCCGCACCCGCGTCGACCGGATCCTGATCGAGCGCGGCAAGGCGACCGGTGTCCGGCTGTCCGACGGCACGGTCCACCGCGCGCCGGTGGTGGTGTCCAATGCGGACTACTGCCGCACTGTCCTGGAACTGTGCGGCGGACGGGAGAACCTGCCCGAGCCCGTGGTGACCCGCGCGGAGACGGCGAAGATGCGCCTGCCGATGGCCGTCTGCTACGTCGGGCTCGACCGGGAGCTCCCGGTCGACGGCGCGAACATCTGGTGCTGGCCGGACGAGGACGTCGACGCGGCCTACGCCCGGGTGGAGTCCGGCCGCCTCGACGAGCTGCCGTACGCGTTCCTGTCCTTCGCTTCCCACAAGGACCCGGTGCCGGGTTCGGCGTGCCCGCCGGGACACACGAACTTCCAGATCATGACGACCTGCCCGCCCGGCTACGCGCACTGGGGCCTCGCGGAGGGGCCGGCGAACGGGGCCAGGTACCGGCGCGAGCCCGCTTACCTCGGCGCGAAGAACCGGCTGACCGAACAGATGCTGGACCTGGCCGAGGCCGCGATCGGGCCGTTCCGCCAGCACCTGGTGCACGCCGAAACGTCGACGCCGCTGACCCAGGAGCGCTACACGCTTTCGACCGGGGGCAGCGCGTACGGCCTGCACACCTGGGGCCGGGTCGGGCAACGGCCGGATATCGATTCGGGTGTCGACGGTCTCTACCTGACCGGCCAGAGCATCTTGCACGGTGGCGGAATCGTCGGGGTCGCGACCGGGGGAGCGTTGTGCGCCTCGACGATCCTCGGCCGGCCGGTGCTCGCGGACGGCGCCGCCGGGGTACGGGGGAATCCCGAGCTGCTCCCGGTCCGCGAGCCCGGCTGGGACCCGCTGCGCACCTCGCGGGGGCTGCGGCGGCGCGAGGCCCGCGGCCTCGCCCTGCTCGACCGGGTCGTGGCGGGCTGAGCACGCGACACCGGGAAGAAGAGAACTCGGGGCCCGGTTCCGGGCCCGTGGGTAATGACTGCTGTCTGCACGAAGGGAATGGTGAGCGAAGTGACGGAAGCCGTGGCTGAATCGACGGAGGTCCTGGACGACCGGGTGGTCGCGGGGATCTGCGCCGCACTGGAGTCCGTGCTGGAGGCGGAGGTCGCCGACCTCGGCCCGGAGACCCGGCTCGCGGACGCCGGCCTCGACTCCACCGGCGTGCTGGAACTGCTGATGCAGCTGGAAGAGGCGCTGGGCATCGAATTCGACGCCGAGAACCTCGAAATGAGCCACTTCGAGTCGGTCGGCTCGCTGGCCCGTTTCGTTTCGGCAGAAATGGCCGCCTGAACGATGACCACGATCTCGCCGCCGATCACGGCGACCTGGCTGCGGTGCCACGACACCGCCCGTGCGGAAGGGATGGCCCCGGCGCTGGCGGTGCTGCACGCGGCCCTGCCTGCCGGTGAGCCGGTGTTCGGTGCCGGCGGTACCGCGGTCCTGCCGGCCGGGCCGGTGGACGGCGACGTGCTCGTGGTCCGGACGGCGGAGCTGCCCGGCGGCCCCGTCGTCCTGGTGCGGACGCACCGGCCCGCGGGCCACCCCGATCCGATCCTGGCGACCGGGTCGGTGTGGCTGCGGCTGGGCCTGTCCGGCGCCCTGCTCGACACCGGGCTCGGCTACCTGGGCGGGCGGCGCAGCGGCGACACCACCCTGCTGCGCCGTCAAATGGTCCAGGGCGCCGTCGCCGAGGCGCTGACCGGGCAGCTCGAGGTGCGCGCGTTCCTGACCGCGCACGGCCCGGACCCGGCCCCGGAAGCCCTGGCCTACCTGCACCGGCGGCTCACCGGCACCGACCGCGTCCTGCTGCGCCTGCTGGGCGCCGCGGGGTTCGTGCGCGGCGGGGCGGGGGAGGTCGCGGACGTCTCCGAGCTGCTCGCCGGCGCCTACACCCCGGAGGTCGGGGCGTGACGGCGACCGTGCTCGACGAACGGCTCGAAACGCTGCGGGACGCGGCTCGCGAGTGGGGGACGGAGTTCCGCACCGCGGGCGCCGGCCTCGACACCGACCCCGACGGTGTCGGCGAACACCTGGACCTGGCCGGCGTCCGCTGCCTGGCCACCATGCTCGTCCCCGAGGAGTTCGGGGGCGCGGGCCTGCGCCTCGGGCCGCACCGGTTCCACGGCATGACGGCGATCGAGCGGGCGGTGGTGCTCGAAGAGCTCGCCCGCGGCGACGCCGGCCTGATGCTGGCCAGCCCGGGCGCGTCGATGTCCGGCGTGCTCGTCGACGTGCTGGCCGACCGGGAGCAGAAGGAGTGGTTCTACGGCCGGCTCCTCGAGCGGCCGACCTGGACGTTCTTCGCGCTCACCGAGCCGGACCGGGGTTCCGACGCCACCGCGCTGGAGACGGCGCTTTCGGCACCGGCCGACGGCACCCACCGCCTCGACGGCCGCAAGAAGTACGTCGGCAACGCCGCGCGCGCCGCGCTGGGGGTCGTGTTCGCCCGCACCGGGCCCGGCCCGCTGGGCGTGACGGCGGTCCTGGTGGACACGACGGACCCGGGGTTCCACGCCGAGCCGCTCGAGTCACTGGGCCTGCGGGCCGCGCGGATCTGCGAGCTGACCCTGGACGACGTCGCCGTGCCCGCCGAGCGCGTGCTCGGCCGGGACCGCTCGCCCGCCCGGCGGGGCATGTGGGCGTGCGTGCAGACCTTCAACCGGCTGCGGCCGGGCGTCGCCGCGATCGCGGTCGGCATCGCCGCGGCCGCCCACGACTACGTGCGCACCGGACGCGGCCGGCTCGGCCGCGCCGAGCGCGACCGGCTCGGCGAGCTGGGCCGCCGCATCGACGGCGTGCGCCACCTCGTGCACCTGTCCGCGATCGAGGTCGACGCCGACGGCTCCCGCGGCCACCTCGCCTCGGCGGCGAAGGCCGAAGCGTGCCGGCTGGCCGAGGAGGCCACGCTCGAAGCGTGCGGCTTCTTCGGGCCGCGGGCCCGCTGGGACCACCCGGCGCTCGACAAGCTCGCCCGGGACGCCCGCGGCGTCGAATTCATGGAAGGCGCCGGCAACATCCAGAAGCTCACCGTCTTCCAGGGGCTGCTCGCCGGCAAGGTCGGCCGGGGCGAGCCCTTTCCCACGTACGCCGGGAAATCGTCGACCGGAGGTTCGCCGTGCGGGTGATCACCAGGCCGGAGGAGTTCGACGTCACGGACCTGTACGTCGACCTCAGCCACGTCGTGGACCGGCGGGTCCTGATGAAGTGCGAGGGCTTCAACTTCGCGCGCTCCAGCAAGCTCAAGCCCGCCCTCGAAATGGTGACGCTGGCCGAGCGGGCGGGCGTGCTGCGCCCGGGCTCGACCATCGTGGAGACGTCGGCGGGCAACCTCGGCGTGGCGCTGAGCCTGGTCGCGGCCAGCCGTGGCTACCGGTTCGTCTGCGTCACCGACCCGCGCAGCACGCTGCTCACCCGGCAGCTGATGCAGAACCTCGGCACCGAGGTGCTGGTCGCCCCCGACCCGGCCGCGGGCCTGCGGCTCGTGCGCCGCCTGTGCGCGGAGAACGACGGCTACACCTGGCTCGACCAGTACGCCAACGCGGGCAACTGGATGGCCCACTTCCGCTCGACCGGACCGGACATCCTGCGCACCGTGCCGGACCTCGACGTGCTCTTCGTCGGCGTCGGCTCGGCCGGCACCCTGACCGGCTGCGCCCGCTACCTGCGCCAGGTCCGGCCGCAGGTGCGGATCGTCGCCGTCGAGTGCGTCGGCCCCGGCCCGCGGGCCGCCCGGCGCAGCACGGCGGTGCGCACCAGCGTCCGGTTCCCGGTCATCGACATGTCCCTTGTGGACGATCTGGTGCGGGTCGACGAGGCCGCCGCGATCCGCGCGTGCCGCCGCCTCGCGCTGAGCGGCTTCCTGCTCGGGGGCGGCTCCGGCATGGTGCTGGCGGGCGCGCTGGGCTGGCTGGAGGAGAACGACGCGGCCACGGCGGTGGTGATCTCACCCGACCTCGGTGACCGCTACCTGGACACGATCTACCAGGACCAGTGGGTCAAGGACAACTACGGCCCCGAAGCGCTGCCCGCCGGTGCCGAACACGAAACCCCGTACGCCAAAACACTCTTCGAGGTGCCCAGATGACCGCGGTCGACGCGTTCCTGCCCCTGTCCACCGCACAGACCGACGTCTGGTACGACGAACAGCTGTCCGGCGGCGGCCTCGCCTACGCGATGGCCGACTACCTGGACATCACCGGCCCGCTGGACGTCGACGTGTTCCGGTCGGCGCTGCGCGCGCTCGCCGACGAAGCCGAGTGCTTCCGCGCCCGGTTCGTCGAGGTCGAGGGCGAACCGCGGCAGCTCATCGAGCCGCTGACCGAGCTCCCGATCCGGTACCCGGACGTCACCGGGGAAGCCGATCCGGAGAGCGCCGCGCTCGACTGGATGCACGAAGACATGCGGCACCCGTTCTCCCTGGACGACTTCCCGCTCTTCCGCGGCGCCCTGATCAAGGTCGGCGCGCAGCGGCACTTCTGGTACCTCACCACGCACCACCTCATCGGCGACGGCTTCAGCGCGGCGATCTGCCACCGCCGCCTGGGCGAGCTCTACAACGCGCTGCTGGCGGGGGAGGACCCCGGGCCCACCGCGCTGCCGCCGTTCCGGCTGCTGCTCGACGCCGACCTCGCCTACCAGGACTCCCCGCACCGGGTGCGGGACAAGGCGTTCTGGGGACGGCACTTCGACTCCACCCCCGACCTGGTCAGCCTCTCCGGCAAGGAACCGGCTCCGGCCCGGGGCTTCCTGCGGCGCACCATGGTGCTGCCCCCGGAGACGGCGAAGGCCGTGCGCGAGGCGGCCGCGGGCGCGAAGGTGACGCTGCCGACGTTCTTCATCGCCGCGATGGCGGCCTACACGCAACGGCTTTCGGGTATCCAGGACCTGCTGCTGACCGTCCCGGTCGCGGCGCGGGCGGGCGTGCGCTCGCGGGCGACCCCGGGCATGGTCGCGAACTACCTGCCGCTGCGGATGGTCGTCGAGCCGCGGACGACGGTCGCCGAGCTGCTGGCCCAGGCGTCCCGGGAGCTCGCCGCGACGCTGAAGCACCAGCGCTACCACGTGAACCAGATCCGCCGCGACATCGGCGTGCGCAGCGACGAGCGCCGCCCGTTCGGCGGCCCGTTCGTCAACGTGCTCCCGCCCGAGCCCGGCCTGCGCCTCGGCGACTGCCACACGCGCGTGATGAACCTGTCGACCGGGATCACCAACGACCTGTCGCTGACGGTGCTCGACGTCACCGAAGACATCATCGAAATCCACCTCAACGGCAACCCCGACCTGTACGACGCCGAGGGCGTCACCGCGCACCTGGAGCGGCTCGCCGGGTTCGTCGGCCGCCTCGCCGAAGCCGAGGCGTCGGCGGTGCTCGGCGCGGTCGACGTCGTGTCCGCGGACGAGCTGGGCGCACTGCTGGCGTCCGGGGTCGGGGCGGCCGGGCCGGTCGGGGCCGATGTCGTGGCCCGGGTGTGCGAGTTCGCGCTGGCCGCACCGGACGCGCCCGCGGTGGCCGACGGCGGGGAGTGGGTTTCGTACCGCTCCCTGGCGGGCCGGGCGAGCGCCCTGTCCCGCCGGCTCCCGGCCCGGGGTGTGGTCGGTGTCCTGGCCGATCCCGGTGTCGGGTTCGTCGCGTCCGTGCTGGGCGTGCTGTGGTCGGGCTCGGCGTTCGTGCCGCTGGACGCCGGGATGCCGGTGGCCCGGCTGGCCGGGCTGCTGGTCGACTCGGGTGCCTCGCGCGTGGTCGTGGGCCCCGGGTACGAGGACCTGGCCGCGGAGGTGGTGGCCGCGGCCGGCGGTGGTGCCGGGGTCGTCGGGCTGGACGACGCCGAAGACGAGGAGTGGGCGCCGGTTTCCCGCGACGAGGCCGGTCTGGACCTGGGTTACGTGATCTTCACGTCGGGTTCGACCGGTCGTCCCAAGGGGGCGATGGTGCACCGCCGGGGCATGGTCAACCACCTGCTCGCCAAGGTCGAGGACCTCGACCTGGAGCCCGCGGACGTGGTGGTGCAGAACGCTCCGGTCACGTTCGACGTCTCGGTGTGGCAGATGCTGGCGCCGTTGCTGGTCGGCGCGCGGGTCCGGGTGGTGTCCCGGGCGATCGCGGCGGACCCGGACGCCTTGTTCGGCCTGATCCGGGCCGAGGGTGTTTCGGTGCTGGAGGTCGTGCCGTCGTTGCTGCGGGCGGCCCTCGATTCGTGGGACCTGGCCGGGCAGTCCGCCGACGTTTCGGGGCTGCGGTGGCTCGTGGTGACCGGGGAGGCGTTGCCGCCGGACCTGTGTGCGCGGTGGTTCGCGCGCTTCCCGGACGTGCCGCTGGTGAACGCCTACGGCCCGACGGAGTGTTCGGACGATGTGACGCACGCGGTGATCCGGTCCGGCACCGAGGTGGTGCCGATCGGCCACGCGGTGCGGAACTCCCGGTTGTACGTGCTGGGGGACGAGCTGCGTCCGGTGCCCGCGGGGGCGATCGGGGAGCTGTTCGTCGGCGGCTTGGTCGTCGGCCGCGGTTACGTGGGCGACCCGGCGCGCACGGCGGCGGTGTTCGTCGCGGATCCGTTCGGGGAAGCCGGAAAGCGGATGTACCGCACCGGCGACCGCGTCCGGATGCGCCCGGACGGTCAGCTCGAGTTCGTGGAGCGCCGCGACTTCCAGGTCAAGATCCGCGGCCACCGCATCGAACTTGGCGAGATCGAAAGCGTCCTGCGGTCCGTGCCCGGCGTCCTGGACGCCGTCGTGCGCGTGCTCACCGACGCCGACGGCGGCAAACGCCTCGCCGGCTACCTGATCGGCGTCGACGGCGAAGGCCCGATCGACGCCGGGGACGTGCGCAGCACCGCCCAGCAGCTGCTCCCGGACTACATGGTGCCCTCGGCGCTGGTCGTCCTCGACGAGCTGCCGCTCACCGAACACGGCAAGGTCGACCGCGAAGCGCTGCCCGCCCCGGACTTCCGGGCCGAGGTCGTCGGGCGCCGTCCCCGCAACACCGTCGAGACGGTCGTCTGCGACATCCTCGCCGAAGTCCTGTCCGTGCCGCGCGTGTACATCGACGACAACTTCTTCGCCCTCGGCGGCGACAGCATCAGCGCGATCCAGGTGGCCGGCCGCGCCCGCACCGCGGGCATCGAGCTGACCCCGCGCGACATCCTCGAGCGCCGGACACCGGCCGCGATCGCCGAGCAGGTCGCCGTCCGCGAGCCGGGCGCCGAGGTGGCCGTGGTGACCGACGGGCCGCTGGTCGAACTGACCGGCGAGGAGCTGCGCGAGCTGGCCCCGGAGGGCGGCCGCATCGAAGACGCGCTGCCGCTTTCGGCGTTGCAGCAGGGGCTGCTGTTCCACTCCGAGTTCGACCCGGACGGCGTCGACGTCTACACCGTGCAGGCCACCGCGGATCTCGCGGGCCCGCTCGACGTCGACGCGCTGCGCGAAGCGTGTGCCGCGCTGCTGCGCCGGTACGCGACCCTGCGCGCGTACTTCCGGCACCGCCGGGGCGGCGACGCCGTGCAGCTGATCGCCGCCGAGGTCGGCCTGCCCTGGACCGAACTCGACCTGTCCGCGCTGCCCGAGCCCGACCGCGAGGAGCGGCTGGGCCGGCTGGCGGCCGAGGACCGGGAGCGCCGGTTCGACCTCGCGCACCCGCCGCTGGTCCGGTTCACCCTGATCAAGGTCGCGGCGGGGCGGTACCGGTTCCTGTGGACCGCCCACCACATCGCCACCGACGGCTGGTCGGTGCCGATCCTCATCCGCGAGCTGGCCACGCTGTACGCGCACGGCCCGGCGGCCGCGCTGCCGGACGTGGCGCCGTTCCGGAACTACCTCGCCTGGCTCGGCCGCCAGGACGAGCGGGAAGCCCGGCAGGCGTGGCGCGAGGTCCTCGACGGCCTCACCGAGCCCACGAAGGTGGCGCCGGAGGTCGACGGGCACCTGAAGGCGGTGCCGGAGTCGGCCGAGGTCGTGCTGTCCCGGGACGAGACCGCCGAGCTGGTGGCCTGGGCCCGGCGGCACGAGCTCACCCTGAACACGGTCGTGCAGGCCTGCTGGGCGATCCTGGTCGGCCGGCTCACCGGACGGCGGGACGTCGTGTTCGGTTCGGTCACCTCCGGGCGCCCGGCCGAGCTGCCGGGCGTGGAGACCATGGTCGGGATGTTCATCAACACGGTGCCGGTCCGCGCCGGCCTCGACCCGGCGGGCACCCTCGGCGAACTCCTCGTCTTCCTGCGCGACCAGCAGGCCCGGATGTCGGCCTACCAGCACGTCGGGCTGGCCGAGGTGCAGAACGACGTGCCCGGCCTGGCCGGCACCGGCGAACTGTTCGACACCGCCATCGTCTTCGAGAACGTGCCCGCCGACGGCGAGCAGACCGAGGTGGTCCTGGGCGGCGACGTCCGCGTGCTGGACGCCGTCACCGAGGACTCCCGCCACTACCCGCTCAGCCTGGTCGTGAACCCCGGTCCCGAACTGGCTTTCCGCTTCGACTACGCGCCCGAGGCGTTCGACGCGGGGCGCGTCGGCCGGATCACCGGCATGTTCCGGCACCTGCTCGACACCGCCATCGCCGATCCTTCGGTGCCGCTGGGCGCGATCGACGTGGTGCCGGCGGCGGAACTGGAGCGTGGCGCCGGTGCCACCGGGCCGGTGGGCGCCGACGTCGTGGCGCGGGTCCGCGAGTTCGCGCTGTCGTCCCCGGAAGCGGCGGCGGTGGCCGACGGCGGCGCGTGGGTTTCCTACGCTTCGCTGGCCGGCCGGGCGAGTGCGTTGTCGCGCCGGCTTCCGGCCCGTGGGGTGGTCGGCGTCCTGGCCGACCCGGGGGTCGGCTTCGTGACGGCCGTACTGGGCGTGCTGTGGTCCGGGGCGGCCTACCTGCCCCTGGACCCGGCGTTGCCGGTGGCCCGGCTCGCCGGGCTGCTGGGGGATTCCGGCGCCACCGCCGTGGTGGTGGGTGCGGGCTTCGAGGACCTGGCGGCCGAGCTCACCGGCGGCGACACCGGGATCGTGGTCCTGGACGACGCCGAAGACGAGGAGTGGGCGCCGGTTTCCGAGGGCGACGCCGGTCTGGACCTGGCGTACGTGATCTTCACGTCGGGTTCGACCGGTCGTCCGAAGGGGGCGATGGTGCACCGGCGCGGCATGGTGAACCACCTGCTCGCCAAGGTCGAAGACCTGGGGGTGGCGGCGTCGGATGTGGTGGTGCAGAACGCTCCGGTGACGTTCGACGTCTCGGTGTGGCAGATGCTGGCGCCGTTGCTGGTCGGCGGCCGGGTCCGCGTGGTGTCGCGGGTCGTGGCGGCGGATCCGGACGCGTTGTTCGGCCTGATCCGGGCCGAGGGTGTTTCGGTGCTGGAGGTCGTGCCGTCGCTGTTGCGGGCGGCCCTGGACTCGTGGGACCTGGCCGAGCAGCCCGACCTCTCGGGACTGCGGTGGCTCGTGGTGACCGGGGAGGCGTTGCCGCCGGACCTGTGCGCGCGGTGGTTCGCCCGGTTCCCGGACGTGCCGCTGGTCAATGCCTACGGCCCGACGGAGTGCTCGGACGACGTGACGCACGCGGTGATCCGGTCCGGCGTCGACGTGGTGCCGATCGGCCGCGCGGTGCGGAATTCACGCCTTTACGTGCTGGGTGACGAACTGCGCCCAGTGCCCGCGGGGGCGATCGGTGAGCTGTTCGTCGGCGGTCTGGTCGTCGGCCGCGGTTACGTGGGCGACCCGGTCCGGACGGCGGCGGTGTTCGTCGCGGATCCCTTCGGCGAGCCGGGCACGCGGATGTACCGCACCGGCGACCGCGTCCGGATGCGCCCGGACGGCGAGCTGGAATTCGTGGAGCGCCGCGACTTCCAGGTCAAGATCCGTGGCCACCGCATCGAGCTCGGCGAGATCGAAGCCGGCCTCGCCGCGCACGCGGGCGTCGGCGAAGCGGTCGTCACCGTGCACGGTGACGGCAACGACCGGCGGCTCGTCGCCTACGTCACCGGCACCGCCACCGCCGAAGAACTGCGCGAGCACCTGACCGCGCAACTGCCGTCGTACATGGTCCCGGGCGCGTACCTCGTCCTCGACCGCTTCCCGCTGACGGCACACGGCAAGATCGACCGCAAGGCGCTGCCCGCACCGGACCAGCACACCGGCACCACGGCCCGCGGTCCGCGCACCCCGGTCGAGGCGACGCTGTGCGAGATCTGGGCCGACGTCCTCGGCGTCCCGGAAGTCGGGATCGACGACGACTTCTTCGTCATCGGCGGGCATTCCCTGCTGGCCAACTCGGTCGTGAGCCGGGTCCGGTCCGCTTTGGACGCCGCACTGTCCATTCGCGACCTCTTCGAGGCGCGGACGGTGAGCCGGCTCGCCGGGCGGCTCGTCTCCGCCGGCCAGGCGGGCGCCGGGTTCCGGAAGCTCCCGCGGCCGGAGAAGATCCCGCTGTCCCACGCGCAGACCCGGATGTGGTTCCTGAACCGGCTGGAAAGCACGGGGTACAACATCCCCCTGGCCGTCCGGCTCGGTGGCTCCCTGGACCCGGCGGCCCTGGCGGCCGCGCTCGGCGACGTCGTCGAGCGGCACGAGATCCTGCGGACGGTCTTCCCGGACGTCGACGGCGTTCCTTACCAGCGGATCCTGCCGCCTGCCCCGGACTCCCCGCTCGCCACGGCGACGGCCACCGAAGGCGAACTCACCGCTGTGCTGGCGGCCGAGGCGGGCCGCGCGTTCGACCTCGCCACCGACCGGCCGCTGCGGGCCACCCTGTACCGCGTGGGGGAAGACCACGTGCTGCTGCTCGTCCTGCACCACATCGCCGGCGACGGCTGGTCGGTGGACGTCCTGGCCCGCGACCTGGCGACCGCCTACGACGCCCGGGTGCGCGGAGCCGAGCCCGGCTGGGCCGGACTGCCGGTGCAGTACGCCGACTACGCGGTCTGGCAGCGCGAGCTGCTCGACGACCGCCAGGCGGCGGACCGGCAGTGGGAGTACTGGCGCGACGCGCTCGCCGGCCTCCCCGACGAGCTGCGGCTGCCCGCGGACTTCCCCCGCCGGGCGGCGACCGCCTTCCGCGGCGGCTCGGTCGGCTTCGAGGTGCCCCCGACCGTCCACAAGGCACTGACCGCGCTGGCCCGCCGGTCGGGTGCCAGCGTCTTCATGGTGGTCCAGGCGGCGGTGGCCGCGCTGCTCACCAAGCACGGCGCGGGCACGGACATCCCGCTCGGCAGCCTCGTCGCGGGCCGGTCGGAGGAGGTGACGAACGGCCTGGTCGGGTTCTTCGTGAACACGCTGGTCCTGCGCACCGACACCGGCCGCAACCCGACGTTCGCCGAGCTGGTCGCCCGGGTGCGCGACACCGACCTCGAGGCGTACGCGCACCAGGACCTGCCGTTCGAGCTCCTGCTCGAGCTGGCCCGCCCGGCGCGGTCGCTGTCGCGGCAGCCGTTGTTCCAGGTGATGCTGTCGTACTACGAGGTCCCGGACCCCCGCTTCACGATCGGCGACCTGTCGGTGCGGCCGGAGATCTTGCCGCCGACGGGCGCGAAGTTCAAGTTCGACCTGACGTTCCAGCTCGGCGAGCGCCCGGGCGAGGGGGGTTTGGAGGGGAGCATCGAGTACTGCGCGGACCTGTTCACCCCGGAGACGGCGGAGCTGCTCGCCGCCCGCTTGGGCCGGCTCTTGTCGGCGGTGGCGGAAGACCCTTCGCTGCCGCTGAGCGGGATCGAGCTGTCGACTCCGGCCGAGCCGGCGGTGCCGGGCATGGCGGCCGCCGCGGACCCGGCCGAGCTGCCGGCCCTGCGGAGCAGCCGCGGACCGGCACTGATCGGGAACGGCGGCCGGATGAGCCACGCCCAGCTGCGCCGCCGCGTGACCGAAGAGGCCCGCAAGCTGACGGCTCGCGGCGTGGGTCCTGAGTGGACTGTCTCGATCGCGGCCGGGTCGGCGGTGGATCGGGTGGTGCACGTCCTGGCCGCCCTGCAGGCCGGAGCCGCGTACCGGCTCGCGGATCCGTCCGCGCAGTCCGAGGTGACGGTCGTCGGCGAAGCCGCCGGTAACCCCGGTACGGCACCGGTCGGTCCCGCACACGCGGCCGCCCACCTGCCGGACGGCACCGTGCTTTCCCGCCGCGCCCTCGCCGAGTCCGTCGCGGCCCTGCGGGACTCCATTCCCACCGGCCGCCGGGTCGTCGTCCCGGACCTGCCCGATGCCATCCCCGCCGTGCTGGCCACCCTGGCCGCCGGTGGGTCCGTCCACTTCACCGAGACCGGCGACACCACCGCACTCGCGCGGCTGCTCGAAGGCGAACTGCCCGCCGTCCTCTTCGCCACCCCCCACCAGGTCCGGGCACTCGCGGCCCGCCACGAACCGGCTCTCGCCGGCGTCCGGCTGATCGTCACCGGCGAACCCCTCGCCGTCCCGCTCACCGAACGGCTCCACCGCGCCGGCGCCGAGGTCCACACGCACTACCGCGGCCTCACCGGCCCGGCCGAACCCGGCACCCTGCCCCACCCGGCGCGTGCCTACGTCCTCGACGAAACCCTCCGGCCCGTCCCACCCGGCGCCCACGGCGAACTCTGGCTCGCGAGCCTCGCCCGCGGCTACGCGGGACAGCCCGGCCGCACCGCCACGCACTTCGTCGCCGACCCCTTCACCCCGGGGGCACGGATGTTCCGCACCGGCGAACTGGTCCGCCGCCGCCTCGACGGCAGTATCGAACCGGCCGCCGCAACCCTGCGGGCCCGCGGGTTCGCCATCCGGCCCACCGAGGTCGAGGCGGCGCTCCTGCGCCACCCCGGCGTCGCCGCCGCCGAAGTCGTGGTCCGCGACGACCAGCTCGTGGCCTACGTCGTCGGCCGCGGAGACGGCCTGCGCGAACACCTCGCCCGGGAACTGCCGGACTTCGCGGTACCGTCGGCGATCGTCGAACTCGACGCCGTCCCGCTCACCGCGACCGGCGAGCTCGACCACGCGCAGCTGCCCGCACCCGAACGGAAGACCGGCACCCCGGCCGAAGAGGTCCTCCGGCTCGCGTTCGCCGAAACCCTCGGCCTGCCCGAGGTCGGCGCCGACGCCGACTTCTTCGCCCTGGGCGGCAACAGCCTGCTCTCCGTGCGGCTGGTCGCCCTGGCCCGCAACGCCGGCCTGCGGTTCACCGTCGCGGACGTCCTGACGCACGGGACCGTCGAGCGCCTGGCCGCGCTGGCCGGCACCGGCAGTGACGCCGGTGCCGGCGGGGACGTGCTCGACTCGTTCGCCCCCGTGCTGCCGATCCGGCCGGACGGCGACCGCGCGCCGCTGTTCTGCGTGCACGCGGGACTCGGGCTGAGCCTGCCCTACCTCGGGCTCGTCCAGCACCTCGATCCCGGCCGCCCGATGTACGGGCTGCAGTCGCCGAACATCGGCGGGGACGGCGAGCTGCCGGTCAGCGTCGAGGACGTCGCCGAGGAGTACGCGGCGCGGATCCGGGCGATCCAGCCGTCGGGGCCGTACCACCTGCTCGGCTGGTCGTTCGGCGGGCTGCTGGCGCACGAAATCGCCGTGCAGCTGCAGGAGGCGGGCGAGCGGGTGGAAACCCTGTGCGTGCTGGACAGCTTCCCGGTCGACGCGGCCGGCCAGGCCCCGCCGACCCGGCAGGAGCTGCTGGCCAGCTTCCTCGAGCACCTCGGTCACGACGCGGAGGAGGACGCCGAGCTGTCCCCGGCGGCCGTCATCGACGTCCTGCGCCGCGGCGGGTCGCGGCTGGCCGGGATCGGCGAGGACCGGATGGCCCGCGTGCTCGAAGTGATGAGCAACAACGGCGAGCTCGCACTCCGGTACGAGCCCGCCCGCTTCTCGGGCCGCCTGCTGCTGTTCCTGGCGGCCGACGGCCTCACCGAGGCCGACCTCGCCGAGCGGCCCGGCCGCTGGGCACCGTACGTCGACGGCGCGATCGAGACGCACCGCATCGGCTGCGGGCACGAATTCATGATGCACCCGCAAGCCCAGGCCGCCATCGGCCGGATCGTCGCCGCCGCACTGGACGGCTCTTCCGAGGAGGACGAATGACTGTGATTGCCCCGGCGGGAACGCGGCGGTTTTCCGACGCGGTGGTGGAGGTGCTGGCGCTCGCCGGGCGCCGGCTCACCCACCTGCGCAACGTTCCCGGCCGCCTGCTGGCGGTCACCCTGAACCCGCTGATCACCATGCTGGCCATCGGGTACGTGTTCAAGGACGCGGTGATCGTGCCGGGCAGCGGCAGCTACCCGGAGTTCCTGTTCCCCGCGGCGCTGATGCAGGTCGGCCTGGCCGGCATCGCGCCCACCGCGATCGCCGTCGCCACCGACCTCAACGGCGGCCTGACCGACCGGTTCCGCTCGCTGCCGATCGTCCGGCCCGCCGTGCTGATCGGGCACTCCCTCGGCGACCTCGTGGTCGGCCTGATCGCCCTCGCCATCACGGTGGCGTCCGGCCTGCTCGTCGGCGGCCGGGTGCACACCGGGTTCCTGCCGCTGGTGGGCGGGCTCGCCCTGCTCGTCGTGTTCCTCTACGCGATGATCTGGGTCGGCATCCTGCTCGGCCTGTCGCTGCGCAACCCGGAGGCGATCGACGGCATCGGCGCGGTGGCGACGCTCGGCCTTTCCTTCCTCTCCAACGCCTTCATGTCGACCGACCGCCTGCCGGTGTGGCTGCGGCCGGTCGCGGAGTGGAACCCGGTCAGCTCGGTGACCACCGCCGTCCGCCGCATGTGGGGGACGCCGGTCGACGAGACCGGGTTCCCCGCCCAGCACCCCGGCGTGGTCGTGGCGATCACCCTGGTGATCACGCTGGCCGTCGCCGGCGGACTGAGCTTCCGCAAGTACCGCACCATCTCGTAGCGGGTCAGGTGGCGGTCAGCGTGCCGTCAGCCGGTCCGAACACCATGACAGCAAGCCGCTCGCAACAGACGGAGATGTGAAGTGACGAGTCCATTCGACGACGAGAACGGCCGGTTCCTCGTCCTGGTCAACGCCGAGGAAGAACGCAGTCTCTGGCCGGTGTTCGCCGCGGTGCCACCGGGGTGGGACGTCGCGTTGGGGGAGAGTTCCCGAGCCGAGGCGGTCGCCCACGTCGAGGCGACCTGGACGGACCTGCGCCCGAAGAGCCTGCGGGACGCCGGCTGATGGCGAGCGACGCGCTCGACCGCGAAGCGGCCATCGAAGTCACCGGACTGCGCAAGGGATTCGGCGACCACCAGGCACTGGCCGGCATCGACCTGCGGGTGCCCGCGGGCTCGGTGCTGGGCCTGCTCGGCCCCAACGGCGCCGGCAAGACCACGACGGTCCGGGTGCTCGCGACGCTCCTGCGTCCCGACGGCGGCACCGCCCGGGTCGCCGGCTTCGACGTGGCCACGCAGGCGAAGGAGGTGCAGCGGCGGATCGGCCTCGTCGGCCAGTACGCGGCGGTCGACGAGCTGCTCACCGGGCGGCAGAACCTCCAGCTGCTCGGCACGCTGCTGCACCTCGGGCGGCGCGGGGCCCGGCAGCGGGCGGTCGAACTGCTCGAGCGGTTCGACCTGACCGCGGCGGCCGACCGCGCGGTCGGGACGTACTCGGGCGGCATGCGGCGGCGGCTCGACCTGGCGACCTGCCTGATCGGCCGCCCGTCGGTGCTGTTCCTCGACGAGCCGACCACCGGCCTCGACCCGGCGAGCCGCAGCACGCTGTGGGCGATCGTGCGAGGCCTGGTCGACGAGGGTGTCACGGTCCTGCTCACCACGCAGTACCTCGAGGAGGCGGACTACCTCGCCGACCACATCGTGGTGATCGACCACGGCCGCGTGATCGCCGAGGGCACCGCCGACGAGCTGAAGCGCAAGATCGGCGCGGAGCGGCTCGAGGTCGCGGTCGCCGACCCCCGGTGGCTCCAGCCCGCGGTTTCGGCGCTGTCCGGAGTGTCGGCCTCGGCGGTGACGGTGGACGAACGCAAGCGCAGCATCGCGGTCGAGCTCCCGGACACCCCCGCCGGCATCGCGGCCGCGGCGGCGGCCCTGCGCGACGCCGGCGTCGAGTACACGGACTTCGCCCTCCGGCGGCCAACGCTCGACGAGGTGTTCCTGGACCTCACCGGACGTCCTTCGGGACCCTGACCCGCCACCGGTTCGTCCGGCCTCCGAGCGTCGTCGGCCCCGGCAGCGGGAGGAACCGGACGATCGGAAGCGGTGCCGCTGCCCGACGTTCCGGCGGCGGCACCGCCCGAGCTTGGAGTCCGGACTCGCGTGATCGGGCCCGGGACTCGTGTGATTGGGCCCGGGACTCGCGTGATCGGGGCCGGGCTCGTGTGATTGGGGCCGGAACTCGCGTGATCGGGGCCGGACTCGTGTGATGGAGGCCGGGACTCGCGTGATGGGGCCCGGAACTCGCGTGATCGGGGCCGGAACTCGCGTGATTGGGGCCGGTGTCAGCGGGTGTTCTTCGGGCCTCTGACTCGCCACCAGTTCGTGCGGCCTCCGAGCACCGCGAGCCGCGGCAGGAGGAGGAAGCGGACGATCAGGGTGTCGGCGACCAGGATCGCCGCGGTCGCCAGGGCGAACTCGCGGACGTCGCCGCTCTCCGTCATTCCCCAGACCAGCCACATCACCACCGCCACCAGCAGCGCGCCGCCGGATGCCGACCAGGCCCGGCGGCACGCGTGCGCCACCGTGTTGCGCCGGGACATGCCGGCCAGGGTTTCGCTCCGGAGCCGGTGCAGCAGGTACACCTGCAGGTGGTTCGCCGGCACGAGCAGGACGACCACCAGGACCATCGGGGCCCAGGCGGGCAGCGGATCGACCAGCAGGGTGAGCGTCCCCAGCCCGGCGAGCACGGCGACGCCGTTCAGCAGGAACGTCGCCAGCGCCACCACCGGCCGCCGGTAGGCGACGAGGGTGGCCAGGCCCAGCACCGCCAGCAACGTCACCACCCCGCACGCGTCCAGGTCGTCGACCAGGGGACGGCAGGCCGGGCAGCCGGGGGAGAACACGCGCAGCGACCCGTAGACCGCGGCGGCGCCGAGGGCGAGCAGGCCGATCGCGATCGCCGTGGGCCGCACGAACCGGGGCAGGTCGCCGACCGTCAACCTCGCGGGCGGCAGTTGCCTCGGCGAGGTGAGCACGCGATCGTTCAGGGCGGGCAGCAGGCTGAGCGCGGCGACGGTCGACGCCAGCACGGCCACCAGGACCGCGGTGGCCAGCGGCATCAGGTCGGCCGACCCGGCGAGCGCCACCGCGGCCAGCGCCGCGGCCACGCCGCTGCCGGAGACGAGGGCGGCGTTGCCCGCCGTGCTCGCGACGATCCGCGCGGCCCGTGACGCGTCGTTCCCGCCGGACAGTGCTTCCCGCCGCCGGCAGAAGGTGAACAGCATGTGCTGGACCGAAACCGTGATGACGACCAGCAGCGCCGCGTCCCCGGTGAGCGGGGACATCGCGACGGACTCGGAGACCGTGTCGAGCATCGCCGCCGACGCCGCCGTGACCACGCTGATGAACAGCGCGGACACGAGCAGCAGCAGCCGGGAGAACGGCACGCTCAGCAGGACCGCGACGGGCGCGGCGACCAGCGGCCACCAGTTCGCCGCCACGTCGGGGTCGGCGAGCGAGCCGTCACCCAGCCGGTGCCCGCCGGTGAGCCCCGGCAGCTGCGCCAGGGCCACGAAGACCAGCCAGAGGGCGATGACCGCGCCGGAATGGCCGGCGGACCAGCAGGAGGCGCGGACGGCCAGTGAAGGCTTCACGATCGTCCCCTTCGACCCGACGGGTATGGCGGCGTTCGCGGTTTCGGCTATCCGCGCAGGTGTTCGAGTCTAGTGAGCGGTGATCGTTCGTTCACGGGGGGTGACTCCCGGATCCGCGGTGGTGCTAGACCGTGTGTGGTGGATCACAGAGCGCGAACCCGGTCCTCCAGCAGCTCCTCGCCGTAGAGGTCGGCCACCCACTGGTCGTGGTAGACGGTGTCGAGGTAGCGGTCACCGAGATCGGGCGCGATCGCCACCGCGGTGCCGATCCCTTCGTGCGTCTCCAGCCAGGTCAAGGCACCGCTGACGACGGTCCCGGTGGAGCCGCCGAAGCAGAACCCCTCCCGGGTGAGGGCCCGGCAGGTGCGCACGGTGTCGGCTTCTGCCACGTGCAGCACGTCGTCGATGTAGGAGGCGTCGAGCATCGGCGGCCGGATCCCGGTGCCCAGCCCGGGAATCATCCGGCGGGCCGGTGGCGTGCCGAAGGTGACCGAGCCGACCGTGTCGATCGCGACCACCCGGGTGCCGGGCCGGTGCTCGCGCAGGTACCGGGCGCACCCCATGAGCGTCCCGGTGGTGCCCGCCCCGATGAAGACGACGTCCGCGTCGGGGAAGGCTTCGGCGATCTGCGGGCCGGTCGTTTCGTAGTGGGCGCGCCAGTTCCCGGCGTTTTCGTACTGGTTGAGCCAGACGAACCCGCGCTCGGCGCACAGTTGCCGCACGAGTTCGATGCGCGCGCCCAGCAGCCCGTGCTCCGGGTGCGGTTCGGTGACGATCCGGACCTCGGCCCCCATCGTCTCCATCAGCTGCCGGGCCCCGAGCGTGCACCGCGAGTCGGTGACGCAGACGAATCGGTAGCCGGAACTGGCGGCGACGAGGCTCAGCGCCACGCCGAGGTTGCCGGACGAGCTCTCCACGAGCGTCGAGCCGGGCCGCAGGTCGCCGCGGCGCTCGGCCGCGGCGACCATCGACCGGGCGGCCTTGATCTTGATCGACCCGGCGAAGTTGAAACCCTCGCACTTGAGGTAGAGCGGATGGCCGGCGAACCCGCGGAGGTCGACGAACAGGTCGTCGGTGTTGAAGTCCTGCGGAGCGGTGATGATCGGCACGCGGGCTCCCGTTACCTCTTGCCGTACCGGTCGAGTTCGAAGAAGAACTCGCCGACGGTCCGCAGGTCGCCGGACGCGCGCAGCCGGTCGTGGACGTGCTTGCCGACGGCGAGGTCGAGCACCCCGAGCCCGAACGGCGAGAAGACCAGCGGCCGGTCCTTCGGCAGGACGGTCTTCCCGGTCATCACGTCGTGCAGGGTCCCGGACAGGAAGTCCCGGCCGCCGGTCCGCTGCTCGGCCAGGTGGACCGAGGTGTTCGCCTTCAGGCAGTGCTCGACGTCGTCGACGACGTTGGCCGACGCGAGGATCACCTCCGGCGAGAGGTCGCGCAGCGAGACGTGCAGGACCAGCGGGTGGTGGTCGAACCACGCCGGGTCGTGGACGTGCGGCTCCCCGGCGACCGTCGCGAACACGACCAGGTCGCTCCCGCGGATCAGGTCTTCGGCGCTGCCGTGCACGGTCACCGCGGCCTGCCCGGCCGCGGTCAGGTACCCGTGGAACCCTTCGGCGTGCGCCGGGTTCAGGTCGAACACGCCGACGTCGTCGAAGGTCCAGCCGGCGGCGGCCAGGTACGCGTGGACGTACCGCGCGATCAGGCCGGTGCCGACGATGCCGAGGCGGGCGGGCCGCGCCCGGTCCCGGGTCAGCCAGTCGGCGGCGAGCGCGGCCGACGCGGCGGTGCGGGTGGCGCTGATGATGGAACTTTCCAGGCAGGCCAGCGGATACCCGGTCTTCCGGTCGTTCAGGACCAGGATCGCCGAGGCGCGCGGCAGCCCGCTCGCGACGTTCTCCGGGAAGCTCGAGATCCACTTCAGCCCGTCGACCGCGATGTCCCCGCCGACCGACGCCGGCAGGGCGATGATCCGCGACGACGGCCGGTCGGGGAAGCGCAGGAAGTAGGACGGCGGGTTGACCGTGTCGCCTTCGCCGTGCAGGCGGTAGGCCGACTCGATCAGGTCGATGACGAGTTTTTCCTGTCCCTCGAGGACTTCGTGGACCTGCGCCCCGGAGATCACGGCGAACTCCGGGGCGGACGTGCTGGTGCTCATGCTGGCTGCCTCCTGAGGCGGTGGGTGCGCGGTCACTCCGCGGCGAGGGTGGCGAGGCGCTCGGTGATCCGGTGGTCGAGTTCGTCGAGCTCCGCCACCGACGGCCCGATGAGCACGCCGTAGAGCCGGCCGGCGAACGCTTCGCCCGCCGCGGCGACACCGGCTCCGGCGTTGACCGTGGCGAAGTTGTTGACGAGCAGCCCGCTGCCTGACCCGGCGAACAGCAGGTCGCCGAGCGCCGAACGCAGCTGCGCGAAGGGGAGCGGGGCGGTGAGGCGCACCGGGTAGTGCCGCGCCATCGCGACGGCGCCCTCGGGCACGAACCGCTCCTGCAGCGGCACCTGGTAGGTCGACATGTTGTTGCGCGCGTTGATCTCCAGCACCGGGAAGATCCCGCCGTCCGGCTCGACCAGCGCGTCGACGCCGACGACGCCGTAGTAGCCGTCCTCGGCCAGCCGAGCCCCGAGGACGTCCGCCGCGTGCCGGATCACGGCGTGCTGGGCCTCGTCGAGGCGCGGCGGCATCCGGTGTCCCTTGTGGACGCCGTGCTCGGTGATCGCCTCCTTGACGAAGTCGAACCGCACCGAGCCGTCCCGGCCCACGGTGAACTGGTAGTTCAGGTCGGCGACCTTCTCGACCCAGGTCTCGGTGACCAGCGCGATCCGGTCGCGGCCCGCCTTCCGCGCGGTGCGTTCGATCATCCGCTGCAGGCGCAGCAGCCGCGGCTCGCTGGTGACGACGGCGATGCCCTTCCCCGACACGCCGAACGCCTCCTTCACCACCACCGTGCCGCCTTCGACGAGCACCTTGGCGGCCTCCGGCACGGCCTCGGCGAGCTGCTCCGGCGTGTCGCAGATCCAGCCCGGCGGTTGCCGCAGTCCGAGCTCGTCGGCCAGCTGCCGGCTGTAGACCTTGCTGTTGACGGCCTTGCACAGCGCGGCCGGCGGGGTGGCCAGCGGAACGCCGGTGCGGGCCGCCAGCTCCTCTTCGACGGTTGACGCGCCGTGCGGCAGCAGGTGCGCGCCGTCGGAGGCCAGCTCGGTGAGCGCCGCGACGAGCGCGGGGTCGGCGAGCGCGTCCTGGCTGACGTTGCGCGCCGGGTCCGGCGCCGCGACGACGTGCACCTCCGGCAGCTCGAAGCCGAGGTCGAGCAGGTAGCGGTGGTAGTCCGGGTCCGGCGCGTGCTTCAGCACGACGTGGTCGCCCTTGCCGCCCAGCAGCAGCGCGAACTCGTCCATGCTGTTGACCACCGCCGTGCTGCCCGCCGCGGACACCCGCGGCAGGCCGAGCTCGTCGGCCGCCCACAGCTCCTCGACCTCGAAGTTGCCGAGGAAGACCAGCGGGTGCTCGGCCGAGCCGAGCGCGGCCGTCTTCAACCGGGCGATGAAGTTCGGGCTTTCGGTGTCCATGGCGGACCTTCCCCTCAGACGACCAGGCCGCCGTCGATCTCGAATACGCTTCCGGTGATGTAGGCGGCGCGGTCGGACACCAGGTAGGCCACCAGGTCGGCGACCTCCCCGGC
Organism: Amycolatopsis kentuckyensis; assembly: GCF_002155975.1. Lineage (GTDB taxonomy): Bacteria > Actinomycetota > Actinomycetes > Mycobacteriales > Pseudonocardiaceae > Amycolatopsis > Amycolatopsis kentuckyensis. Next base: position 30,402 of record NZ_MUMI01000054.1, read on the forward strand.
GGTGCCGAACCGGCCCAGCGGGATGGCCGCGCGCAGCTTCTCGCGCGCCTTGCCGGTCATCTGCGCGGTCATGTCGGTCTCGATCAGGCCGGGCGCGACGGCGTTGACCCGGATGCCGAACCGGCCGACTTCCTTGGCGAGCGCCTTGGCGAAGCCGATCACGCCGCTCTTGGACGCCGAGTAGTTGACCTGCGTCGGGTTGCCGTACACCCCGGACACCGAGGACAGCGTGACGACGCTGCCGCGGCGCTGCTTGAGCATGAGGAACACGGCCGGCTGGCAGACGTTGTAGACGCCGTCGAGGTTGGTCCGCAGCACGTCCGTCCAGCGGTCCTCGGTCATCGTCACGAACGCGCCGTCCCGGGTGATGCCCGCCGACGTCACCACCGCGTCCGGGACGCCGAGGTCGGCGGCCGTGCGGGCCACCCATTCGCCGGTCGCCTCCCGGTCGGTGACGTCGACCCTGGTGGCGACCGCCCGCCGCCCGAGGTCGTGCACCTCCTTGGTGAGCACGTCGGCGGACTGTTCGTCCGAGCGGTAGCAGAACGCGATGTCGTGGCCGCTTTCGGCGAGGCTCAGCACGACCGCGCGGCCGATGCCGCGCGACCCGCCGCTGACCAGCGCGACCTTCGGCGCGCTCATCGGACCGGCTCCCCGAGCCGCAGCAGCGTGCACGCCACCGCGCCGTCGTCGTCGCAGGTGGTGACGACCGTGTGGTCGGCGCCGGCCCGCCCGGCCGACTCGGCGACGCTGAGGACGGCGGCGAGCTGGAACATCGCGCTCGCCGACGCCGTGTCGCCGAGGAGGTCCGCCGACGGCACCCGGTCGACGGCCGCGTCGCCGAACAGGTCCCGCAGCGCCACCGTCTCGACCGGCTTGCCACCGGAGTCGGTGAAGCCGCTGCCGGTCGCGGCCCAGACCTGTTCGGGCGCGATCCCGGCGGCGGCGAGCAGCGCGCGCACCGCGACGGCCACCGTCCCGGCGAGGTCGCCGTCGAGGCACACCCGGGATTCGAACCCCTCCAGGGTGCCCAGCACCCGGCGGCCGGGTGGCCGCAGGTCCGCGGGTTCGAGGAGGAACATCGCGCAGCCCTCGCCGATCACCACCGGGTCGCCCCCGCCACGGCGGTGGTGCTCGACCCAGGCACGGGCGGGGGAGTACTCCTCGGCGGCGCCGCAGAGCACCCGGGTCGCCCGGCCGGTCCGCAGCAGCCGCCGCGCGTAGTTCAGCGCGTGCGGGCCGGTGGTCCGGCCCGCGGCGATCGTCGCGTTCGGGCCCTTGAGCCCGTGCCAGATCGCGGCCTGCCCGGCGGCGCAGTTCATCACGCAGCCGGGGACCGCGGCCGGTTCGACGTGGTCGGGCTTGTCGCCGGTGAGCGAGGCCCGGGTCAGGTCCATCATGCTCTGGACGCTGCCGGTCGTGGTGCCCAGCACGAACCCGATGTCATCGCGCTCGTCGCCCGGTTCGACGCCGATGTCGGCGAGCAGGTGCTTCGCCGCGGCGACGGCCAGCCCGCTGACCCGGTTCATCGCCCGGGTGCCCTTCGTGCCGAGGTACTCCCGCGGCTCGAAGCCCGGAACGGTGGCCGCCGTTCCCGCGGGTCCCCGCGCCCAGCGCCGGGCGTCCAGTGCGGACACCGGCGACGTCCGGGTGCGGACGCCGTCGGCGAAGGAGGCGCGGTCGTGGCCGAACGGCGAGATCGCCGTCCAGGCCGAGATGACCGGCGCGGCCGGGGTTGCGATGCTCATGCCACTGCCTCCCGCGGGCCGTCGTAGCGGCCGATCAGCACGACCGAGTTGTTGCCGCCGAAGGCCCAGCCGTTGTTCTGCACGATCCGCAGGTCCGCCTCGACCGCCACGTTGGGCACGCAGTCGACGGCGCACTCGGGGTCGGTCTCGATGTGGTTGATCGTCGGCGGGATGAACCCCTCGGTGATGGCCACCGAGCAGCCGATCGCGGCCAGCGCGCTCGCCGCGCCCATCGAGTGGCCGAGCATCGACTTCATCGACACCACGCGCGGGGTGTCGTCGCCGAACAGCTCGCGGATCGCCGCGGCTTCGGTCTTGTCGTTGGCGTGGGTCCCGGTGCCGTGCGCGGAGATCAGGTCGACCTCGGCGGGCTTGACGCCGGCGTTCGCCAGCGCCAGCTCCATGCAGCGGGCGATGCCGCCCTGGTGCGGGGCGACCGGGTGGTGGGCGTCGCAGGACAGGCCGTAGCCGAGCACTTCGCCGTAGATCCGGGCGCCGCGCGCGGTCGCCGACTCCAGGCTCTCCAGCATCAGGATGCCGGCGCCTTCGCCGGTCAGGATGCCCAGCCGGTTCTTGTCGAACGGGCGGCAGAAGTCCGGCGCGATGCTGCGCAGCCGGTAGAAGGAGGTGAACGTCTTGCGGCAGACGGCGTCCGCGCCCCCGCACAGCGCGAAGTCGGCTTCCCCGAGCCGGATCGCGTCGAACGAGTGGCCGATCGCGTAGTTGCCCGCCGAGCAGGCCGTCGCGATGCTGCCGACCTCCACATTGGACAGCCCCAGTTCGTGGGCGATCGAGGTGGCGAGCCGGCCGGCCGACGTGCGCCGGGCCAGCCGCGGGCTCATCGCCTCCGGGCCGGCCGCGATCTCCAGCGAGACCATGCTGTCGAGCTCGTGCGACTCGCCGTCGGTCGTGCCGACCGACAGCAGGCAGCGCGCCTCGCGCAGCACGTCGAGGTCGATGCCGGAGTCCGCCACCGCCAGCCGGGCGGCGGCGGTGGAGAACCGGCTGGCGCGGCCGAGCGACTCGATGTCGACGTTCCGGATCCAGCGTTCGGGCTCGAAGCCGATGACCTCGCAGCCGTTGTTGTGCTCGAAGCCGGTCGTGTCGAAGACGCTGATCGGCCGGACGTTGCTGCGCCCGGCGCGGAGCGCGGCCGTGAACTCGTCGATGCCCGTGCCCAGGCTGGAAACCACCCCGCAACCGGTGATCACCACCCGCCTGTCGGGTGCGGTGGACTGTTCGCTCATCGGATTTCCCTCACCAGCCGGCGGATTCCGCGACGACCTCGTAGGCGCTGTCCAGGTCGACCATCCGGCGGAACTGCGCCTGGTCGATCGTGACGCCGAACTGCTTCTCCAGCGCGGCGAGGACGTCCATCAGCGTGAGCGAGTCGGCTTCGTGGTCCTCGATGAAGTTGCTCGTCTCGGAAAGTTCGCCGTCCTCGAGCTCGAGGTGCTCGCGGACGATCGCGCGGATCTGTTCCCTGCGCTCGGACACTGCCGCTGTCATGACCACTCCTGTACCGGGTTTTTCGGACGAACTTCGGCCTGGCCGGGAAACTAGCCGCGGCAGATGACCGGCCGTTGACCGAACGCTGACGAAGGCCGGCGTCGGCAAACCGTCAGCCGTCCGTCATCCGGATGCGTCACGATCATGGTCGTCGATCACGGAAGGAGAGCGGATGAGCCCGGAGGGTGTTCCCCGGAGGCCGGTGTTCCCCGGGTACGGCAGCAGGGACGGCCGGTGGTCGCGCCGTCCCTGCTGAGGAGTGCGGTCGTGCGTTCAGTCGAGCATGCAGTCCTGGACCAGGATGGCCTGGTACAACTGCCGCAGCGCCCGGCCCGGTGAGAGGCCGAGTTCGTTGCCGAGCCACTTGCTGGTGTGGTGGAACACCGACAGCGCCTCGCTTTGCTGGCCGGTGCGGTAGAGGGCGAGCATCAGCAGTTCGCTGAGCCGTTCCCGGCCGGGGTTCTCGGTGGCCAGCTGCCGCAGTTCGTGCACGATGTCGTGCTGTTGTCCCACGGCCAGCCGGGCGGCGATGAGGTCTTCCTGGACGGCCAGCCGCCGCTCGTTCAGGTGCGTGGCCGCGGCCCGGCAGCGCACGCCTTCCTGCACGTCCATCAGGGCCGGCCCGCGCCACTGCACCAGGGCCTCCCGCAGGATGCCGGTGGCTTCCTGCGGTGCGGTGGAGACCAGGGACGTGCCGCGCCGCGCGAGTTCGAGGAACCGGTGCGAGTCGATCGCCTCGGCGGGCACCTCCAGCTGGTAGCCGCTGTAGGTGGTCCGGACGATCTCCTCCCCGCTCGCGTCGGTGATCGGCTTGAAAAGCCGCCGCAGCCGTGCGATATTCGCTTGCAGTGCGTTGCGGGAGTTGGCGAGTGACCGCGGGCCCCACAGCTCGTCCGCCAACTGCTCGTAGGACACCGGACGCCCGGGCGACAGCGCCATCATCGCCAGCAAGGTCCGCACTTTCTTCGCGCGTATCGAGTAAATTCTCCCATTCGATCTTATTTCCATAGCGCCTAGTAGTTCGATTTCCACTTCGATCGACCCCCAGATTCGGGCAGCCCGATACTCATCGGCCGGACCATCCGAAGATGTATTTTGCGCAAGATAGTGGCAGAGGGCCGGTGGCTTAGGTACCTCCGTTCGGACCAGTGAAACGCCTAACTCGCCAGTAGTATCAGTTCGCAGACAGTTTGACTCGGGATGTATTCGGACACAGCAGGGGGTGGTGGTGTTAGCACCACCATTAATGGTGGTGGTGGCACACCGGAGGGCCGAGCTGATCTTCGCTGGTGGGGTCGCCGCGAGCGGTGCCGGCGACGTCCCTGGTTGCACGAACGGCAAGGGGGTCATTACACCCCGAAACCCGCGCTGACCGGGCGGTGACCGGGTGGTCCGGACCGCCGGGACGCCGGCTGCGGCGGGGTGCCGGGGCCCCTGGCGGCGGAGGCGGCCCGAGGCTCCCGGCAATAGGGGAGGCAAACATGAATAGTATTTCTCTTCGGCTAATAAAATTGGCCTTCGCGAGTGGCCGGTTCGATCCCCGTCCGGGTTTGTCCGGAGCCCTTTCGCGGCATTGGTGAACGGCGTTCACGAAGTTTCGGAACAAGCCGCGCTCGGGAGAGGTGCGCGGACTGCCTCGGCAAAGTCGCCGAGAGGGTGTCCCGGCGGTGCTCGCGTGCCTTCTCGGTCGGGTCGAGTGGGTCGGCGGCGATTCGAACGGGGTGCTGTCTTCCAGGGTGGCCGCGCCGAGTCCGTGGTGGCCCGGTCACTCTGTGTATCCGGCAGGTGAGGGCGGCCGCCCGGCATATCGGTCGACCGATTCGCCCCGCGGCTCGCGAGCCGGACCGG
>NZ_MUMI01000540.1 GCF_002155975.1 Amycolatopsis kentuckyensis
GTACCCCACTCGACGGCTGCTCCGCGAACCCCTCGCCACCACCGGACGCGAGAAAGCCTAGGAAAGCGCGGTGGACGAGCGCCTGTACCGCCGCTCCGCGCCGCCGTCACCGTCCGTACCTGCGGAAACGGTTATCTTCGCCGATCGGTGGTACAGCTCGGGCGGCACGATCGTGATGCTGGAGAGGTACGTTCCGCTCGGGGCACGCAGGAGAGGACGCCTGTGGACGAAGGCCTGTCGTTCGCCGGATGGCTGCGGGACCGGCGTGTGCTCGCCGGTCTCACCCAGGCCCAGCTCGCCGAGCGTGCGGGACTGAGCCTGCGCGCGGTGCGCAACGCCGAACTCGGCAGCGTCCGGCGGCCCCGGCCGGAGACGGCCCGCAAGCTGCGGGAAGCGCTTGCCGAGGCCCCGCCGGAGCCGCCGGAGCCCGTGTGGCTCGGCGTCCTGGGCCCGCTGACGGTGACGCGGGGCACCGAGGGCGTGGAGATCGGCGCCGAGAAGCAGCGCCTGCTGCTGGCGCTGCTGGCCCTGCAGCCGAACCGGACGGTCCGGCGCGAGGACCTCGTCGACGTCATCTGGGACGAGCCGCCGCCCTCGTGCCTGGAGCTGCTCCACACCTACGTCGCCCGGCTGCGGCGGGCGCTGCGGCCCGCCGACCCGATCGTCACGGACAAGGGCGGCTACCGGCTCGTGGCCGGCGAAGACGAGCTCGACCTGCTGCGCTTCGAAGCGCTGCTCGAGCGGAACGAGTACAAGGAGGCCCTCGAGCTCTGGCGCGGCCCGGCGCTCGCCGACGTCGAACGGCTGCGCCAGCACCCGGCCCGGCTCGCGCTGGCGATGCGGCGAGCCAGGGCGGTGCTGGCCTACGCCGGGGTCGCCGACCCCGAAGACGCGGCGGTGCAGCTGCGGGTGCTGACCGCCGAGGAGCCGCTGAACGAGTCCGCGCACGCCAAGCTGATGCTCGCGCTCGCCGAGTCCGGGCGCCAGGCCGCCGCGCTGGACGTCTTCGCCGAGGTGCGCCGGCGCCTGGCCGACGAGCTCGGCCTGGAACCCGGTCCCGAGCTGAAGGCCGCCCAGCGGCAGGTGCTGCGGCAGGACTTCGCCGCGCCGGAGCCACCCGCCCGGGTGCCGGCCCAGCTGCCCGCCGACGTCCCCGGCTTCCGCGGGCGCGCCGCCCAGCTGGCCGAGCTGGACGCGCTGCTGCACCGCGACGAAGGCGACACCGGCGCGCGCATCGCCGTCCTCTCCGGCACCGGCGGGGTCGGCAAGACCGCGCTCGCGGTCCGCTGGGCGCAGCGCTCGCCCGAGGAGTTCCCGGACGGCCAGCTCTACCTCGACCTGCACGGCTACGGCACGGTCCGGCCGGTGGACCCGGGTGACGCGCTGTCGGGGTTCCTGCGCGCCCTCGGCGTCGCCGGTGCGGACATCCCCGCCGAGCCGGACGAGCGCGCCGCGAAGTTCCGGACCGCGCTCACCGGGCGGCGGATGCTGCTGGTGCTGGACAACGCCAACTCGGTCGGGCAGGTCCGCCCGCTGCTGCCCGGCTCGCCGACCTGCCTGGTGCTGGTGACCAGCCGGGACGCGCTGCCCGGCCTGGTCGCCCGGCACGGCGCCCGCCGCGTGCTCGTCGACCTGCTCACCGAGGCCGAGGCCCGCGATCTGCTGCGCGCGCTGCTCGGCCGGCGCGTCGACGGCG
>NZ_MUMI01000541.1 GCF_002155975.1 Amycolatopsis kentuckyensis
CCCGGGCGCTGCTGCTGACCACGCTCGATCGCCCGGCGGCGACGACCGAACTGGCCCGTCGGCACGGGCTCGCACCGGCGACGGTTTCGGCGCACCTGACCGCGTTGCGCGGTGTGGGGTTGCTGGCTTCGGAGCGTCGGGGACATCGGGTGTTGTACCGGCGAACCGAGCTGGGCGATGCGTTGCTGACGGGGAAGCTGTGACGGCGCCGGCTCCCGCACCGGGACTAGGCTGGAAACGACCACCCGTGAAGGAGAACCAACGATGCGTATCGTCCATTTCGGACACGCCTGTCTGTTGCTGGAGACCGGTTCCGAGCGGATCCTGATCGATCCCGGCGCCTTCTCCACCGGTTTCGAGGGTGAGCGGGAGCTGTCCGCCGTGCTGGTCACGCACCAGCACTTCGACCACCTCGACGTCGAGCGGCTGCCGAAGGTCCTCGAAGCCAACCCCGGCGCGAAGCTGATCGTCGACCCCGGGTCCGCTCCCGAAGTCCAGAAGCTCGGCCTCGACTTCGCCATCGCCAACGTCGGGGACGCCTTCGCCGTCGGGGACACCTCGATCAAGGCCGTCGGCGGGGAGCACGCCGTCATCCACTCCGACATCCCCGTCATCCCGAACATCGGGTACGTCTTCGACGACGGCGCCTTCTTCCACCCCGGCGACTCGTTCTTCGTGCCGGAGCAGAAGATCGACGTCCTGGGGCTGCCCACCGGCGCTCCGTGGCTGAAGGCCGGGGAAGCCGTCGACTACCTGCGGGCGGTCGCGCCGCGGGTGGCCGTGCCCATTCACGAAGCCGTGCTCGCCAACCCGGCCATGCACTACGGCCTCTTCGGGAACCTCGCGCCCGAAGGCACCGAGGTCAAGGTGCTGGAACGGGCCGAGCCGGCGAAGTTCTAGCCACCCACGCCTCGACGCCGTCGAGGAACCGGTCCACCGCCGGCAGCGCCGGTTAGTCGGTGCCGCTCCTGCTCACCGACTGGCTGCTCGAACGCCGCAAACCCGCGAAACCTCAGGCCGCGACCGCGCGCAGCGAACCGTAGGTCGCTCCGAAGGCACGGTTCTCCAGGGCGACGTCGACCGCGTCGAGCAGGGCCTGGCGGAGGCCGGGACGGGTCAGGTCCGTCGCTGCCACCCCCAGCCGGACCAGCCCGCCCCGGCGGGCCGAGCGCGCCGCCGCCAGGACCAGCGCGAAGCAGCGCACCGTCTCCGTGCGGTGCGACTGGCTCGTGAACTCACTCACCCGGGCGCGGCGCACCTCGCCGGTGACGAGGTCGCGCACCGCGCCGAGGTCCGCGCACAGCCGGAAACCGTGCTCGGCCAGTGCCTGCAGCGTGCCCTGGGACGCGATCCAGCGCGGCGGCGCGAAGCCGTCCACCGCCAGCCCCGCGCTGTCCAGCGCGGCCTTCGCCGCGATCAGCCGCAGGCGCGCCTCGTGCGCCGGCAGCGTCGCGAACTCCGCCCGCTTGCCCAGGTACACCGTGCGGTGCGTGGGCGTGACGGTGTGGTCGTAGCCGTGCAGCAGCACCGAATCACCGCCTCGGGCGCGGGTGCGCACCCACTCCGTCGCCGGGCCTTCGCCGGTGCGGGCGGCGTACAGCAGCGAGAGCGGCACCTTGCGGCGGTCGAGCTCGGCCGCGAGGTCGGCGCACCGGTGCAGCGTGCGCGGGGTGATTCCCGACAGCGAAACCAGCAAGCGAGCGTCCACGACCACCATTGGCGCGCACGCGCCTGAAACTCCCGTGAACTGCGCAGAACGGGCGGGCGACCGTTGCCGGAAGGGTCAGACACCCTCGCGCAGGCGCATCACGGCCACCGCGATCCGGCCACGGAGGTCGGGGTCGGCGACCTGGCCGTCGGCGACGTCCGCCCGGGAGACCGGGATCCGTGCGCACGCCTCTTCGACGATCTTCGCGCCCGCGTACGTCAGGACTTTGCGCAGCGAGTCGTGCGCGTCCCGGCCGCCGGTGGGCGCCGCGATCGAGGACGCGTTGATCCACGCCACCGGCTTGCCGTACATCTCGCCGCCGCCGACCGTCCAGTCCAGGAGGTTCTTGAACGAGCCCGGCAGGCCGCCCGCGTACTCCGGCGTGCAGATCAGGACCGCGTCGGCTTCCTTGAGCGCGGCGCGCAGCGAGGCGACCTCGGGGTGCAGCGGATCACGGTCGTCATCGGGGTTGAAGTGCGGCAGATCGGCGAGGCCGGTGTACGTCTTGGTCGCGGTGAGGGTCGCGGCGGTCCCCAGTACCGCCGCATTGCCCGAGCCGGCTCGCAGGCTGCCGCAGATCAGCAGGATCACGGGGCCAGTCTGCCAGCGAAAGCCCGGTGATGCGCTGGTACGCCTCGACGTACCGGTCGCGCGTGGCCGTCACCACCTCGGGCGGCAGCGGCGGCAGCGGGGACACGCAGTCCCAGCCGGACGCCGGGTCGACCAGCCAGTCGCGCACGTGCTGCTTGTCGAACGACGGCTGCGGGACGCCGGGCTGGTGACCGTCGGCGAGCCAGTAGCGCGCCGAATCCGGCGTCAGCAGCTCGTCCGCGAGCACGAGGCCGCCGTCGGCGCCGATGCCGAATTCGAACTTCGTGTCGGCCAGCAGCAGGCCCTGCTCCGCCGCACGCACGGCACCCCGGCGGTACAGCTCCAGGGACGCCTCCCGGACCTCCTCGGCGAGCGCGCGGCCGAGCACCGACACGCACGTGCCGAAGTCGATGTTCTCGTCTTTGTCCCCGCGACGCGCCTTGGTGGAGGGCGTGAAGATCGGCTCGGGCAGCCGCGCCGACTCGGCGAGGCCGGGCGGCAGCGGCAGCCCGCACACCGCGCCCGACCTGCGGTAATCGGAATACCCGCGGCCGGTGAGGTAGCCGCGGACGACCGCCTCCACGGGCAGCATGTCGAGCCGCTCGACCAGCAGCGCGCGGCCGCGGACGGACTCGGGGATGAGCGGGCCGTCGCAGGTCACGAAGTGGTTCGGGAGGACGTCGGCGAGCTCGCGGAACCAGAACACGCTCATCGCGGTGAGCACGCGGCCCTTGCCGGGGACGGAGGTGGGGAAGACTTGCTCGAAGGCGGAGATGCGGTCGGAGGCGACGATCAGCAGGTGGTCGTCGCCCGCTTCGTACAGGTCGCGGACCTTGCCGGAGGCGAGCCTCCGGCGTGTGGGGAGGGGTGTCACGCACCGAACCCTAACGGGCACCCTCTGCCACCATGGATGATGCTGGCATGGCGTACGACTGGATCTCGGTGACCACCGACTACGGCCTGCGCGACGGCTTCGTGGCGGCCTGCCACGGCGTGATCGCGCGGCTGGCGCCCGCGGTGCGAGTGATCGACGTGACCCACGAAGTGCCGCCCCAGGACATCCGGCACGGGGCGATGGCGCTGGCCCAGACCGTCCCCTACCTGCCGGAATCGGTGCACGTCGCAGTGGTCGACCCGGGCGTCGGCACCGACCGGCTCGGCGTGGTCGTCGTCGCGGAGGACGGGCTGCTGGTCGGGCCGGACAACGGCCTGCTGCTGCCGGCCGCGCAGGCATTGGGCGGAATCCGGGCGGCGTACGAGCTCGCGGAGCCGTCGCTGCGGCTGCCCGCGACGTCGGCGACCTTCCACGGCCGGGACGTCTTCGCGCCCGCGGCCGCGCACCTCGCGCTCGGCGTGGCACCGGCCGACTTCGGCGACCCGGTGGACGGCCTGGTCGCGATGCCGGAGCCGTTCGTGGCGGCGTTCCCGGGCAAGCTCGTGTCGGAGGTGCTGACGGTCGACCACTTCGGCAACGTCCAGCTGGCCGCGACCCCCGCGGACCTGGAGCTTTCGGGCCTGTCCGGCGCGGTTTCCGTGCACAGCGAGCGCGTGGCGGTGACCACGGTGCTCGGGCGGACGTTCGCCGACGTCCCCGCCGGCGCGTCGGTGCTCTACACCGACTCGGCGGGACGGCTCGCCGTCGCCGTCAACGGCGGCTCGGCGGCGGCCGTGCTCGGCCTCGGGCCGGCCCAGGAGTGCACGATCACCTCGTCGCCGACGGCGACCTGACCCGGCCGCAGCACCGCGGCCTTCATCCCGAAGACGACGCCGCCGCTCGGGCCACGCCGGTAGGTCGCGAGGGTGCGGATCGGCTCGGGGCCGGCCTTCGCACCGGTCTCCTGATCGACCATCGGAACCGTGCAGCGGATGCACTTCTCGGCGTACCCGAACCGCGCGGTGCCCACTTCCAGTTCGCGGGCTTCGTCTTCGCGGTGCGGTTCGGCCCAGCCGGCGAGGACGATGTTGGGGCGGAAGCGATCCATCGGGACGGGTTCGCCCTGACCGGCGGCGATCCGTTCGTTCAGGGCGTCCAAAGAGGACTCCGAGGCGAAGAGCACCGCGTGCGCGTCCGCGAACGCGGTCGTGCCCGAAAACTCACCGCCGGTGACGCGGTCGTGCTCGGGCGCGACGCCGATCAGTTCGGCCGGCCGGCCGAGCAGGTCCGAGAACCACTCGTCGGCTCGGGGATCTTGCCGGACGCCTTCGCCGTCCCAGGCGAACAGCGACACCGGGCGCCGCGGGCCGTCGCGCCGGATGTCGAAGACGACGTCTTCACGACCGGGGGCGGACAGCGCGAGCCGGTCACCGAGCACCCGCGGCCGGACGGTCGCCATGACCGGGTGCGGCCGCTGCGTGAGAACGTCGCTGTCCGGGGTGATGACCTGGAAGACGCGGTCGTGCGCGAGCCCGGCGGGGGTGACTTCGGCGGACCGCACGTCGATGCCGGCGCAGGACTTGACCGGGTAGTACGTCAGCCGAGCGATTCTCGCCATCTCGGCAGGCTACCCGGGCCGCGGCCGCCGAAGCTTCTCCTTGGACACCGCCCGCCTGTACGGACCGGAGGTCTGTCAGAGAGACTGGGGGCCATTGCCCGCCCTCTCGACCTGGAGACTTTGATGCCGCAAGGGACCGTCCGCTGGTTCGACGCCGAACGGGGTTTCGGCTTCCTCGCGCCCGAGGACGGCTCGCCGGACGTGTTCGTGCACGCCTCCGAGATCGTCGGGGACGGCGGCGCGAAAGTGCTCCGCGAGGGGCAGGCCGTCGTGTTCGAGGTCGGCGAGAACGACCGCGGGCCCCAGGCGCTGCACGTTCGCGTCACCGCCGATGCGGCCACCGGCAGCGCCGTGGGCCTGCTCGGCACCATCAACTGGTACGAGCCGGGCAAGGGGTACGGCTTCGCGTCGCCGGACGGCGGCGGCGCCGACATCTTCGTGCACAGCTCCGCCATCGTGACCGGCGGCGTGGTCACCGAGGGGCAGCGGGTGGCCTTCCTGATCGTCGAAGGCGAGCGCGGCCCGCAGGCCGGGTACGTGATCCCGCTGGGAGCAGGGGCCGGCTCACCCGCTGCGGCTGGTATCGCGGACGGTGCCGACGGCACGGTGGCCTGGTACGACGAGGACAAGGGCTTCGGCTTCATCAACCCCGACTCCGGCGCCGGGGACGTCTTCGTTCACGCCCGGGCCCTGGCCGAGGGGCTGACGTGGCTCGCGGAGGGCGACCGCGTCGCCTACGAGGTGGCCAGTGGAGACAAGGGCCCGCAGGCCCGCGACGTGCACCTGGTCCGGGGCGCCGAGCCCCAGCCGGCCCCGCAGCGGCCGGCACCTGCCGCGGCCGCAGGGCCGGCGGCGCGGGACGTGCCGGTACGAGGCGGCGAGGGCGTCGTCGCGCGCTACGACAGCGACCGCGGCTTCGGCTTCATCACCCCGGACGCAGGCGGCGACGATCTCTTCGCCCACGCGTCCGTGATCATGGGGTCGGAGCCGCTGCAGAAGGGTGACCGGGTCCGGTACGCGGTGCGTCAGAGCGACCGGGGCCCGCAGGCCGACCGCGTCGAACGCCTCTGAAGAGGCGGCCCCACCGATGGCTGATCACTTCCCGATAGGTGGTTGAACCGCAGCAACCAGGAGATGGTGCGTTCGACGACCCAGCGGACCCGGCCGAGGCGGGACTTGCCCTCAATCCCGCGCCGGGCGATGCGGACCTTGATGCCGCGGCGGGTCAGGTAGCGGGATCGGGGGTTCGATCAGCTCCCAGGGCCGGTCTTCGACCCGCCGCTGCTGCGTCGTCTTCGCCACGACTGCCCACGATCGACGAGCACCGGGGAAAGTTTCACAGCACCTGCGAGAGGAACCGCTGCAACCGGGGGCTCTGCGGCTCGTCGAAGATCTCCGCCGGCGGGCCCTGCTCGACGATCCGGCCCGCGTCCATGAACGCCACCTCGTCGGCGACACTCCGCGCGAAGCCCATCTCGTGCGTCACCACGATCAGGGTCAGCCCCCGCGAAGCCAGGCCCGCCATCAGGTTCAGCACACCCTTGACCAGCTCCGGGTCCAGCGCGCTGGTCGCCTCGTCGAAGAGCATCACCTCGGGGTCCATCGCCAGCGCCCGGGCGATCGCCACCCGCTGCTGCTGCCCACCGGACAACGCGCTCGGCCGGTACGGCGCCTTGTCCGCCAGGCCGACGTCGGCCAGCCGGGCGCGGGCGATCGCCGCGGCCTCCTCCTTGCTCAGCTTCTTCACGCTGCGCAGCGGGAGCACGATGTTGTCCAGCACGCTCCGGTGGCCGAAGAGGTTGAAGTGCTGGAACACCATGCCGACGCGCTGGCGCAGCGCGTCCGGGTCCGCCTTGATCACCGATTGCCCGTCGAGCAGCAAGTCGCCGGAATCGGGCTCCTGCAAGCGGTTCACGCAGCGCAGGAGCGTCGACTTGCCGGAGCCGGACGGGCCGATGACGCACGTCGTCTTCCCGCTCTCCACGCGGAGGTCGACCCCGCGCAGGACTTCGAGCGTGCCGAAGCTGACGTGGATGTCCCGCAGCTCCACACTGGACGAACGCACCGCTGTCGTCACGAGGGAACCTTCCCGCTGGCGACCAGGTCCAGCTCGTCTCCGTCGCCCGGCTCGTCCACGCGCACCTTGCGGCCGGTCCGGAGCTTCTTGTCGATGTAGTTGACCAGGTGCGTCAGCGGCACGGTGATCACCAGGAAGAACACGCCCGCCGCGACCAGCGGGGACAGGTTGCCCGTGTTCGCCGCGAGGTCCTGGCCGATCCGGAACAGCTCGCGCTGGCCGGACAGCAGGCCGAGCACGTAGACGAGGCTGGAGTCCTTGACCAGCGCGATGAACTGGTTCACCAGCGCCGGCAGCACCCGCCGGACACCCTGCGGGATGATCACCAGCAGCATCGACTTGGTGTAGCTCATCCCGAGCGCCCGGCTGGCCTCCATCTGGCCCTTGTCGACGCTCTGGATGCCGGACCGGAAGATCTCGCCGATGTAGGCCGCGGCGATCAGCGACAGCGCCAGGATGCCCATCGGGTACGGGTTCGTGCCCACGACGTCCCGCGCGAGCGTGCCGAGGCCCTGGCCGATCAGCAGGATCGTCAGGATCGCCGGCAGCCCGCGGAAGACGTCCGTGTACACCCGCGCGGGCCAGCGCAGCCACCACTTGGTGGACAGGCCCATCACGGCCAGCACCATGCCGACCACGGTGCCGATCAGCGCCGAGGACACCGACAGGATCAGCGTGTTCAGCAGGCCGGTCTTCAGCAGGTCGGGCAGGACCTGGGAGATGTAGTCCCAGTCGAGGAAGGTGTTGACGAAATCGTCCATTGTGGAGTTACTGCCCCGGCTTGAACTCGGCGGGCACCGGCGCGGTGGGCTCGAACTGGTCGTGCACCTTGACCCAGGTGCCGTCCGCGATGACCTTCTTGAGGCCGTCGTTGATCTTGTCGATCAGCTCCGTGTTGCCCTTCTTGAAGGCGAACCCGTGCGGGATGGTCGTGGTGATCGCCTTGGTCACCTTGAGCTTCGCGTCGGCGTTGTTCTTCGCGTAGTCCTCGGCGGTGGCCTGGTCGAACACCGCGCCGTCGATCGCGCCCGTCTTGAGGGCGTTGAGGGCCGCGGCGTCGTTGGGGAACCGGACGGCCTGCGCGGTCGGCGCGTTCGTGCCGAGCCAGGTGTCCGAGACCGTGCCCTGGACGACGCCGACCCGCTTGCCCGCCAAGGAATTCTCGTCGGTGATGCCGGCGGTCTCCTTGGCTTCGATGCCGAGGGCCTGGTAGTTGTACGGCGCCGAGAAGTCGACGGTCTTCTTGCGGGCGTCGGTCTGGGAGATCGCCGAGCTGCCGATGTCGAAGGTGCCGTTCGCGACCTGGCCGAGCAGCGCCGAGAACTCGGTCGCGGCGAACTCCAGCTTCAGGCCTTCCTTGGCCGCGATGGCTTTCAGGAGCTCGTTGTCGAAGCCGGTGTAGTTGCCGTTCTCCTGGTAGGCGTTCGGCTTCGAATCGCTCAGCGTGCCGACGCGCAGGGTTTTGCCGTCACCGCTGTCCGAGCCGCCGCAGGCCGTGAGGGCGGCCAGCAAGGTCGCGGTCAGCGCTGTGACCAGTGTCTTCCTCATGCTTCTCCTAACCCTGGAACCCGGCCGGCACCGGAGCGGTCGGCAGGAACTGCTGGTGCAGCTTAAGCCAGGTCCCGTCGGAGATCACCTGCTTGAGCCCGGCGTCGATCTTGCCCAGCAGCTCGGCGTTGCCCTTCTTCACGGCGAACCCGTGCGGCACGTCCGTGACGAAGCTCTTCACGACGACCAGCTTGGCGTCCGGGTTGTCGGTGACGTTCTTCTCGGCAATGGACTGGTCCAGGATGTACGCGTCGACCGCGCCGCTCTTCAACGCTGTCAGCGCGGCGGCGTAGTCCGGGAAGCGCACGGCCTGGGCGTCCGGGACCGTGCCGGCCAGCCAGTGGTCGCCGACCGTCGCCTGGATGACGGCGACCCGCTTGCCGGCCAGCCCCTTTTCGTCGGTGACCGGCGTGCCCTGCTTGGCCTGGATGCTCATCGTCTCGAAGTCGTAGGCCGCGGAGAAGTCGACCGTCTTCTTGCGGTCGTCGGTCTGCGCGATCGCCGAGCTGGCGATGTCGTAGCGGCCCGACGCGACCTGCCCGAGCAGCGCGGAGAAGTCGGTCGCGGCGAACTCCAGCTTCAGGTTCTGCTTGGCCGCGATGGCCTTGAGCAGCTCGTTGTCGAAGCCGGTGTAGTTGCCGTCCTTGAGGTAGATGTTCGGCGGCGCGTCGCTCAGCGTGCCCACGCGCAGGGTTGAGGAAGCGCTGTCCGAGCCGCCGCAGGCGGTCAGCGTGAGGGCGGCGGCCAGCACGGTGACGATCAGCTTCTTCATGTCACGCATCCAGGTTCTTCACGGGCAGGCCGGGGCCACCCTGCCGGAGTTCCTTCGACAGCGGGGTGTTCTTGTAGAACTGCCCGTAGATCCGGGCGACCGTGCCGTCCGCCACCGCCTTCGCGAGGCCGTCGTTGAGCTTGTTCAGCAGGTCGGAGTTCTTCTTGGCCACGGCGAACGCCGACGGCGTGTCCTTGTCCTCGGCGGTGTACCCGAGTTCCAGCGGGACGCTCGGGTTCTGGTCCAGGTACTTCTGCCCGATGTCCTGCGGGACGACCCAGCCGTCGAGGGTGCCGTTCTTCAGCTGCGCGAAGCCCGCGTTGTAGTCCGGGAAGCGGACCACCTGGGCGCCGGCGACCTTGCCCGCGAACTCGTCCTGCACCGAGCCCTGGACCACGCCGAGCCGCTTGCCGCCCAGCGCGGCGACGTCCTTGAGGTTCGCGCCCTTCGCCGTGACGACCGTGGTGAAGCCGGTGTTGTAGCCGTTGGAGAAGGCGACCGTCTTCTTGCGCGCCTCGGTGCTGGAGATCGTCGAGCTGCCGATGTCGAACTTGCCGCCCGCGACCCCGGCGAGCAGGCTGGAGAACTCGGTGCCGACGAACTCGACCTCGAAGCCTTCACGCTTGGCGATGTCGCGCAGCAGCTCGTTGTCGTAGCCGGTGAACCGGCCGTTCTCCAGGTAGATCGACGGCGGGGCGTCGCTCAGCGTCCCGACGCGCAGGGTGGTCGACCCCGCGTCGGAGCCACCGCAGGCGGCGAGGGTCAACGTCAGCGCGCCCGCGGTGACGACCGCGGCGATTTTCGACAGCGTGGATCTCATCGCTTCTTCCAGAGGTTGGCGCGCCAAGGGCGCGAGGAAAGCACGTCAGGTCACTGGGTAGACGTCCTGACGCTCCGGGTTCGTGCGATCGAGATTAGGGATTTCGCCCGTTCGTGTGGATTCGTTCCAGTCCGTGGACTGGTGCGTCAGCTCACAGGATCGGCTGCGGCACGTAGCCCGACGCCTCGGGGAAGCGCTCGAGGACCTCCGCGACGCGCTCGGCCACCTGCGTCACCTGACGGCCGGCCGTGCCGGTGAACGAGATCCGGTCGGCGAGGAGTTTGTCCAGCTCACCGCGGTCGAGCGGGATGCGCTCGTCGGCGGCGAACCGGTCGAGGAGGTCGTTCTCGGCGCGGCCTTCGCGCATCTCGAGCGCGACGGCGACCGCGTGCTCCTTGATCGCTTCGTGGGCCGTCTCACGCCCGACGCCGGCGCGGACCGACGCCATGAGCACCTTCGTCGTGGTGAGGAACGGCAGATAGCGATCGAGCTCACGCTCGATCACCGCCGGGAAGGCGCCGAACTCGGCGAGCACGGTGAGGAACGTCTCCAGCAGGCCGTCGAGCGCGAAGAAGGCGTCGGGCAGCGCGACCCGGCGGACGACCGAGTCGGAGACGTCGCCCTCGTTCCACTGGTCGCCGGCCAGTTCGCCGATCATCGAGAGGTAGCCGCGCAGCACGACGGCCAGGCCGTTCACGCGCTCGCACGAGCGGGTGTTCATCTTGTGCGGCATGGCCGACGAGCCGACCTGGCCGGGCTTGAAGCCCTCGGTGACCAGCTCGTGGCCGGCCATCAGCCGGATCGTCTTGGCCAGGCTGGACGGCGCCGCGGCGAGCTGGACCACAGTGGACAGCACGTCGAAGTCGAGCGAGCGCGGGTACACCTGGCCGACGCTGACGAACCGCCGGTTGAAGCCGAGGTGCTGCATCACGCGGTCCTCGAGCTGGTCCAAAGTGGACTCGTCGCCGAGCAGGTCGAGCATGTCCTGCGCGGTGCCGACCGGGCCCTTGATGCCGCGCAGCGGGTACCGCTCGATGAGGTTGTCGAGCCGCTCGAAGGCGACCAGCAGTTCGTCGGCCGCGGTGGCGAACCGCTTGCCGAGGGTGGTGGCCTGCGCGGCGACGTTGTGCGAGCGGCCGGCCAGCACGGTGTCGGCGTGCTCGACGGCGAGGGCCGCCAGCCGCGCCAGCACGGCGGCGACGCGGGTGCGCACGAGCTCCAGGGAGCGGAGCAGCTGGAGCTGCTCGACGTTCTCGGTGAGGTCGCGCGAGGTCATGCCCTTGTGGATGTGCTCCTGGCCGGCGAGGTCGCTGAACTCCTCGATCCGCGCCTTGACGTCGTGGCGGGTGACGCGCTCGCGTTCGGCGATCGACTCGAGGTCGACCTTCTCCAGCACCCGCTCGTAGGCCTCGACGACGCCGTCGGGCACCTCGACGCCGAGGTCCTGCTGGGCCTTGAGGACGGCGAGCCAGAGCTGCCGTTCCAGGACGACCTTCCGCTCCGGGGACCAGAGCGAGACCAGCTCCGCGGAGGCGTAGCGGGCGGCGAGTACGTTCGGAATGCGGGGCTTGTCCGTCACGCCCTCACGATACCTGCGCAGGTCAGCGCGGTGACGGGCCGGGGTTTCACCATTCCGCGAAGCCGCCGTCGTCGTGGCGCCACACCGGTGAGCGCCAGGTGTGCCCGGTTCGGTCGGCCCGGCGCACGGCTTCTTCGTCGACCTCGATGCCGAGTCCGGGGCCGAGCGGCCGGGCCGCGTAGCCGTCCTGGAAGGTGAAGATCGACGGATCCGTGAGGTACTGGTGTTCCCGGCCCTCGTGGTAGTGCATGCCCACGCTTTGTTCCTGGATCAGGAAGTTCGGCGTCGCGAAGGCGACCTGCAGCGACGCGGCCAGCGAAATCGGGCCGAGCGGGCAGTGCGGCGCCAGCGAAGCGCCGTACATCTCGGCCAGCGCCCCGATCCGCCGCAGCTCCGAGATGCCGCCCGCGTGCGAGGGGTCGGGCTGGACGACCGCGACCCCGGCGTCGAGCACCGGCTTGAACTCCCAGCGCGAATAGAGCCGCTCGCCGACCGCGATCGGCACCGTGGCCGCCTCGACGACCGAGCGCAGGGCGTCGCCCTGGGTCTCCGGGAGCACCGGCTCCTCGACGAACAGCGGCTGGACGTCCTCGAGCAGCCGCACCAGCCGGCGCGCCATCGCGGGCGAGACGCGGCCGTGGAAGTCGATGGCCAGGTCGCGGTGCGGGCCGAGTGCCTCCCGCGCTTCCCAGGCGCGCGCCACCGCCGCGTCGGCCTCGGCCGGGGACGCGATCGCCGTCATGGGCCCGGCGACGTTCATCTTCACCGCGGTGAACCCGGCCTCGACCTGCGCGGTCACCGCCTCGCGGATGCCGGCCGGGCGGTCGCCGCCGACCCAGCTGTAGACCCGGACGCGGTCGCGGACCGGCCCGCCGAGCAGCTCGTGCACCGGTGCGTCGCGGACCTTGCCGGCGATGTCCCACAGCGCGTGGTCGAACCCGGCGAGCGCGCTGGAGAGCACCGGGCCGCCGCGGTAGAAACCGCCGCGCCGCAGCACCTGCCAGTGGTCTTCGATGCGCAGCGGGTCCTGGCCGATGAGCAGCTCCGACAGCTCGTGCACGGCCGCGCGCACGGTCTCCGCGCGGCCCTCGACCACGGGCTCGCCCCAGCCGCTGATCCCGTCGTCCGTGCTGACCTTGAGGAACAGCCAGCGCGGTGCGACCAGGAACGTTTCGATCTCGGTGATCTTCACCCGGTGCCCCGTTTCTACGCGGAATCCTTGGCGGCGGACCAGCCGCCGTCGACGGTCAGCTCGGCCCCGGTGACGAACGACGCGGCGGCCGAGAGCAGGAACGCGATCACGTCCGCGACTTCCTCCGGCCGGCCCAGGCGGCCGGCCGGGGTCGCCCGCGCGCTGCGGTCGCGGTCCTCGGGCGAGATGTCCTTCCAGGCCTCGGTCAGCACCGGCCCCGGCAGCACGGAGTTGACCCGCACGCCGGGGGCGTACTCGACGGCCAGCTGCCGGGCGAGCGCGACGAGCGCGCCCTTGCTGGCGGCGTACGCGGGGTGGCCCGGCAGGCCGAAGTGCGCGTGCACCGACGAGACCAGCACGATCGCGCCACGGCGTTCCCGCAACGACGGCAGGCACGCCTTCACGGCGAGGTAGGTGCCGGTCAGGTTGACGTCGAGCTGGCGCTGCCACTCGGCCAGGCCGATCTCGTGCAGCGGCCCGGCGCTGGGCACGTAGGCGTTGCTGACCAGGGCGTCCACCTCGCCGAGGTTCGCCCAGGTCGCTTCGTCGCTCACCGAACCCCGGATCGGCGTGACGCCGTCGGGGAGCTCGGCGACGTCCACGCCCAGCACGCGGTAACCGTCGTCGACGAGCTTCCGCGCGGTCGCCGCCCCGATCCCGGACGCCGCTCCGGTCACCACCGCTGTCGGCATCGCCCCTCCTGCCCTAGAACCACGAGAATAAATCCTAATTTAAGATTTCACAAGGTAAACTGCGCCCATGAGCTACCGGTGGGAGATCATGGCGGACACGCTGCGCCAGGGAGTCGTCGGAATCGTGCGCACGCACGACGCGGAGTCCGCGGTGGAAGCGGCCCGCGCGGCCCTCGAAGCCGGGCTGCGCTCGATCGAGCTGCCGCTGACGAACCCCGGCGCCCTGGACGCGATCGCCGAGCTCACGGCCGCCTACCCGGACGCGACGATCGGCGCCGGCACCGTGCTCGACGAGACGTCCGCGGTGCTGGCGATCCGGGCGGGGGCGCGGTTCCTCGTGGCACCGTCGGTGGACACCGCGGTGATCCGGACCGCGCACCGGTACGGCGTGGCGGCCCTCCCGGGCGCCGGATCGGTGACCGAAATCGTGCGGGCGCTGGAGGAAGGTGCCGATGCGGTGAAGGTGTTCCCGGCGTCGGCGCTGGGCCCGTCGTGGGTGGCGGACGTGCGGGCGGCGCTGCCCCAGGCCCCGCTGGTACCCACCGGCGGCATCGGGCCGGCGGACGTGCCAGGCTGGCTCTCGGCGGGTGCGGTCGCCTGCGGGATCGGCTCGGCGCTGACCCGCGGTTCCGCCGCGGAGATCGCCGCCCGGGTCGGGACGCTGTTGAGGAGCACGCATGGCTGAGCTGGTCTTCGTCGGGTGCTACACCGGCGATGCGGGGAACGGCACCGGGATCACCACGCTCTCGCGGTCGCCGTCCGGCTCGTTGCGCGAAGTGGCTTCGCTGCCGCTGGAGTCGCCGTCGTGGCTGGTGCGCCACCCGTCGTTGCCGGTGCTGTACGCGGCCAACGAGACCACGGACGGCGGCGTGACGGCGTTGGCCATCGCCCCGTCCGGCGAGCTGTCGGTGCTGGGCACGGCCGAGACGGGCGGCGCGCACCCGTGCCACCTGGCGGTCACGCCCGACGGCCGGTTCCTGTTGTGCGCCAACTACACCGGCGGCAGCGTGGCGGTGTTCTCGCTCTCCGGATCCGGCGCCCTGGTGTCCCGGACGGCGTTGGTCCGGCACAGCGGGAGCGGCCCGGTCGCCGACCGCCAGGAGGCGGCGCACGTCCACATGGCCGTCCCGTCGCCGGACGGTTCCGTCGTCAGCGCGGTCGACCTGGGGACGGACGAGATCCGCAGCTACACGCTGACGTCGTCGGGGGCCCTCGAGCCGCTGGCGGTGTCCTCGCTGCCGCCGGGCACGGGACCGCGTCAGCTGGTGCGCCGGCCGGGCACGGACCTCGCGTACGTCGTCGGCGAGCTGGCCGGGACGCTGGTGACGGTCCGCGAGAAGGCGCCGGGCGCGTTCGAGGTGGTGGCGTCGACGCCGTCGACGCTCTCTCCGGTGAAACCCAACCTCGTGGCCCACCTGGAACTGGCCGACTCGCGCCTGTACGTGTCGAACCGCGGCCCGGACTGCGTGACGGAGTTCGTGCTGGACGACGCGGCGGCCGTGGCGGACCAGCCGTGCGGCGCGAACCCGCGGCACTTCGCACTGGTCGACGGGACCTGTTACGTGGCGGCGCAGTCGGAGAACGCGATCACGGCGTTCACGCTGACCGCGTCCGGGGAGGCCGAGCTGCGGTACCACCCGACGGGGTCGCCGACGTTCGTGCTGCCGGTTTCCCTGCCTTGACCCGGCCTTCATAATTCGGTCATCACCTGCCGGCTGAGAGGGCCCTCCATTGACCGAACACCGGCCACGCGGGTTGCACGGCCAGACCGTGGAGGCACTGGCCAGCCGGATCCTCTCCGACGAGTGGGGCGAGGGCACCGTCCTGGACCTGCCCGCGCTGCGCGAAGAGCTCGACATCAGCCTCACCGCGCTGCGCGAAGCGCTCAAAGTGCTGGCCGCCAAGGGCATGATCGACGCCCGGCAGAAGCGCGGCACCTTCGTGCAGCCGCGCGAGAAGTGGAACATGCTCGACGCCGACGTCATGCGCTGGCAGACCGCGGCCGCCGACGATCCCGGGCTGCTCGACGAGCTCACCGAGGTCCGTGCCGTCGTCGAGCCGGCCGCCGCCCGGATCGCCGCCGCGCGGGCGACCGAAGAAGACCTCGAGGCGCTGCGGGACGCGCTCACCGACATGGCCGCCGCGGGCGACGACCCGGAGGCGAGCGTCCAGGCCGACCTCGCCTTCCACCGGCGGCTGATGGCCGCCACGCACAACAACTTCCTGATGCGGATGGAACGGATCATCGCGATCGGGCTGGCCGAGCGCGACAAGCTGGTGCACGGCTCCCCGGCGGCCGAGGACCCCGTGCCGAACCACCGGAAGGTGTTCGACGCGATCGTCGCGGGCGACCCGGTCGCGGCCGAGCAGGCGATGCTCACCCTGGTCACCAAGGCCCAGGACGACCTGGCGAAGGCTCAGCGCACGCGCTCGTGAAGGGGTGCTCGGCTCACTCCGCGAGCGCCGCCTGGAGCATCCGGGCCGCCGCGGCGCGGGGCTCCGGGTCGACCTCGACCAGTGCGTTGACGACCGCGCCGTCGACCAGGGCGACCAGCCGCTCCAGCTCGGTTCCGGTGACCGGGGTGCCCGAGCGGGCGAAGATCTCCGTCAGCAGCTCGTTGAGCTGGGCCGACAGCGTCCGCATCAGCGGCCGCAGGTACGGGCGGCGGCCGGTCGCGACCAGCCGCTCGTAGCGCAGGAGGACGGCTTCGGCGTCGGCTGCCGGGTCGCCGCTCTCCGGGCCGAGCAGGAGGTCCAGCACCAGGTCGACGGTCGCCTGCACGCCGCGGTTGCGGGTCGCGAGCTCCTCCAGCCGGCGGCGGCCGGTCGCCAGCTCGGCGTTCGAGTGGTGCTCGACGGCCGCCGTGACCAGGTCTTCCAGCGAGTCGAAGTAGTACGTCGTCGACGCCAGCGGCAGGCCCGCCCGCTCGGCCACCGCCCGGTGCCGCACGGCGTCGAACCCGCCCTCGACGAGCAGTTTCGCGGCGGCCTCGACGAGCGCGGCACGCCGTCGCTCCCCCTTCGGGGTGGTCGCAGCGGTCATGGCCGGTCATTCTGCCAACCGGGCGGACCCGGGCTCAGAAGCGGGGCGCGAGATCGCGCGCGAACTGGTCCACCTGGCCCGCGTACGGCGCCGCCGCTCCCGCGGAAGGCACGCTGACCAGCACCAGCACCCCACCGGACGCGGTACCCACGCGCGCGGTGACCGTGCCGGCCGGCTGGGACTTGAAGACCTCCGGGATGCCCTTCGGGTACACCGCCGCGGCGACTTCGCCGCCCGGGACGGGGAACCCAGCGGACCGCGACACCGTCGAACAGGCGCCGCCCGGGACGGCCTGGGTGACGATGACGTGGCCGGGGAGCTCGCCAGCGAGGGCGATGGCGAGCTCCCCGTCCACCTGTGCGCACCCGGAGGCGCCTTCGGCCAGTTGGCCGGTCTTCCCGTCCCCGGCACCCCCCTGCTGAGGTGGCTGGGCCGGGAAGTTCGGTGACTCCCCACCCACCTGAGGACGCATCGAGCCGTCCCCCGGTTGCACGGCGCCCGGGCCGGATTCGGCGGACACGCCGCTGTCCGTCGCCGCGGTCATCGACTTCGGGGTACCCCCCGACAGCATCCCGTACGCGCCGAACCCGACGACGACCAGCGCGGCGGCGCTCACCCCGGTGGTGATCCGGTTCCGGCGGCGCAGGGTCTGGCGGCGGGATTCGCGGACGACGTCGTCGCGGCTGAACGTCGGCGACGGCGCGTCCGGCGGCGCGGCGGAGAACAAGGAGCGCAGTTCCTGCTCATCCATTGGTCTCCACCTCCCGTTCGAGGACCTGCCTCAGGTTCGCCAGCCCGCGGGCGGTCTGGCTCTTCACGTTGCCTTCGCTGCAGCCCAGCGCCTTCGCCGCGCCG
>NZ_MUMI01000542.1 GCF_002155975.1 Amycolatopsis kentuckyensis
GCCGGACGTCCGGGCGGTGCTGGACCGGCTGGAGCGGGCGGCCCGCGAGGTCACAGCGTCCGGCAGGTGAGCGCCGGGCGGGCGTCGCCACTTCCGTTCTGCGTCAGGGCGATCAGGCCGAACGTCGTGGTCTTGTCCGCGTCGAGCTTCGCGTTCCAGGCGGCGTTCTCGACCGTCACCGTGGAACCGTCGACCGTGAAGGTGCCGTTCCACAAGCCGCTGATGCGGTGACCGGCGGGCAGCTGCCAGCGCACGGTCCAGCCGTCCAGGCCCGCGGTCCGGTCGTTGCGCACCGTCACCTGGACCTGGTAGCCGCCGGGCCAGGAGTTCGTCACCTCGTAGCGGGCGGCGCAGCCGAGGTCGGCCGGTGTCGTCGGCGCCGGGCTCGAGCTCACCGGAGCCGCGGGGCCGGGGGAAACCGGGGCGGCCACCGGCGTGCCGTCCGGGACGATCACCGTGCCGATCACCACGCCGAGCGCCAGCAGCACCGTCCCCGCGGCGCCCGCCAGGACGAGCCGGCGCCGCGGACGGCGGCGGACGCGCAGGAGCCGGGTCCCGGCCCGGGGCCGCGGCCGGGGCGGCGGCAGCGGACGGCCGCCGGTGACCGCTTCGAACAGCTCCTGGACCTCCGCCATGGCCGGGCGCGCTTCGGGGTCCCGCTGCAGCATGCGGGTGAGCACTTCGGCGAGCGGCCCGCCGTGCCGCGGCGGGATGGTCTCCTCCTTGGCGATGCGCAGCAGGAGCGTGATCGCGTTGTCGTCGTTGCCGAACGGGGGAGTGCCCTCCAGCGCGCGGTAGAGCGTCGCCCCGAGGGAAAAGACGTCGGCCGGGTAACCGGCTTCGTGACCGCCGGCCACTTCGGGCGCCAGGTACGCCGGCGTGCCCGCGATGAAGCCGCCGCCGGTCACGGTGCCTTCGCCGGTGGCCCGGGAGATGCCGAAGTCGGCGATCTTGACGTCGCCGGACTCGCCGAGCAGGACGTTGCCGGGGGTGACGTCGCGGTGCACCACGCCTTCGGCGTGCGCGGCGGCGAGCGCCGAGGCGATCGGCGCGCCGATGCGCGCCACCTCCTCGGCGGGC
>NZ_MUMI01000543.1 GCF_002155975.1 Amycolatopsis kentuckyensis
CGCGCGGACGGTCGCTGCCCCGGGCGGCGGCGATCTCGCGGTGACCGGTCCGCCCTTTCCCGCTGCAGGTCGAGACCGGCGCTCCGGCCCGCCGATGTCCAAATCGGACTCCCGCCCGCGGGGGCGCCCCCCGTTCTCCACGCTACCCGGAGGCACCGACAGAATCGGGCCGCGGTTAGCGTGAACGCGTGAACCTCCTCGCGGGCGCGGCCAGCCTGCTGCTCCTGGCCGGTGTGCTCGTCTTCGCCATCGTGCGGCCGCGGGGGTGGCCCGAAGCCGTCGCCGCCGTGCCCGCCGCCGGGATCGCTCTTCTCCTCGGTCTCGTGCCCGCCGACGCGGCCGGTGCGCGGGCTGTCGAAATCCTGCCCACGCTGGGCTTTCTGGCCGCGATCCTGCTTTTGTCCTTTTTGGCCAGTGTCGACGGGGTCTTCGCCTGGCTCGGCAACCGGCTCGCCGAGGCGTGTCACGGCCGTCCGCGGCGGCTGCTCGTCCTCACCTTCGCCGCCGCGGCCGGAGTCACCGCCATTCTCAGCCTGGACGCCACCGTCGTGCTGCTCACCCCGGTCGTCCTCGCCACCGCGAAAAGCCTCGAACTCCCCGCCCGGCCGCACGTCTACGCCTGCGCGCACCTGGCCAACTCCGCGTCGACGCTGCTGCCCGTCTCCAACCTGACCAACCTCCTCGCCTTCGCCGCGTCCGGGCTGACCTTCGCCGGGTTCACCGCGCTGATGGCCCTGCCGTGGCTGGTCACGATCGGCATCGAGCTGCTCGTGTTCTTCTGGTTCTTCAAGACCGATCTGCGGCCGCGGGAGACGCCCGAACCGCGGCAGCACCTCGAGACGCCGACGTTCTCCCTGGTCATCCTCGGGCTGACGCTCGCCGGGTTCGCCGTCGGGCAGCTCGGGCACGTCGAGCCGGTGTGGATCGCCGCGCTGGCCGCGCTCATCCTCGGCGTGCGTGCGCTCGCGCAGGGCAAGATCCGGCCGTGGCAGCTCGTCACCGAAGCGGCGCCGCAGCTGTGCCTGTTCGTGCTGGGCCTGGCCGTCGTGGTCGAGGCCGTGTCGGAGCACCTGCTCGGCGGCGTGCTGCGCGCCGTCCTGCCGACGTCGACCGGCCTGGTCGACCTGCTGGTCGCCGCCGGGGTGGCGGCGCTGCTGGCCAACCTGGTCAACAACCTGCCGGCCACCCTCATCCTGCTGTCCGTGCTGGGCCCGCACCCGGCGCCGGGGGTGCTGCTGGCGGTGCTGCTCGGCGTCAACATCGGCCCGAACGCGAGCTACCTCGGCTCACTGGCGACGCTGCTGTGGCGCCGGACGCTCCCGGAGCCGCCCTCCCCCAGGACGTTCCACGCGCTGGGGGCGCTCACGACCCCGCTGAGCCTGGCCGCGGCGACGGTCGCGCTCTGGTCGGTACTCTGAACCGTGATCAATCCGTCGTTGAGCCTCGAACAGCTCGAAGGCCACGCCTGGGGCGCACCGCCCGCCGACGCGACCCGGCTGGTCCGGACGGCCCACGAACTGCGGCGCAAGCCGGTCGGTGAGCTGAGCGCCGAAGACCTCCGGCTGCTGCTGGGCCAGCACGTCGGCGTCGAGGTGCTGGTCCCCCTCGCGCTCACCCACCTCGAACACGACCCCATGACCGAAGGCGACTTCTACCCCGGTGACCTGCTGGCCGCCGTGCTGGAGGTGCCCGCGACGCACTGGCCGGGCCACCCCGGCGACCTCGGCCGCGTCCGGCGCGTGCTCGAGGCTGTCACCGACGACACCGGCGTGCGGCGGCAGATCGACGCCTTCCGCGCCGCGCACCTCCGCTGAGCGAACAGGCTCAGCCGGGGATCGTGATCGTCTGGCCCGGCTTCATCGTCGCGCCGCAGTCGTCCAGCGGGCCGCCGAAGCGGTCCGCCGCCACCGCCGGGATCGTCTTCGCCGCGTAGTCCTGGGCCGCCTTGAGCTTCGCCGGGTCGGTGACCGCGTCGCGCCGCACCCAGTCGCCGTTGCGGAGACCTTCGATCGGGGAGCTGTAGATCAGCACGTAGTCGCGGTCGAGGCGCGGGTCCAGCGCGATGCCGTTGCCCGCCGCCCAGGGGCCCCACGAGTGGATGAACGTCGGCTTGACCGTGTCGAACACGTAGTTGCGCAGGCCGGCCAGGTCGTTGTCGTGCACCAGGTCGGCGATCGGCTTGTTGACCAGGCCCGCCATGTCCACCAGCTCGAGCCGGCTCGTCATCGACGAACCGCCGAGGTCGGGCAGCAGCAGCGACGCCTTCTGCAGGCCGAGGATGTCGGCGTAGGTGTTGAAGCCGCGGCCGAAGCGGTCGGCCACCAGGCACGCCGTGATGTTCGGGTTCTTCGCGAACTTGTCCGCCGCGGCCGCGAACCCGACCGCCGACGGGACGAACGCGCCCACCAGCACCACGACGATCCCGGCGCGCAGCAGCACCTGCCGGTGGCGCAGCAGCTCACCGGCGGACAGGGTGCCCGCGATGACCGCCAGCGCCCAGATCGGGCTGGCGAACCGGTGCTGGTACATCCAGTCGGCGACCATCACGCCGTACGCGATGATCCCGAGCCCCAGCGGCACCAGCAGCGCGATCAGCGAACGCCGCCACGGCGCCTTGACCAGCGCGAACACGATCACCAGCGCCAGCGCGACCACGCCGGCCCAGCCCGCGTAGCCGACCAGCTCGAACGGCCGCTTCACCGCGTCGAAGCCGGGCAGGCCCTGCTGCTTCGCCACCGACGGGTTGGCCAGCAGCCGCCCGAACTCCGCGTGCCGCCAGACGACGTAGGCGCCGAACGGCACCGCGAACGCCGCCACCGACAGCAGCGCGAGCCGGAAGCTCTTCCAGAACAGCCCGGACCGCAGCAGGAACAGCGCGGCGAGCGGGTACGCGCCCGCGTAGATCAGGCCTTCCGGACGGGTCAGCGCGGCGAACGCCACCATGACCCCCGCCCAGATCGCCACCTTGGGGGTCAGGAGCCGGTCGTTGCGCACCGCGACGAACAGCGTCACGCCCAGCGTGACCACCGCGAACGCGAACAGCGAGTTCTCCAGGCCCGAGACGACCCAGATGACGTACGACGGGATCGTCGCCAGCGTCAGGCCGGCGATCAGCGTCGCCAGCCAGGCGAACCGCGTGAAGATCTGCTTCGCGGCGATGTGGCAGGCCGTCAGGACGCCGCCGGTGAACAGCAGGCCCAGCGCCTTCGGGAACAGCACGTAGTCCGGGATGCCGAAGAGCGCGCCGTGGTCGAAGAGGCCGACGAGCTTGCCGAGGCCGAGCAGCACCATCCACGTCGGGTCGGAGAAGCCCTCGACCGGCGGGGCGCCCGGCTGCAGCACCGGGCCGAGGCCGTCGGCGAAGCTGCGGGCGTAGGAGAAGGTGATGGCGGCGTCGTCGACGATCCAGTGGCCGTAGCGGGTGGCGTGCACGGCGACGGCCGCGACGCCGGCGAGCACGGCCAGCACCGGCGCCAGGCGCGCGCCCCAGCCGCGGGTGGCCGTGGTGGTGGCCGGGTCCTCGGGGACGTCGCTCGGGGAAGTCTCGGTGAGTGCGCTAGCCGTCATGTCCTCGTCACTGTTCCGCCCGCAGGCTTCTGCCGGTGGGATACGCGCGAGCTGGCGCCCCCTGAGTGGATCCATCGGCGGATCCGCCACCGCGGCGACGCGGTCGAGACACTGTAGCCAATACCCCATCCGGGGTCGGCCACGCGTCGGTGTTGAGCGTGATCCACCCCACATTTCCGCCGGTCAGGCCAGGTGCGAGGTGTCGTTGACGAGGCGGACCGAGGCGTTCCCGTCCGGGTAGAACTCGACGATCGACAGCGACGCCAGATCGAGGTGCAGCCGGAACAGCAGCTGCGGCCCGGCGTCGAGGCCCATCCGGAGCAGCGTCTTGATCGGCGTCACGTGGCTGACCAGCACCAACGTCTTGCCGCCGTGCTCGGCGATGAGCTCGTCGCGGGCCTTGCGGACGCGCCGGTGGACGACGTCGAAGCTCTCCCCGCCGGGCGGCGGCACCGAGCTGTCGCCCAGCCAGGAGCGGTGCAGCTCGGGGTCGCGGTCGGCCGCTTCGGCGAACGTCAGGCCTTCCCACTCGCCGAAGTCGGTCTCGATCAGGCCGGGGTGGGTCTCGACGCGGCCGCCGAGCGCGTCGGCGACGGCCTGCGCGGTCTGCTTCGTGCGGGTGAGCGGCGAGGAGACGATCGGGACGGCCTCGCCGTCGACGACCAGGCCCTCGGTCGCGGCCAGCCGCTTCGCCGCCGCGGCGGCCTGCGTCCGGCCCAGCTCGGTCAGCGGGACGTCGCCGCGGCCGGAGTACCGCCGCAGGGCCGACATCTCGGTCTGGCCGTGACGCAGCAGGAGCAGCCGAGTGGGGGTGCCCTTCGCGCCGGTCCAGGGCACCGCCGCGCGGTCGGGCTTGCGGGTCGGCAGCTTGGGCAGGGCGGCGGCCGCCGCGGTCTTCGCGGCGCCGGGCCGGCCGGCGGCGGGCTTGCCGGTCGCCGCGTCCATGGCCTCGTTGGCGAGGCGGTCGGCGTGGGAGTTCTGCGCGCGCGGGATCCACTCGTACCCGACGCGGGAGAACGCCGCGGCCAGCTCCTTGGCCCGCTCGGCCAGCGGCTGCATGTCCTGGTGCTTGATCTTCCAGCGCCCGGACATCTGCTCCACCACGAGCTTCGAGTCCATCCGGACGTCCACAGTGGACGCCCCGAGCTCGGCCGCGGCGGCCAGGCCGGCGATCAGGCCGTTGTACTCGGCGACGTTGTTGGTGACCACGCCGAGGCTTTCCTTGCGCTCGGCGAGGACGTCACCGGTGGCGGCGTCCTTCACCACGGCGCCGTAGCCGGCGGGCCCCGGGTTGCCCCGGGAACCGCCGTCGGCCTCGACGATGACGTGCGACGTCACAGACCCGACTCCAGGGTCCGGACCAGGATCGCGCCGCAGTTCTCGCACTGGATGACGTCGTCCTCCGGCGCGGCCTTGATCTCGTTGACCGTGTTGCGGTCCAGCTCCAGCTGGCAGGCACCGCAGCGGCGGGCGCGCAGCAGCGCGGCGCCGATGCCCTTGTGCTCGCGGACCCGCTCGTACAGCTTGAGCAGCGGTTCCGGGAAGCGCGGCAGCAGCTTCACGCGGTCTTCGTCGCGGCGTGCGCGGGTGGTGTCGAGGTCCTTGAACGCCTCGTCGCGGCGGACGATCGCGGCGGCGACCTCGGCCTCGGCCTTGTCGACCTCGGCGCCGGTGCGCTGCGCGTCCAGGCCGAGGGCCTCGCGCTGTTCCATCAGCTCCAGCAGGTCGTCCTCCAGCGCGCGCTGGCGGCGTTCCAGCGACTGCAGCTCGTGCTCGATGTCGGTCATCTGCTTCGAGTTCACCGAGCCGGACGCCAGGAGCTTGCGGTCGCGGTCCTCGCGGGCGCGCACCGACTCGATCTCCTTCTCCTGGCGGGCGATCTCGCGGTCGAGGTCGGAAGCGGCGGTCTCCACCGACACGAGCGCGTCGCGGCGCTCGCGGGCGGTCTTCTCCCCCGCGTCGATCTCGGCCAGCTCCGGCAGGGTGCGGCGGCGGTGCGCGGTGCGCGAGAGCTCGGCGTCCACCTTGGCGAGCTCGAGCAACTGGCGCTGCACGGCGGGTTCGGCCTTCACGGTGCTCCTCTAAATCGATGTGCGCTCGGCGCGGACGTTCCACGGGTCGGTGCACCGCGTGGAGACGTGAACGTCGACGTTACCCGCAAAGGTCCGCGCCACGAGCGCCGAGGCTTGCCCGCACCAGGGCCACTCGCTGGCCCAGTGGGTCAGCCCGACCAGCGCGGGCACCGGGCCGCGGCCGGCGAGGTGCTCACCGGCGGGGTGATGCCGCAGGTCGGCGGTGACGAAGGCGTCGACGCCGGCTTCGGTGGCCTGCTTCAGGTAGGAGTCCCCCGCGCCACCGGAGACGGCGACGGTGCGGATCGGGCGGCCGGCGTCGCCCGCGCCGAGCACGCCGGGCACGGTCGCGGGGAGGGCGTCGGCGACGCGCTGGACGAACGCCGCGAACGGCTCGGGCTCGGGCAGTTCGCCGATCCGGCCGATGCCGGTGACGCCGTCGCTGTTGGCCGCCAGCGGGCCGGTCACGCGCAGCCCGATCGCCTGCGCGAGGGCGTCCGAGACACCGGGGTCGGCGGAGTCGGCGTTGGTGTGCGCGCAGTAGAGGGCGATGCCCTCGCGGATCATCCGGTGGACCAGCGAGCCCTTGGCGGTGTCGGCGGGCACGCCGTGCACGCCGCGCAGCAGCAGCGGGTGGTGCGCGACGATCAGCTGCGCGCCGAGCTCGACGGCTTCGTCGACGGTCTCGCCGACGGGGTCGACGCAGAACAGCACGCGGCTCACGGGTTCGGCGGGATCGCCGCAGACGAGGCCGACGGCGTCCCACGACTCGGCGAGCTCGGGCGGGTAAGCCCGTTCCAGCACGGAGATGACTTCGGAAATGGCGGAAGGCGCGGACACGCGGTGATTTTCGCATGTACGGTCCGGAGCCATGCGCCTTCGGTCCCTGCTCGTCACGGTGACGGCGGCCCTCGCCGCGGCCCTCCTCTTCGCGGCCCCCGCTTCGGCTTCGAGCCCCTCGCTGTGGCGGCTCACCGACCTGGCGGCGCAGCGCGTCGCGATCGCCGACCAGGTGGCCGCGGCCAAGTACGGCACGCCGTCGCCGATCGACGACCCGGCGCGGGAGCAGCAGATCTACGACTCGGTGGCCGCGCGCGCCCCGGGCCTCGGCCTCGACCCGGCGGACGCGGTGCGGTTCTTCCGCGCCCAGATCGAGGCGAACAAGCTGGTGCAGCGCGGCCTCTACGCCCGCTGGGACGCGCATCCCGAGGAGGTGCCGGCCGGCCGTCCCGACCTCGGGCAGATCCGCCCGGTGATCGACGGGCTCAACACGGGCCTGCTGACGGAACTGGCGGCAACGGCAACTTCGCGGGCGGCGCGCTCGTGCCCGGTGCACCAGCTGGTGACGGCGGACGTGGTGGAGCTGTTCCACCGGTTCGACGCACTGCACAGGCAAGCATTGGCAGCCGCGACTTCGGCGACCTGCACGGCGGGTTAGGGCGCCCCGGCGGCGCCAGGGCCGCCGCGGCGCCGGGTGGGATCAGTTGCAGTTGCCGCAGCAGCCACAGCCCTGACCGGTGCACTTCGAGCAGCACCCGTGCATGATCGCTCTCCTTCCGGTTCGCGTCCTCGCCCGATCGACGGTAAGTACGGGCCGCGGGCGGCGATACCGCCGAGCGGGCGGGTGACGGGGTGAACCCAGTGGTTACGCACCGGGCCGCCTGCTGGTTTCCGGGGGTCGATGGCCGGGGTTTCGCACCCGCGCCGGGCCGGGTC
>NZ_MUMI01000544.1 GCF_002155975.1 Amycolatopsis kentuckyensis
GGAGGTGGGTTAGGTAGGGCGGGGGGACGGAAGCTGTGAGCCAGACTCCGTTGGCGCTCACCTGGAACGCGTGGCCTGCCGCGGCCATGGCGGCGGCGTCGACGCGGAGGATCACCGGCTTGCCGCGGCGGGCGCCGACCGTGCGGGCGGTGTCGAGGGTTGGCGACAGGTGGACCGCGTGGCGGTTCATCGGGCGCAGGCCCTCGCGGAAGATCGCGTCGAGGAATTTTGCGACCGTTCCGTGGTAGAGGACGTCCGGGGGTGTCGCGTCCGGTAGGCCCAAGTCGATCGTGACGCTGTGGCCCTGGCTTGCGCGGATGCGCGTTCCCGTTTCGTCGAAGGCGAAACGGCGCTTGTTGTTCTTCTCGACCACTTCGTCGAGCTCCTCGCGGGTGATCGCGAGGGCGCGCACGAGCGTGTCGACGGGGACCCAGCCGCCGGGGGCGAGGGTGAGGCCGAGGGCGGCCGGGTCGTGGCGCAGGTGCCGCGCCAGCCGCTTCGAAATGCGGATCACTTCTTTTTCGTTCATTGCCTCCCCAGGATCCCGCCGCGCGCAAGCGGTTTAGATGCCGCCCTCGACCGCCGGGCGCAGCTTGCTCGCGCCCGGGCCGAACCGGGCCAGCTCGTCGTCGTTGTTGTACAACGCGCAGCTGCGCAGGGAAAGGCAGCCGCAGCCGACGCAGCCGGTCAGCCGGTCGCGAAGCCGTTGCAGGGCGTCGATGCGCGCGTCGAGCTCGTGCTGCCAGTCGCGGGACAGCCGCGCCCAGTCCGCCTTCGTCGGCGCGTGATCCTCCGGCAGTGTCGCCAGTGCCGTGCTGATGTCCTCGAGCGAGAGCCCGACCCGTTGCGCGGCACGGATGAACGCGATCCGGCGCAGCACCGAGCGTGCGTAGCGGCGCTGGTTGCCCGCCGACCGCTCCGAACTGATCAGCCCTTTCTCCTCGTAGAACCGCAATGCCGTGTGCGGAACCCCGCTGCGTTCCGCCACCTGTCCGATGCTGAGATGTTCAGCGAGCCTGGTCACCTGGTCAGGCTATCCTTGACTTCGAGTTTAGTCGAGGTTGCATCGTCGGGTCATGACCACTGTGACCGAACCGGGCTACGCCGACCTGCCCCGGCTGATATCGCTGATGACCGGCGACGAAAAGCACAGCGCCGCCGCCGAGTCCACATTGGATGTCCTGTGGGTGCTCTACGACCGCGTGCTCGACGTCACGCCCGAGAACTTCCGCGAGCCGGGCCGCGACCGGTTCCTGTTGTCCAAGGGGCACGGGCCGATGGCGTACTACGCCGTGCTCACCGCGAAGGGCTTCATCGCCGAGGCGGAACTGGCGACGTGGTCCGACCCGGTGTCGCGGCTCGGCTACCACCCCGACCGGCGCCGCATCCCGGGTGTCGAGATCTCCAGCGGCTCCCTCGGCCACGGCCTGCCGATCGCGTTCGGCACCGCGCTCGGCCTGCGCGCCCGCGGCCTGACGGACGCGAAGGTCGTGACGCTCGTCGGCGACGCCGAGCTGGACGAAGGCTCGAACCACGAGGCGATCGTCGTGGCGGCACGCGAAGGCCTCGGAAACCTGACCACGGTGGTGATCGACAACCAGTCGTCGACGCGCGGCTGGCCGGGCGGCCTCGCCCGCCGCTTCGCCGTCGAAGGCTGGGAGACGCGCACGGTGTCCGGCCGCGACCACGACGCGCTGGACGACGCCTTCACCACCGCCCACCCCGGCCGGCCGCTCGCCGTGGTCGCCGTCGTCGAACCGAAAGGCTGACCATGTCGCCGATGCGGGAAACCTTCCTCGCCACCACCGAACAGATCGTCGACGCCGACCCGGACGTCGCGGTCGTGCTGGCCGACATCTCGGCCGCGCAGCTCGCCGGCGCCGCGCGGCGGCACCCGGACCGGGTGATCAACGTCGGGATCCGCGAGCAGCTGCTGGTCAGCACGGGCGCCGGGCTGGCGCTGGCGGGCCTGCGCCCGATCGTGCACACGTTCCCGTCGTTCCTGGTGGAGCGCGCCTTCGAGCAGATCAAGCTGGACTTCTCGCACCAGGAGGTGGGCGGCGTCCTGGTGTCGTGGGGCGCGTCCTACGACATGTCGACGGCGGGGCGCACGCACCAGTCCCCGGGCGACGTCGCGCTGATCGACTCCCTGCCGGGCTGGACGGTCCATGTCCCGGGGCACCCGGCCGAGGCCGAGCGGCTGCTGCTGGAGTCGATCCCCGGAGACGGGCGGGTGTACCTGCGGCTTTCGGCGCAGGAAAACGCTTCTCCGCACCTGGGGGTGGGCTTCACGCGGCTGAGGTCCGGACCGGCCGGCGTGGTGGTGGCGGTGGGCCCGGTGCTCGACCGCGTCCTGCGCGCGACGGCGGGCCTGGACGTGACGGTGCTGTACGCGTCGACGATCCGCCCGTTCGACGCGGCCGGCCTGCGCTCGGCGGTGCTCTCCTCTTCGGCTTCGGTCGTGCTGGTGGAGCCGTACCTCGCGGGGACGTCGGCCGCGTGGGTGTCGGAGGCGCTTTCCGACGTGCCGCACCGGTTGCGGTCGCTGGGGGTGCGGCGGGACGTCGAGATCCGGACGTACGGCGGGATCGCGGACCACGATCTGGCGCACGGCCTGGATGCCGGGTCGCTGGGGTTTTCGATCAGGCAGTTCCTGGGGGAGTAGGCGGAACCTCGCCGGTGCTGGGGGTACCGGCGGGGCGGGACGGCGCGTGCTTCGGGAGCCGCGGGTCGATAGCGTGGCCGCCATGCCATCGATCCGGCCCATCGCGCTCGCCGTCATCCGGCGCGGGGACGCCCTGCTCGTCTTCGAAGGGCGCGACGACGTCAAGGACCAGACCTTCCACCGGCCGCTCGGGGGTGGGATCGAGTTCGGTGAGACCAGCAAGGACGCCCTCGAACGGGAGTTCCGCGAAGAACTCGACGCCGAGATCGTCGTCGGGGAGCTGCTCGGCGTGCTCGAGAACGTCTTCGCCTGGCAGGACCGGCCCGGGCACGAGATCGTCTTCCTCTACGCCGCCGAGTTCGCCGACCGCAGCCGGTACGAGCTCGGCGAAATGAAGATCCTCGACGATCCCGCCACCGTCCGCTGGGTCGACCTCGCCGAGTTCGGCGAAGGCCGCAAGATCCTCTACCCCGCCGGGCTCATCGAACTCCTCTCACCGGATCAGTGACCGCGGAGTCGGCACGAGCTCGAACGACGCGGGCGAAGCCGCCCGGCTGAAGTACACCGAGAACGGGCCGTCCGTGCGGACCGGCAGCTGCGGGAACGTGTTCGGGGACGGCTCCGTCTCGAACGCCGCGAACGCCGACTCGGGTGGGGGCGCGGGAGGCGTGATCGTCACGTGCACCCCGTGCCCGGCGGTGGCGAAGCCAGGCCGAGGCGGACCGGGCGCAGCAGCAGCACGTTGTCGGAGTCGATCATCGTGGCGTTCGCCGCCGATCGGTGCTCCTTCCAGACCGGGCCGGAGTAGAACTCCTCCAACGCCGCCTTGCGCTCGGACATCGAGCGGAAACCGCGCAGCCACACGAACTCGTCCGGGGACGCCCGCGCCCGGAACAGCCCGAACAAGTGCGCGCCCGCCGCCTCCTGCGGCTCCACGAACTCGCGCTCGAACAGCTCGACCAGCTCGTCGCGCCGGCCGGGGTG
The DNA here is from genome assembly GCF_002155975.1 of Amycolatopsis kentuckyensis. Classification (GTDB taxonomy): domain Bacteria; phylum Actinomycetota; class Actinomycetes; order Mycobacteriales; family Pseudonocardiaceae; genus Amycolatopsis; species Amycolatopsis kentuckyensis. Next base: position 3,650 of record NZ_MUMI01000544.1, read on the forward strand.
CAGGGTGTAGCGCCGCAGTTCCACCACGGTTTCGAACTCGGTGAACGTCATGGCGCAGAAGCTAGCGGGCACCACCGACAAAAACCGGTCAGCGGAACGCCGCCAGCCCCGTGACCGCCTGGCCGAGTGACAGCGCGTGCATCTCCTCGGTGCCTTCGTACGTCAGCACCGTCTCGAGGTTCGCCATGTGCCGCATCACCGGGTACTCCAGCGAAATCCCGTTGGCGCCCAGCATCGACCGCGCGGTGCGGGCCACGTCCAGCGCCGACCGGACGTTCGCCATCTTCCCGAAGCTGACGTGGTTGTGGTGCAGTTCGCCGGCGTCCTTCAGGCGCCCGATCTGCAGCGCCACCAGCCCGGCGCGGTTGACCTCGACGACCAGGTCGGCCAGCTTGCGCTGGGTCAGCTGGAACCCGGCCAGCGGCTTCCCGAACTGCGACCGCGAGAGCGTGTACTCCAACGCGGATTCGTAGCACGCGCGCGCCGCCCCGACGACCCCGAAGAGGATCCCGTAGCGGGCTTCGTTCAGGCAGGACAGCGGCCCGCGCAGCCCGCGGACCTCGGGGAACGCCGCCGACGACGGCAACCGGACGCCGTCGAGCACCAGCTCCGCGGTCAGCGACGCCCGCAGCGAGAGCTTGTGCTTGACCTCGTTCGCGGTGAAGCCCGGCGTGGTGGTCGGGACGACGAAGCCGCGGATGCCGTCGTCGGTCTGCGCCCAGACGACCGCGACGTCGGCGACGGTTCCGTTGGTGATCCACATCTTCGTGCCGGACAGCACCCAGTCGTCGCCGTCGCGCACCGCCCGCGTCCGCATCGAGCCCGGGTCGCTGCCCGCGTCCGGCTCGGTCAGCCCGAAACAGCCCAGCGCTTCGCCGGTCGCCATCCGCGGCAGCCACTCCTGGCGGTGCTCTTCGCTGCCCCACTTGTGGATCGCGTACATCGCCAGCGACCCCTGCACCGAGACGAAGCTGCGCAGCCCCGAGTCGACGGCCTCGAGTTCGCGGCACGCGATGCCGTACGCGACGGCGCTGGTGCCGGCGCAGCCGTAGCCCTCCAGGTGCATGCCGAGCAGGCCGAGCGAGCCGAAGCCCTTCGCGAGTTCGGCGGCGGGGAGCGCGCCGGTTTCGTACCAGTCGGCGACGTGGTCCAGCAGGTGGTCCTTCGCGTACGCCCGGACGGCGTCGCGGATGGCGCGCTCCTCCTCGGCGAGCCCGGCGTCGAGGTCGAGGAAGTCGTGCGGGTCAGGGGTGCGGCTCATCAGGGGCTCCCGGGGACGCGTCGGTGCGGCCACCGCAGGAAACCACAGTCAGGCGTCTGTTCTCCGCGTGGCGTTCGTCACGCGGGCGGCAGACGTGCTCGGGGTGCACCGCGGACGGGTCTGCTGGCGCGGGATCAGCAGCTCGCTGAACTGCGGAAACGGCACGCTTTCGATGTCGTCGCGCCAGGCGTGCAGCATCTGGGACAGCAGATCGTCCTCGGCCATCTTCGCCTCCCTGGCGTCCGGTCGCAGCGGGCTCAGCGCACACGATCGGGTGAAGTGATACCCGGGCAGCGGGACGCTCAAACGGGTATCTTCAAGATTTTTCCGGGGAGTGCGCGCTCTGTGGCAGGATGGCTCCGCCGCCGCCAAGGCCTCAACTCCCGAGGAGCGCACATGCGCGCACTGCGGACGGCAAGTCTGCTCGCCTTCACCACCGCCACCCTGCTCGCCGCGACCGGCGTCGCCACCGCGCACGAACCGCGCTGGCAGCAGGTCGGCCACACCACCGCCGAGACCCGGATCGGCGGCGAAGGCCTCGCGACACTCCGGCTGCCCGGCCACGCCCCCGAGGTCGTCTACCGCAACGGCGCCACCATCCCGCAGCCGCTCAAGGACGAGGGCTGGGGCCACGTCGGCGACCCCGACTCGCTGCGCGGCTACGTCTTCGACGTCTACCAGGACACCCGCACGCCGGTGCCGGCCACGAAGATGTACCTGGTCACCAAGCCCGACGGGACGACGACGGAGTTCGTCCACCCGCTGCAGCCCGACGAGCCGTCCGCCAACGCGAACGCCCAGGTCGCGGCCACCCCCGACGGGCAGTGGCTGGTCTCCGGACCGCTCGGCGAGATCGACCGCCTCTTCGTCTCGCCGACGCCCTTCCTCAACCCGCGCGGCCCCCGGCAGCCGGGTGACCTCCCGGTCGCCGCCCGCATCCACCTCGACCACCACGTCCGCAGCGCCCAGGGCTGCGACTTCGTCACCTCGACGCGCCTGGTCTGCGCGACCAGCGACCCGTACAACGACCTGTACCCGACCAACCTGCAGCTCCTGCAGATCGACCTCGCCCGGCCGCTGACCGGCCGCGACGTCACCGCGAGGGTGCACGAGATCGGCCAGGTCCCGCTGGTCAGCACCTGCACGGGGACCTTCACCCCGGAAGGCGTCGACTACGACGGCGGCGTCCTGCGCGTCGAGGTCGTGCCGCCGTCACCCTGCAACACCGTGACCGACGTCTATTCCTTCGAGCGCCGCTGACCGCGACGGCTACGCTGGGTGGCGTGTCTCGTGTGGTGATCCTCGACTACGGTTCCGGCAACCTCCGCTCCGCCGAACGCGCTGTGGCGCGCGCCGGGGCCGACGTCGAGGTCACCGCCGACCCGCATGCCGCCGTCGAAGCCGACGGCCTGGTCGTGCCCGGCGTCGGGGCCTACTCCGCCTGCATGGCGGGGCTGCTGGACGTGCACGGGCACCGGATCATCGGCAAGCGGCTGGCCGGCGGGCGGCCGGTGCTCGGCATCTGCGTCGGCATGCAGATCCTCTTCGCCCGCGGCGTCGAGCACGGCGAGGAGACCGAGGGCACCGGCGAGTGGCCCGGCGTCGTCGACCGGCTGCACGCCGACGTCCTGCCGCACATGGGGTGGAACACCGTGCGCGCACCCGCGGACTCGCAGCTGTTCGCCGGGCTCGACCCGGAGGAGCGGTTCTACTTCGTGCACTCCTACGCCGCGCGCACGTGGGAGCTGGACGGCCTGCCCGGGCAGGAACCGAAGGTCACCTGGGCCCACCACGGCGAGGACTTCGTCGCCGCGGTCGAGAACGGGCCGCTGTGGGCCACCCAGTTCCACCCGGAGAAGTCGGGCGACGCCGGGGCGCAGCTGCTGCGCAACTGGCTGGCGACCCTCTGACCGGGTGATCCGGGTCTCCGCCCTAGAGTTACCGGCGTGACTTTCACGCTGCTTCCCGCCGTTGATGTGGCCGATGGCCAGGCCGTGCGACTCGTCCAGGGCGAGGCCGGCACCGAGACCTCCTATGGCAGCCCGCTGGAGGCCGCGCTGGCCTGGCAGCGCGACGGCGCCGAATGGATCCACCTGGTCGACCTCGACGCCGCCTTCGGCAAGGGCAGCAACCGCGAGCTGCTCGCCGAGGTCGTCGGCACGCTCGACGTCAAGGTCGAGCTGTCCGGCGGCATCCGCGACGACGCGTCGCTGAAGGCCGCCCTGGACACCGGGGCCCGGCGGGTCAACCTCGGCACCGCCGCGCTCGAGGACCCGGAGTGGACCTCCCGGGTCATCGGCGAGTACGGCGACCGCGTCGCGATCGGCCTCGACGTGCGGATCACCGAGGCCGGCCACCGCCTCTCGGCCCGCGGCTGGACCTCCGACGGCGGCGACCTCTGGGACGTCCTGGAACGCCTGGACCGCGACGGCGCGTCCCGCTACGTCGTCACCGACGTCAGCAAGGACGGCACGCTGCGCGGCCCGAACCTCGAGCTGCTGCGCGACGTCGTCGCCCGCACCGACGCACCGGTGATCGCTTCCGGCGGGGTGTCGAGCGTGGCGGACCTCGTCGCGCTGGCGGGCCTGGCGTCCGACGGCGTCGAGGGCTCGATCGTCGGGAAGGCGCTCTACGCCGGCGCGTTCACGCTGCCGGAAGCCCTTGCCGCGGTGGCGAAGGCCTAGGCGCGGTAGGTCGTGATCGTGCCGCCGTGGCCGGCGATCGCGCCGTCGACGCTGTACCTGAGCTTGCGCATGGTGGAGCAACTCCGAATGTAGTACTTTGGCTCGTAGTACTACGTCTGGAGTGGTGTCAACGCCATGGTGCGACGCAACCCCGAACGGCGAGCGGCCCTGCTCGACGCCGCCATCGAAGTCCTGGCCGACGAGGGCGCGCGGGGACTCACCTTCCGCGCGGTCGACCAGCGGGCCGGGGTCCCGGTCGGCACGGCGTCCAACTACTTCTCCAGTCGCGGTGAAATCCTCAAGCACGCGGGGGAGCGGGTCTACGAGCGGCTGGTGGACGACGCGGTGCTCGCGGGCGGCCTCGAAGGGCCGCGTGACCGGGCCCGCGTCACCGAGCTGATGCACGAGCTGGTCGACCGCGTGGCCGCCTTCCCGACGGGGTTCCTGGCCCTGCTGGAACTGCGGCTGGAAGCCGCGCGCCGTCCGGAACTGCGGGACGTGCTGACCCGCCGCATCCGCGCGGACGTCGACTTCAACGTCGAGTACCACGAGAAGTCCGGCCTGCCCGGCGACGGCACGACGGTGGTCCTGCTGTGGCTGGCCCTGAACTGGCTGATCTTGGAACGGCTGACGTTGCCGGACCTGTTCACCGACGAGCAGCGCCACGACCTCGTCACGGCTTTGGTGGAGCGCCTGCTGGCCGGGCAGCCGGCATTACCTCCGGCGTAATCGACGCCGTACCGGCGAGCGGCCAGGATTCCTTCCAGGACACCGAGGAAGGAACGCCATGACCGCCTACGGACTCGCCCACCTGCGCCCGCCCGCCGTGCTGCCGGAGGAGGTTTTCGAATACCTGGAGCGCATCCAGGCAACGCTCGACCCCTACGGCGGCAAGTTCCTGGTGCACGGCGCGCCGGTGCAGGTCATGGAAGGTGACTGGCCCGGCGGGCTGGTGCTCATCGAGTTCCCGAGCCTCGCCGCGGCGCACGAGTGGTACGCCTCGCCCGCTTACCGGGAGATCCTGCGGCTGCGCGCGGACCACATCCCGGGTGACCTGATCGTGGTCGAGGGCTGCGGGCCCGACCACGACTCCGCCGCCATGGCGGCGGCCCTGCGCGCCGCCGGTTGAGGCCGAAAAGCGGCTGACAGCGATCCCCGTGGGCCGTAGGTTGCCGCGGTGGAGGAGATCGTCACCCAGCTCGAAATGACCGCCGCCAGTCAGCTCAACCCCGCTCCGCTGGTCGAGGGCGTCGCGTTGCGGACCGCCGGACCGGGGCCGCTGATCCGCGAGCTGCACGTGCGGATCGGGACGCCGTACCGCTGGCCGAGCGCCACCCGCGGGGACGGCGAGTGGGATCGGTGGCTCGCCGCGCCGCACCGCGAATACCGGCTCGTCGAGTACCGCGGCGAGGTCGCCGGCGCCGCGGATTTCGAGCCGCAGCCGGGGAACGACGTCGAAATCACCACGTTCGGCCTGGTGCCGGAGTTCGTCGGCAAAGGACTCGGCGGGTTCGCGCTCACCCTCGTCGTCGCCGACGCGTGGGCGCTGCCCGGGACGCGGCGGGTCTGGCTGCACACCTCGACGCTCGATCACCCGAACGCGTTGCCGAACTACCTCCGGCGCGGCTTCCGCAGCTTCAGCCGTCCAGTTTGACGGCGATGCCGACGGTCCGGTCCTCCGGGCCGCGCAGCTTCGAGAAGAACATCGTGACGCGCCCGACGATGCCGTACTTCCGGGCGATCGCCCGCCGGGCCCGCTCGGTGTCCGCGGCGTCCAGCAGCCGGGCCTGGCCGGTCACCTTCGCGCCGTGCGTCTTCTGCCCGCGGACGTCGCAGGCCTGGACCTCCACCCGGCCGTCGTTGCGGATGCGCTTCACCTTGCCGGTGTCCCGCGCCGACCACAGCACGAGCTCACCGCCGTCGCCGGCCACCCAGATCGGGGTCGGCACCGCCCGGCCGTCGCGCCGGAAGGTGGTCAGGACGACGTAGCGCTCGGCGGCGAGGCGGTCGGTCTCGGAGGTCATGCGCCCACCGTAGCCGGGTGGCGGACGGCGATGCCCGGGTAGCGGGTGATCAGGCCCGTGTCGTCGTGTTCGAGGATGCAGCGTCCAGTGTGGACTCACGGCGCGGGCGTCTTCGTGCCGCCAAGCGGCGCTGCCGGGGAGGGTCATGGCCCACCGTAGCCGCCGGGAAAAGTACCTAGGCCTTTTGCGCCAAAACCCCACACGCCTGGCCGAAGCGTTTCAAGTCATTCACCTGCAACGCTTTGAGCGCTGCATTCCCGCATCCTGGAGGGCATCGATGGCGGTCAGACAGCAAGTACCGGTTCATCCGCAAGCAGGGTTCTTCGGCGCCGGCCCGTATCCCGTGCGCCGGGCGGCCATCGCCGTCGCGGCGATCGTGGCGGGGTTCGTGCTGACCGCCATCTGGTCGGCGCCGTTCGTCGACTCCGTGATCGGGGACAGCGTCGCGAACGGACTCCTCGGCCACGACGCGAAAGCCACCCCGATCAGCGGCGTCCTCGCCGGGACGCTCTTCGCCTTCGTCTCCGGCCTCGCGGGCTCCTTCACCGCCTGCAACATCGCCGCCTTCGGGGCCGTCGCGCCGCTGGTGGGCGAGCAGGCGGGCGGGAAGCGCAGCGCGCTCAAACCGCTCGGCTGGATCTCCGCCGGCCTGCTGAGCGTTTCCGTCGTCTACGGCATCATCGTCGCGCTCGTCGGCACGCGGATGCCGCAGTTCTCCACCGCGAAGACCACCGGGCTCTCCCCGCGCAGCATCCAGTCCATGATCGCCTTCGGGGTCGTCGGCCTGGTCTTCCTCCTGATGGGCCTGATCGCCCTCGGCATCCTCCGCAACCCCTTCGAGGGCTTCGTCCGCCGGCACCCCGCCGCGCCGCTGGTGCTGATGGGCGCGCTCATCGGCGGGTTCCTCATCGGACGGCCGTACCCGCTGTTCCGGATCATGTTCCGTGACGCCGCCGAGCAGCACAACGTGCTCTACGGCGCCGCCGCGTTCGCGCTGCAGTCGCTCGGCAACATCGTCGTGATGGCGGTGCTGTTCCTGGTCCTGACGTACGCCACGGGCGGGCGCGTGCAGCGCTGGCTGGCCGCGAAACCGGCGCGGATCGCCACCGTCACCGGCGTCGCCCTGCTCGTCGGCGGCACGTTCACGCTGCTCTACTGGGACGTCCGCGTGCTCGGCAGGCTCGGGATCATCTGGTTCCCGATGGTCAACTGGTGACCGTCCCGAGCCAGCGGTAGTCGGGTGCCGGGTCGAGCTGGACGCCGTTCGCGACGGCGATCAGCTCGGCCTGCGGCCGCGCGCCCGACACCCGCAGCCAGCGGCCCGACGGCAGCCGGACGAAGACCATCGCGTCCCGCCCCTTCTCCGGCGCGACGAAGAAGCCCTCGCCGCCGCGGACGGTCACCGACACGGCCCGGTCCGGCGTGGGGGGATACGGGCCGGCGGTGGCCCGCACCACGGGGGCCGACGGCCGGGCCGGGTCGGCCGCGGTCAGCTCGGTGCTCGCGGTGCCGGGACCGGAGCCCCGCACCGCGGCCGAATGCTCGGCCAGCCCCGGCGGCAGCGGGCCGAACCGCAGCTCACCGCGGACGCCGACCGGTCCGGCGGTGACCGAGTCGGCGACCCGCTGGGCGACCGACCGGGCGTCCGGAATCCCGGCGATCGCCACGCACAGCACGTGCGAGTCGTCGGCCAGCCAGGTGAGCTGCGCGTCGCCGCCGGCGCCGGTGACCATGCCGACCCGGCCGTGCACCAGGACCTGGTCCTTGATCGACGCGATCTTCAGCGCGGCCTGCGACCACTCCGGGTCGGCGGTGGAGTACGCCGTCAACGTGACCTCGGCGAGCCCGGCCCGCCACTGCCGGACCTGCGGGGTGATCCCGGGCCCGCCTTCGCGGTACTGCTCGGTGAAGCCGTCCGGCAGCCACTCGGGGCCGTAGCCGAGCACCGGGCGGCTCGCGGCGGGCGTCAGGTCCGGCCGGGTCAGCAGCTGCATGCCGGCGAAGGCGCCGACGACCACCACGACCACGGCGGCGGCGACCAGGGCCAGCCGGGTGGACGGCCGCTGCTTCCGCCCGGCGCGGGCGAGCGCGTCGCGCACCGCGTGGCCGTCCGGGGCGCGGGCGGCGAGGCGGTCCAGGCTGTCCCGGATCAGCGTCTCGGTCTCGTGCTCGCTGCGGGTCATTCGGGGGCTCCGGTGGTGATGACGGTGTGCTGCACGCCGGCCTGGCGCAGGGTGGTCAGGGCACGCGAGATCTGGCTGCGCACGGTGGAGACGCCGCACCGCAGGACCGCGGCGATCTCGGCGTCGGAGTAGTTCTCGTAGTACCGCAGCACGACAGCCGCCCGCTGCTTGCGGGGCAGCGTGGCGAGCAGGCCGAGCACGGCGTCCCGCTCGTCGTAGGCGGCCGAGGGGTCGGGTTCGGGCGGGCCGAGCGCGTCGAGGACGTCGTGGCTGCTCGACACCATCCGCCGCACCGCGCGCCGCCGCCAGGACAGGTACTCGTTGGTGACCATCCGCCGCACGTACGTCGGCGGCGCGGCGATGTCGTCCCACCGCAGCTGGGCGCGCAGGAGCACGTCCTGGA
>NZ_MUMI01000545.1 GCF_002155975.1 Amycolatopsis kentuckyensis
CTCGCCGTGCTCCGGCAGGCCGTCATCCACCACGCCCGGACCGGGTCGCGCAGCCTGCCGGACCTCGTCGAGCTCCTGTCGGACCTGCCCGAGGACGTCAGCAACCTCAACGACGCCAAGCGCATCGCCGCCGACCTGGCCGAAGTCCTCAAGGCCGCGATGGTCAACGACCCGCTCTTCGCCGGCGGCGGCGAGCCGGTCGACCCCGGCGCGCTGCTCACCCCGGCCGAGGGCAAGCGGGCCCGCGTCTCCGTGATCAGCTTCGTCGGGCTGCCCGCCGAAGAACAGCGGCAGAACTTCGTCAACCAGCTGCAGATGGAACTGTTCGCCTGGATCAAGCGCCATCCCGCGGGTGACCGGCCGCTGGGCGCGTTGTTCGTCATGGACGAAGCCCAGACGCTGGCGTCCTCCGGAAGTCTCACCGCGAGCACGCGCAGCACGATCGTCCTCGCTTCCCAGGCCCGCAAGTACGGCCTGGGCCTGCTGTTCGCCACGCAGGCCCCCAAGGGGCTGCACAACCAGGTGGTCGGCAACGCGATGACGCAGTTCTTCGGCCGTCTCAACAGCCCGGCCCAGATCGCGGCGGCCAACGACCTGGCCCGCGCGAAAGGCAGCCCGGTCGCGGACATCTCCCGGCTCGAACGGGCGCAGTTCTACGTGGCGGGGGAGGCCTTCGGGTTCCGCCGGGTGGCGACGCCGCTGTGCCTGTCCCACCACCCCGCCAGCCCGCTGCGGCTGGAGGAGGTGATCGCCCGGGCGAAAAACCGCTGAGGGCCGTCGATCCGGGCGGGGTTCGTTCGACGCGTCGGTACCACCCCGACCGGAGGAGTCCCCGAATGATCCGCCTCTACATGACGATGTCCCTCGACGGCTTCGTGGCCGGTCCGGACGACCGTCCCGGCCAGGAGCTGGGCCGCGGAGGCGGCCGGCTGTTCAACTGGCTGGACGAACGGCACGGCGACGGCGCCAGCGCGCAGGTCTACCGCGAAGCGATGGCGACGGGCGCGATCATCTCCGGCCGCCGCACCTTCGAGCTGGCCGGCCGGTGGGGCGGCGACCACCACGACGGCGTGCCGATCCACGTGCTCACCCACCACATCGACCCCGCCGACACCCCGCCCGGCAGCGCGCGGTTCTTCACCGACGTCACCGCGGCCGCCGAGGAGGCCCGCGCCGCGGCCGGCGACCGCGGGGTCATGGTGCACGGCGCCGGGGCCGCGCAGGCGTTGCTGGCCGCGGGCTTGCTGGACGAGCTGGAAGTCCACGTCGTCCCGGTGCTCCTCGGCGAAGGACGGCGGCTGTTCGACGGCACGAAGGCGGAACTCGAACTCGTCCGGCGCCTGGACGACCGCGACGTGCTCCACCTGCGCTACCGGGTGCGGTCCACGTCCCCGGCGTAGAGGTTGCGCGACGGGTGCAGCTGCGGCCCGAGGTCGGTGGCGAAGCGACCGGACTCGCACGGCAGGCCGAGCAGGATGCGGCGGGCCGCTTCCCCGCACCACGCACCGCCGAGGGCCACGCCGGAGGCCGGCCGGGTCCCGCCGCACAGCTCGCCGAACGACGCCGGCGGCTCCAGGAGATCGACCGACTTCACGTCGCCGAGCAGCCCGTGCAGCAGCGGCCGGTCGGGTTCGCGGTCGAAGCGCTCGACGTCGAGCAGGCCGCGGTCGGCGCACACCATCACGACCGGGATGCCGAGGTCGCGGGCGTACTCGCGGGCCGCGATCTTCGTCCACGGCGTACCGCACTCCGCGACGAGCAGGTCGAGACCACCCGCGAAGAACCGCTCGATGGTCTCCGGCGTCAGCCCGGCCCGCTCGATGTCGATGTCCAGGTGGGGATCGACCTCGGACATCCGCCGCGCCGACCGCACCGCCTCGTCGACGCCGAGGTCGTGCCGCCCGCCGCGCGGCCGGGTGCCGCCGGCCGGCCCGAAGCCGGCCAGCTTGTACGCGTCGCCGATGCCTTCGAGCGCGCACGCCAGCGCCGCGCTGGTGCCGGCCGAAAGGCCGATGACGCCGATCTTCCGGCCGGCGCGAGCCCCTTCGCGCGGCAGGACGTGCACCAGCCGCCCCGACCACGGGTACCACGCCCACGTGCCGTACTCCCACGGCTGCGCGCCGGCCAGGAGGTCCTGCTTCCTGCGCTCGATCTCGTCCGCGTCGCGGCACGCCGGTTCGCGGTGGCGGACCAGGTCCGTGAGCTGCTCGTCGATCGGGTCGTGCACCTCGCGGACGTTCCCGGACGCGAGCAGCGCGTCGAGGCTGTCGGCGGAGCAGAGCACCGGCTGCCAGCCGCCGCGGCCGGACGAGGTGGGGTCGTCCGGCGTCACCCGGCGCACCGGCGGCACGGGAAGCAGCGACGCCGCGCCCGCCGCCGCGATGACGGGGAATTCGTCGCGCAGCCGCGTGATCAGGTCGTGGTGCCGCCCGCCGCCGTCGGTGACGCGGTGCAGCATGATCAGGACGTCTTCGGTGTACTGCGGGACGTACCGGCGGGTGCCGCGGACCGGCCGGAAGCCGAACCGCTCGTGGAACCGGTCCTGGCCGTCCCGCGTGCCGGACGTGCCGATCAGCGCCCGCGCACCGAGGTGGTGGGCGGCGCCGATCGCCAGCGCGTTGAGGTGGAGCCCGAGCCCCAGTTTCCGCGCGCGGTGCTCGACGACCAGCCTGCCGTGCTCGAACACGTCGCCGGTGCCGAAGCCCTCGGCCGCCAGCAGCGCCTGATAGGGCTCGTCGCCGAGGAAGTCACGGGACTGGAAGAGCGCACCCGTGTCCGGTGTGGACAGCCGGATGTACCCCAGCGGCGGGCCGCCGGGACTGCGCCGCGCGATGAAGTGCCACGCCCCGAAGTCGAGGTCCTGGTCGTCGGTGTGGGTGCCGTCCGCGCGGAGCAGCGCCGGACGGCGGCCGTGGTCGGCCAGGATGCGCTCGCGCAGGGCCCGGACGGCGTCGAGCAGCGGGCCGCCGTCCTCGCCGGGCCGGGGGCCGAGGAACGCGGTGACGTGCCAGTCCGGGGTTTCCGCGGGGGCGCCGGGGTGGTTCAGAGGGGTCAAGTGTCGCCTTTTCTCCGGAAAAGCCGGACGGTACCGGGCCGACGAGGGCGACGAGGCCGGGAAAGCCGCTGCCCCGGCGATGATCCACTCGAAGGGGTGGCGGCGGAAGGTGCCCGGTCCCGCGTCCGGGACCGGGCACCGGAGCTCAGTCCGCTTCGGGGAAGTGGATGTCGGTGACGTGGACGTCGACGACCTCGACGTCGAGGCCCAGGTACTGCTCGACCGCGTCGATCACCGCGACGCGGATCTGCTCGCCCAGCGCCTTGACCGCGTGACCGAACTCGACCACCACGGGGATGGTGACCCAGGCGACCTCGTCGGCGAGCTCGACCTTGATGCCGTCCTCGGCGACGCTGTGCACGCCCTCGGTCTGCGCGGCGATCCGCACGACGATCTTCCCGACCACGCCGTCGGCGATCGTGGTGCTGCCGCGGCTGCCCGCCGCGGGCCGGGCCGCGGCCGCTTCGGTTTCGGCGGCCGGCTCGGCCACGACCGGCGCGGCTTCGGCTTCGGCGGCTGCCGGCTCGGTGTCCGCGACCGGCTCGGCCTCGACGGCTTCGGCGACCGGCTCGGTCTCGGCCGCCGCTTCGGTCTCGGTCTCGGCGGCGGTCTCGGCCGCGTCCTCGGCCGCGTTCGGGTCGGTGTCGTCTTCTTCGGTGTCCTCGACCGCGTTCGCGTCCGTGTCGTCCTCGCCGGTGTCCTCGGCGACCGCCTCCTCGTCGGTCCCGGTGACCTCCTCGCCGGCTTCGGCCGTGTCCTCCGCGTCGTCGTGGTCGCTGTCGACCGCTGCGTCTTCGGCGGTTTCCGCGGCGGTTTCGGTCTCGGGTGCGGAATCCGTCTCCTCGACGACGGCCGCCGCCTCGGTCCCGGGTTCGGGCTCGACGGTGCCGTAGGCGTACCCGCCGGAGCCGGCGGTTTCGTTCTTGGGGCGGCCGAAGATGCTGTTGATGACGTCGGACATGTTTTCCCTTTCCGGGAGCGACGACTACCTGTGGGGACAGCAGACGGCGACATGTTAGGGGACGGCCCGTGACGTGCGTCACGGGCCCCCGCCTTCGAGACTCGCTTGTGTCCCAACAGATATCCGGCCGATCACCGTCCGTCAGGCCGCGTTCGGCGGTCGGTGATCAGGGGGTGGGAATCATGTCCGGGAATTGTCGTCTTTTCGGCACTCGGCCATTTCTACCCGCCGTTTCGGAAAAGCTGCGGCGGAACGCTCGAACCGAGTGCCTGGTAGCCCGCCGGGTTGAGGTGCAGGTGGTCACCGACGTCGTACGCCGGCAGTAGCTGGGCCGGTTTGGCCGGGTCTCGGGCCACCTTGTCGAAGTCCAGCAGCGCGTCGAAGTGGCCAGGCTGGCGGATCCAGGCGTTCACCCGCTGCCGGGCCTCTTCGCGGGCCGGGTCGTCGTAGCCGGTGTTGCCGCCGAACGGCGTGATCGTCGCGCCGTACACGCGGATGTCCTGGGCGTGGGCGCGGGTCAGGATCTGGTCGTAGGCGTCGATCAGCTGCGCCGCCACATCGGCGGCGGCCGCCGGGGTCGCCGTGCCGATGTCGTTGACGCCCTCGAACACGATCGCCCACGAAACCCCGCTCGTGGACAGCAGATCGCGGTCCAGCCGGGCCAGCACGTTCGGGCCGAGCCCGTCCTGCAGGACGCGGTTGCCGCCCGCCGCCTGGTTCACCACGGACACCCCGTGCAGGCGTGCGGCGAGCACGTTCGGCCAGCGGTCGTTCCCGTTCGTCGTCGACCCGCGGCCGTCGGAGATGGAGTCGCCGATCACCGCCACCGCGGACGCCGGGGACAGCACCTCGATGCCGCTGAGGAAGTACCAGTGGTCGACCGGGGTCGCGCCCGGCAGTTCGAGGTCGGAAACGTGGTTGCCCGCCAGGAGGTACGACGTCGTGCGGGAGCCCGGGTGCGAGGTGATCGACGTCGAAGCCTGGCCGTGTGCCAGGTACGCCGTCACCGCGATGTTCTCCAGGGACCGCACGGGGAAGGACAGCGGGTCGGACACGACCTGCGCGCCTTGCGGGACCGTCGTCGACGGCTTGCCGTGGAACGTCACGGGGACGACGCTGCCCGGCACGACCGAGGAGACGCCGGCCGCGCCGGCGGCCGGGCGCGCCACCGACACCGCGGTCAGCGGCAGCGGCGCCCCGCCGAAGGCGTTGGAGAACCGCAGCCGGATCCGCGGGCCGCCCACCGTCACCTGCGCCGTCTCGCGCAGGGACGCGTTGTCGAGCACGCGGTCGGTGCCGGTGAACGGCGCCGGCGGCATGTTGCCCGGCTCGGTCAGCTGGGGCATCGACGTCCACGTCGCCACCCAGTGCGACGGGGCGGGGCGACCGGAAGCGCCGACGAAGAGCACGGTGAGCACGGCCAGGACGAAGAGCACCAGAGGACGTCTCATAAGGAGAACTCCGGGGTCAGGACCCGGTCGACGCCGACGACGCGGCGCGGCCCGGTCAGCGTGCAGTGCAGGGTCGCGACGATCTCTTCACTCGAGGTGCCGACCCGCAGTTCGACGTCCCCGGGGTCGACCTGGCGCTGCCGCGCGCGGCCGGTGTAGGACGTCAGGTCGGCGTGCAGAGCGATCTCCAGGACGCAGGTTTCGCCCGGCGGCAGGGAAACCCGGCGGGCCGCGATGAGCTGGCGCTCCGGCCGCGCCACCTCGGCCACCGGGTCGTGCAGGTAGACCTGGACGACTTCGGAGGTTTCGCGCCCGTGGTCGTTGCGCAGCGTGACCCGGACCCGGCAGACGCCGTCGGTCGGCCAGAGCGAGCCCGTCGCGCTGACGTCGAGCCAGGTCGCCGGCGCGTAGGACAGTCCGTGCCCGAACGGGAACAGCGGCGAAGGATCCACTGTGGACACCTCGCTGCGCCGGCCGAGCGGCGCGGCCAGGTACGTCGACGGCTGACTCGCCCCGGCCGCGGGGAAGCTGACCGGCAGCCGGCCGGCCGGGTTGAGCCGGCCCCCGAGGACGTCGGCCAGCGCGCCCGCGCCTTCTTCGCCGGGGTAGAAGCCGCAGACCACCGCGGCCAGCCGCGGCAGCTGCCGGGACAGCTCGTACGGCCGCCCCGAGAGCAGCACGAGCACCACCGGCTTGCCCGTGTCCAGCAAGGCGTCCAGGAGTTCCTCCTGCCGGCCCGGCAGCCGCAGTTCGGCCGCGTCGCAGCCTTCGCCGGACGTCCCGCCGCCGAACAGCCCGGCCCGGTCACCCAGCACGGCCACGCAGACCGAGGCGTCCTCGCACGCGGCCACGGCCTGCGCGATGCCTTCGTCGCCGCCACCGGTGACCGGGCAGCCCAGGGCGTAGGTGACGTCGTAGGTCGAGCTCAGCGCTTCGAGCACGGTCGGCACCGAGACGCCGAACGGGACGTCGGGGTGGTGGACGCCGACGTGCAGCGGGAAGGAGTAGCAGCCGAGCATCGCGCCCGGGGTGTCCGCGCGCGGCCCCACCACGGCGACGCGGGTGCCGGGGGAGAGCGGAAGCGTGCCGTCGTTGTGCAGCAGCACGATCGAGCGCTCGGCGACCTCGCGGGCCAGCGCCCGCGATTCGGCGTCGTCGAGGTCGATCTCCTCGGGGACCTCGGGCGCCCACCCGGCGTCGAGCAGGCCGAGCTCGCACTTCTGGCGCAGCACCCGTTCGAGGGCGCGATCGACGGCGGCGACATCGACCGCGCCCCCTTCCACCGCGGCGAGCAGCGGCTCGCCGTAGCAGTCCATG
>NZ_MUMI01000546.1 GCF_002155975.1 Amycolatopsis kentuckyensis
GCTCGGCGATCGCCGAGCACGCCGGCCGCTTCGCCCTCGCGGGTGCCCGCCCCGGCGCCCCCCTGGCCGCGGCGCTCGACGCCGGTGAGCCGCAGTTCGCCGTGCGCGACGGCGCGGTGCTCGTGCCCCGGCTGGCGCGGTCCGCCGCCGAACCCTCCACTGTGGACTTCGGGGACGGCACCGTGCTGGTGACCGGCGGCACCGGCGGGCTCGGCGCCCTGGTCGCCGAGCGGCTGGTGACCACGCACGGCGTCCGTGACCTGCTGCTGGTCTCGCGCCGCGGCGGCGACGTCCCGGCCCGGCTGGCCGGACTGGACGCCCGCGTCCGGGTGGCGGCGGCCGACGTCGCCGACCGCGCGGCCCTCTCGGCACTCTTGGCGGGCGAGAAGCTCACCGGGGTCGTCCACGCCGCCGGCGTCCTGGACGACGCGACGCTCACCGGGCTCACGCGAGCGCAGCTGGACACCGTGCTGCGGCCCAAGCGCGACGCCGCCTGGCTGCTGCACGAGCTCACCGAAGACCAGCCCCTCGCCGCGTTCGTGCTGTTCTCCTCGATCGCGGGAGTGCTCGGCAACCGCGGCCAGGCGAACTACGCGGCCGCGAACGCGTCCCTCGACGCGCTGGCGGAACACCGGGCGGCGCGCGGGCTGCCGGGCGTGTCGATCGCGTGGGGCCTGTGGGACACGGCGACCGGCATGACCGCCGCGATGACCTCGACGGACCGCTCGCGGCTGACCGGCGTCCGGCCGATCACCGAGGCGCAGGGGCTCGCCGCGTTCGACGCCGCACTGGGGCTGTCGGGCACGGTCGTGGCGTCCGCTTGGGACACCGCGGCGCTGCGGGCGGCCGACGAAGTGCCCGCCGTCCTGCGGAGTTTCGTACCGGTGCGCCGCGCTGCCCCGGCCGCTCCGGTTTCGACGGGCCTGGCCGGGCAGCTCGCCGGGCTGGACCGGGAAACCGCGGCCGCGACGGTGACCGGCTTCGTCCGCACGGAGGTCGCCACGGCGCTCGGGCACCGGTCGCCGGCGTCGGTCGAGGTGGCGAAGCCGTTCAGCGAACTGGGGATCGACTCCCTGACGTCGGTGGAGCTGCGCAACCGCATCGGAGCCGGCACCGGGCTGCGGCTGCCCGCGTCGCTGCTGTTCAACCACCCGACCGTCGAGCTGCTGGCCGCGCACCTGCTCGGCGAGCTGCTCCCCCCGCCGCCGGACCCCGCGCGGCGGCTGCGCGAGGCCCTCGGCGACGTGCTGCCGGGTGCGGACGCCGAAGAGCGCGCGCGGCTGGCGGAGGTGCTGCGGGAGGCCCTGGACGGGCTCGGCTCGGAGCCCGCGCTCGGCCTCGCCTCGGACGACGAGCTCTTCGCCTTCATCGACGAGCTGTGACCTTTTGCGAACGGATAGGGGTTCGGTTATGACCGGCGAAGACAAGCTTCGCGACTACCTGAAGCGGGCGACGGTCGAGCTCGCGGGCGCGCGCCGCCGGCTGGCCGAGTACGAGGCCCGCGAGAGCGAGCCCATCGCCGTGATCGGCATGTCCTGCCGGTTCCCCGGCGCTCCCGACGTCGACTCGTACTGGAAACTGCTGCGCGAGGGGCGGGCCGCCGAAGTCGGCGACGTGCCCGACGGCCGGTTCGACCACGTGCCCGGCGTCCGGCGGCGCGGCGCCTTCCTGTCCGAAGTGGACGGCTGGGACGCCGGGTTCTTCGGCTACGCCCCGCAGGAAGCGCTGCGGATGGACCCCCAGCAGCGGCTGCTGATGGAGCTGGCGTGGGAGGCGATGGACGACGCGGGGACCCCGGCGCCGCGGTTGCGGGGCAGCCGCACCGGCGTGCTGCTCGGGTTTTCCGACGCGTTCCAGTACGGCCAGGTCGAGGCGGAGCGCGAAGGCACCGGTGTGTACGCCGATCCGTACATGGGCCAGGGCAGCCTCGCCAGCGTCGTCGCCGGGCGGCTGGCCTACCACTTCGACCTGCGCGGGCCGGCGTTCTCGCTGGACACGGCGTGCTCGTCGACGCTGGTCGCGGTGCACCTCGCGGCCCGCGCGCTGCGGGCGGGCGAATGCGACTACGCCCTGGCGGGCGGCGGTTTCCTGGCGCTGCACCCGTTCCTGTACGTGTACAGCAGCCGCAACGCGCTGCTCTCGCCGACCGACCGCTGCCACACGTTCGACACGAGCGCGGACGGCTACATGATGGGCGAGGGCGGCGGCATGGTGGTGCTGGCCCGCCTGTCGGACGCGGTGCGCGACGGCCACCGCATCCGCGCGGTGATCCGCGGGTCGGCGGTGAACCAGGACGGCCGCAGCAACGGCCTGACCGCCCCCAGCCGCGGCGCGCAGGTCGAGGTGATCCGCCGTGCCCTCCTCGACGCCGGTGCCGCCCCGGACGACGTCGACTTCCTCGAGGCGCACGGTTCGGGCACGCCGCTGGGCGACGAGATCGAGCTGGGCGCGCTGGGCGACGTGTTCGGCGGGCGTCCGGCCGAGCGGCCGCTGACGGTCGGGGCGGTGAAGACGAACATCGGCCACACCCACACGGCGGCGGGGATCGCCGGGCTGATCAAGACGGTGCTGGTGCTGGAGAACGGTGAAGTGCCACCGAACCTGCACCTGGACAACCCGGCGGAGCAGGTGCTGGCGAACCCGGCGGTGCGCCCGTCGACGGGGCCGGCGGCGCTGCCGGACCGCGGCCGCCCGCCGGTGGCGGGGGTGAGTTCGTTCGGCTGGTCGGGGACGAACGCCCACCTGGTCCTGGAAGCCGCGCCGGCCTCGGTCCGGGCGGCGGTGGAGCCGGTGGCCGAGCTGATCCCGGTGTCGGCGGCGTCGGCGGCCGCGCTGAGCGCGCAGCTCACGCGGCTCAGCGAGAGCACCGACGTGGCCCTGGCCGACCTTGCGCACACCCTGCGCGAAGGCCGCGCCCCCCTGGACCACCGCCGGGCCGTCGTCGCCACCAGCCTCGGCGACGCCGCCCGGCAACTCGCCTCGGCCGCCCGGACCCCCGGCGTCCACCGCAAGCCGGGCACCCCGAAGGTCGCCTTCCTCCTGCCCGGCGTCGGGGACCAGTACCGCGGCCTCGCCACCCGGCTCCACCGCGACGAGCCCGTCTTCGCCCGAGCCGTCGACGAATGCTGCGCCATCGCCGCCGAGCGGTGCGGCGTCGACCTCGAGGCCGCCTTCTTCGCCGAGCCGATCGACGTCGGCGCGCCGTCGTTCTTCGGGGCCGGCCACGGCGATGACCTCCTCGACCGCGCCGAGGTCGCGCATCCCCTCCTCTTCACCGTCGAATACGCGCTCGCCCGGCTCCTCGCCGACCGCGGGGTCCGGCCCGACCTGCTCGTCGGCTACAGCCTCGGCGAGTACGTCGCCGCCTGCCTCGCGGGCGTCTTCACCCTCTCCGATGCCCTGTACGTCGTCACCGGGCGGGCGCGGCTGATCGGACGGGCGCCGGCCGGGCGGATGCTCGCCGTCGCCGCGTCCGCGAGCCGGATCGCCGAGGCGCTCTGCCCGATGCGGGTCGACGTGGCCGCGCTGAACGGCCCGCAGATGACCGTCCTCAGTGGATCGCCGGACGAGGTCGAAGCCGCCGCCCGGCAGCTGAAAGAGGCCGGCCTCGCCGCGCGGGTCCTGCGCTCGGCGCACCCGTTCCACTCCACCCTGCTGGAGCCCGCCCGCGACGCACTGGCCGAGCTGGTCGCCTCCGTGCCCCGCCGGGCGCCGAAGGTGCCCATCGTCTCGAACGCGACCGGCACCGTCCTCACCGACGCCGAAGCCGTCGACCCGCGGTACTGGGCCGGCCACCTCTGCCGCCCGGTGCGGTTCGCCGACGGCGTCCACCACTGCGCCGGCGAGGACGTCGACGCCTACGTCGAGCTCGGCCCGGGCCAGACGCTCGGCGGCCTGGTCCGCCAGAACCAGGCCGGGGCCCGCCCCGCCGTGCTCGGCACCCTGCCCGCGCCCTGGCCGGTCGAGAACCGCCCCGCCGAAGGCACCGCCCTGCTGGAGACCCTCGCCCGGCTGTGGGAGCTCGGGGTCGACGTCACGACCCCGCACACCGGCGGCCGCACCGTGAGCCTGCCCGGCTATCCCTTCCAGCGCACGAAGTTCTGGCCCCCGGCGACCCGCACCCGAGCCGAGCCGGTGGCGGAGCACGGCCGGCTCTACGCCCCGGTGTGGCGCCTCGACCCCACCCGCCCCACGGCCCCGCCGCGCGGCTCGCTGATCACCACCGACGGCGAGCTCGCCACGCTGGCCGCGGAAGCGGGGATGGCCGTCGGCACCGATCCGGCCGCGCTCCCCCAGCCCCTGCACGTCGTCCACGACGGCGGGTTCGACGACCTCCTGCGCACCGTCCAGGCCCTCGAAGGCCACGACGTCCGGTTGCTCACCGTCACCACCGGCGCGGCCGAGATCACCGGCGGCGACCTGACCGACCCGGACGCCGCATCGGTGCACGGGCTCGGCCGCGGCGTCCGCGCCGAGTACCCGGGCCTGCGGTGGCGCGGTGTCGACGTCGAACCCGGCACCCCGGCGAAGCACCTCTTGGACGAGCTGGCCCGCCCCTGGACCGACGACGCCGCACGGGAACCGGTGCTCGCCGGCTGGCGTGGCGGACGCCGCCGCGTCCAGGAGTACACCGAGATCACCCTCGGCGACGGCACGCCGGACTGGGGCGGCACGCACGTGATCACCGGCGGCACCCGCGGGCTCGGCATGATCGTGGCCAAGCACCTCGTCCGGCACGGCGCCCGCAAGCTCGCCTTGATCAGCCGCACCGGTGCCGCGGACCCCGGCGACCTCGCGGACCTGGAACCCGCCGAGGTGCTGGTGCTCACCGCCGACACGGGCGTCCCGGAACAGCTGGCCGAAGCCCTGCTCGAAGCCCGAGCTCGGTTCGGCGAGCTCGACTCGATCGTGCACGCCGCCGGCCTGCCGGGCGGCGGGCTCGCGCAGCGCCGCACCGCCGAGGACATGCACCGCACGCTCGCCCCGAAGGTCCGGGCGGTCCGCCCGCTCTTGGACGCGCGGCCCCGGCGCCTGGTCCTGTTCTCCTCGATCGTCACGGTCGTCGGCGGCATCGGCGAAGCCGACTACTGCGCGGCCAACAGCGTCCTCGACGCCCACGGCGCCGCACTGTCCACAGCGGACACCCAGGTGGTGACCGTCGCCTGGGGACACTGGCAGCACGACTCCTGGGCCGACGCGGCCACCGGCGAAGCCCGCCTCGCCTACCGCCGCCGATACGGCTTCACCGCCGAAGCCGGCTGCGCGCTGCTCGACCAACTGGCCGGCACCGGCTTCCGCGGCACGGTCGTCGCGCTGCGCCAGGACCTGCCGGCGGCCCGCCGCGAGCTGGCCGAGCTGAACGACCTCGGCGGGCTCCTCGAAGCGGCACCGACGCCGAAATCACGCTACCCGCGGCCGCCGTTGCGCACCGAGTACGCCGCCCCGCGCGGCGAGCTCGAGACCGACATCGCCGGCGTCTGGGGCGAGTTCCTGGGCATCGACGCCGTGGGCGTGCACGACCCGTTCTTCGACCTCGGCGGCAACTCGCTGGTCGGCATGGCGATGGTGGCGGCGCTGGAGAAGCGCCTCGGCCGCCGGATCGCGCCGGCTGTGCTTTTCGGCCACCCCACCGTGGCCGCGTTCGCCGCCGCCCTGACCGACACCGACTCCCCCGCCCCGCGGGCGGCCACCACCGGATCCGCGCGGGGCCAGCGCCGCCGCCTGGCCGGCACCCGGAAATGAGGGACACCGTGACCGACACCAGCAGCGAGTTCTCGCCCACGGACATCGCCGTGGTCGGCATGGCCGGCCGCTTCCCGGGCGCCGACGACGTCGGCGCGCTCTGGGAGAGCATCCGCGCCGGCCGCTCCGGCATCACCCGCTTCACCGACGAGGAACTCCTGGCCGCGGGCGTTCCCGCCGACCGGCTCGGCGACCCGGCCTACGTCAAGGCGGGCGCCGTCGTGCACGGGGTCGAGGACTTCGACGCGGGCTTCTTCGGCATCAACCCGAAGGAAGCCCAGATCCTCGACCCGCAGCACCGGCTCTTCCTGGAGCACAGCCAGCACGCCCTGGAGGACGCGGCCTGCGACCCGGCGCGGTTCGACGGCGCGATCGGCGTGTTCGCCGGCTGCGCGTGGAGCACCTACCTGACCCACAACCTCACCCCCGCCGAGGCGGCCCGCGAGATGGGCGAGATCGCCATCGCCCTCGGCAACGACAAGGACACCCTGGCCACCCGGGTCTCGCACACCCTCGGCCTGTCCGGCCCCGCCTTCAGCATCCAGAGCGCGTGCTCGACGTCGCTGGTCGCGGTGTGCGTCGCGGCGAGCAGCCTGGCGAACTTCGAATGCGACGTCGCCCTCGCGGGCGGGGTCTCGATCGGCGTGCCGCACCGCGTCGGCTACCTCTACCAGCAGGGCGGCATCGCGCCGCCGGACGCCGAGTGCCGCGCGTTCGACGCCGCGGGCCTGGGTGCCCCGCTCGGCGGCGGGGTCGGCGTGGTCGCGCTGCGCCGGCTGGAGGACGCGCTCGCCGACGGCGACCGGGTGTACGCGGTGCTGCGCGGCTGGGCGGTCAACAACGACGCCGGCCGCAAGGTCGGCTTCACCGCGCCCGGCGTCGAGGGCCAGGCCACGGTGATCGCCGAGGCGCTCGCCGCCGCCGGGCTGGAACCCGCGGACATCGGGTACGTCGAGGCGCACGGCACCGGCACCGCCCTGGGTGACGCAGCCGAGATCGCCGCGCTGCAACAGGTCTTCGCGGGCCGGTCGCTGCGGATCGGCTCGGTGAAGACGAACGTCGGGCACCTCGACCGCGCCGCCGGCGTGACGAACCTGATCAAGGCGGCGCTCGCGCTGCACCACGGGGAGATCCCGCCGACGCGCAACCTCGGCACGCCCAACCCGCAGCTCACCGCGGGCGGCGCCGAGCTGACCGTGGTCACCGAGCGCACGCCGTGGCCGCGCACGGACACCCCGCGCCGCGCCGGCGTCAGCGCGTTCGGCATCGGCGGCACGAACGCCCACGTCGTGCTGGAGGAGGCGCCGCTGCCGGTGCCCGCCACCGGGCCGGCCGGGCCGGAGCTGCTCGTGTGGTCGGCCCGGTCGGCCGCCGCCGCCGACGCGGCCACCGCGAATCTCGCCGCCCACCTGGCGACCTCCGGTGACGCGCTCGCCGACGTCGCCCACACGCTCCAAAGTGGACGGACGACGTTCGGGCACCGGCGGATGCTGGTCGCCGGCTCTTCCGGCGAAGCGGCCGGGCTGCTGGCCCGGGGTGCGGTGTCTGCGTCGGGCGACGCGGGCACCGGCCGCCGCGTCGGGTTCCTCCTCGCGGGGACCGGCGAGCAGTACCCGGGCCTGGCTGCGGAACTGTACGAGACGGCGCCGGTGTTCCGGGCCGAGCTGGACCGCTGCCGCGCGCTGCTGGGTCCGTCCGTGCTGGACGAGATGCTCGGCGAGCGCGCCGGCTCGGGCGGGCTGGCCGCGTTGCTGGGCCGCACGGACGGAGGCTCGCGCGCGGGCGACCGCACCGAGGTGCTGCACCCGGCGCTGTTCGCCGTCGAGTACGCGCTGGCGCAGCTGGTGCGCTCGTGGGGCGTCGAGCCGTCGGTCCTGGTCGGGTACAGCCTCGGCGAGTACGTGGCCGCGTGCCTGGCCGGGGTGTTCTCGCTCGAGGACGCGCTCGCGCTGGTGACGCACCGCGCGCAGCTGATCGCCGCGTTGCCCGGCGGGGCGATGGCGGCCGTGCCGCTGCCTTTCGACGAGGTGCGGGCCCGGATCGCCGGGACCGGTCTCGACATCGCGGCGGTGAACGGGCCGCAGCTGACCGTCGTGTCCGGGACTTCGGCGGACATCGCTGCCCTGCGGGCGTCGCTGGGCGACATCCCGTGCCGGCCGCTGGCGACCACGCATGCGTTCCACTCCCGGCAGCTCGCTTCGCTGCGCGAGGAGCTGACCGCGTGGGTCGCCGCTCACGTGACGCTGTCCGCACCGGCGATCCCGTACGTCTCCAACGTGACCGGCGAGCTGGTCACCGAGGCGCCCACGCCCGGGTACTGGGCCGAGCACATGTGCGCCCCCGTCCGGTTCGACGACGCCCTGGCGACGGTGCTGGCCGACGAGGACACGGTGCTGCTGGAGCTCGGCCCGGGCCGGTCGCTGGGCGCGATGGTGCGCGGGCACCGGGCGTGCGCGCCGAAGCGCTGGGCTTCGGTGATCCCGACGCTGCCCGGTGCGGACGACCCGGCCTCGGCTTCGGTGGCCCTGACCGAAGCGGCCGGCCGGCTGTGGCTGGCCGGCGTGGACCTGGACTGGACGGGTGTCCGCGGCGGCCGCGGACACCCGTCCAGT
>NZ_MUMI01000547.1 GCF_002155975.1 Amycolatopsis kentuckyensis
GCGACCTCGTCGAAGCCGAACCGGCGGTCGATCACCGGCTTCAGGCCGGTCCGCTCGATCGCGGTGTTCATCGCCTGGAACGTCTCGCGGGAGGCGTTGGTGAGACCGCGCAGGGTCAGCTGCTTGACCAGCACCAGGATCGGGTCGGCGCCGCCTTCGTGGGTCAGGACGCCGGCGACGCTGACGTGGCCGCCGTAGCGCGCGGCGATCATCGACTGGCCGATCGTGCCGCCGCCGCCCACGTCGACGACGTGGTCGACGCCGCCGCCGGTCAGGCCGGCCACCGCGGCGCCCCACTCCGGGGTGGTCTCGTGGTTGAGCGTCTGCGCGGCCCCGAGCGCCCGCAGCCGCTCGAGCTTCTCGTCCGAGCTCGACGTCGAGACGACGTGGGCACCGCCGAGCGCGGCGAACTGCAACGCGAACGTGGACAGGCCGCCGCTGCCGAGGGTGAGCACGGTCTGCCCCGGTGTCAGCCGGCCTTCCTCGACGACCGCCCGCCACGCCGTCACGCCGGCGCTGGGCAGCGTGGCCGCTTCGGCGTAGTCGAGGTGCGCGGGCACCGCGACCAGGGCCTCCTCGGCGAAGACGGCGTACTCCGCGAGCACACCGTCGAGCGTTCCGCCCAGGTCGTCCGCGGTCTTCTCCGGCGTGCCGGGCCCGGCCAGCCAGTCCGGGAAGTAGGTCGCCGCCACCCGGTCCCCCGCGGTCCAGGCGCGCACGCCGTCCCCGACCGCGACGACCTCGCCCGCGCCGTCGGACAGCGGGATCACGTCCGGCTTCACCGGCTTCGGGTAGAACCCCTTGAGGATCATCAGGTCGCGGGCGTTGAGCGCCCACCCGCGCAGGCGGACCAGGACCTGCCCGGGGCCGGGTTCCGGGACGTCACGCTCGCCCAGGACGAGCCCGGCGCCGGGACGGGGCAGGGAAAAGAACTTCACAGCGGCTCCAAGGGGTCGGGGACACTCCTCAACGAGGCCAGTGTGTCGAAGCCGCGAGCTCGCCGTCGACGATGGCCAGGAGTTCCGGGGTCAGTTCGGCGAGCGAGCTGGCGAAGTGCCGGACGCCGCCGGACGCCATGAACTCCCGCTGCCGCGCGTGGGCGGGGCTCGACGGGAACCCGACGAACCCGGCGCCGTGCGCGCGGGCGTCCTCGGCGACCCGGCTGACGTCGTCGACGAACACGATCTCGTCGAAGGCCACGCCGAGCACGGTCCGCGTGATGTGGTCGACGCCCGGGCGGTGCTCGTTGATGCTCACGTAGGGCACCTCGGGGTCGAGCAGGTCCACGAATTCGCCGAGGTGGTGGTCGAAGGTGTGCTCGCGGGTCCGGCCGCCGTAGCAGACCAGCCGCACCGGGAGCTTCGACAGCGCCTCCAGGCAGTCCCGCGCGCCTTCGGCCACCCGGATGGGGTGCTCGGCCAGGTAGTCCTGCCGCGCGGCCCACAGCTGCTTCAGCGTCTCCTCGGCCGGCTGGTCCAGACCGCAGAGCGCGGTGACCTTCTCCGCGACGACGATGTCGCGCAGCCCGATGACGTCCCGCTCGGCCGCGGCGTCGTACACCCCGCCGTGCTCGGTGACGAACCGGGCGATCATGGCCAGGTAGGTGTCGTCGATGAGCACGCCGTCGCAGTCCAGCGCGACCACGCGCAGTTTCCCGAAGCCGGTCACCGCTGCGCGAAGACTTCCCGCGCGGCCGCGATGGCGTTGAGCGCGGCCGGGAAACCGCAGTAGAACGCCAGGTGCAGCACGGTTTCCACGACCTCCTGCTCGGTGCCGCCGACGTTGAGCAGGCCGTGGATGTGCACCTTCAGCTGCGGCAGCGCGGTGCCCAGCGCGACGCAGGCGGCGATCGTGACGATCTCGCGGTGCCGCAGGCTCAGGTGCGGCCGCGAGTAGATCTCGCCGAAGGTGAATTCGACGATGTAGGTGGCCAGGTCGGGCGCGATGTCCCGGAGGCCGGCGGCGACCCTCTCCCCCGCCTCGCCGTCGACGGCCTTCATCGCCGCCAGGCCGCGCTCGTAGCGGTCCTCGATGCCCGCCCACGGCACGTCCGCGACCTCCTCGGCCGGCTCCTCGTCCGGCAGGCCGTCGAAGGCCGCCTGCAGCGCCGTGAGGGCGTTGAGCGTGGCCGGGAACCCGGCGAACGAGCTGACGTGGATCACGGCCTCGACCAGCTGGCGGCGCGTGCAGCCGACGTTGAGCGCGGCCTTGGCGTGGAACTGCAGCTGCGAGCCCGCGTAGCCGAGGGCGGTCAGCGCGGCGACGGTGGCCAGCTGCCGCTCCGGCAGCGGCAGGCCGGGCCGGTGGTAGACGTCGCCGTAGATGAACCCGACGCACTGCTCGCCGAACTCGGCCTCCCCGATGCTCTCGAACAGGTCCAGCACGGCCGGCCGGTCGGCCCCGCCGAGCTGCTGGATGAGTTTCAGGCCCTGGGCGAAGGACGCGGAGCGGTCCTGCTGCTGCAGGTCGGACATCGTGAAGTGGTTTCCCTTCCGGAGTGACGGCTCACCCGAGGTAGGCCCGGGTGGCCTGGTCGGCCTTGCGGCGTTCGAGGGTGCCGATGCGACCCTGCGCGATCATCGAGTACTCGATGCCGGCGGTGGCCACGATGCGGCTCTGCTGGCGCA
This sequence comes from Amycolatopsis kentuckyensis, assembly GCF_002155975.1. Classification (GTDB taxonomy): domain Bacteria; phylum Actinomycetota; class Actinomycetes; order Mycobacteriales; family Pseudonocardiaceae; genus Amycolatopsis; species Amycolatopsis kentuckyensis. The sequence continues at coordinate 2,628 of NZ_MUMI01000547.1, forward strand.
CCGACGTCGTGGCGCGGAACTTGAGGTTGGTCTCCCGGTCGAGGTCGGACTCGACGATCACCGACTCGACCGTGGCCGGCAGCGGGAACAGGAAGTCCTGGAAGGACAGGTCGATCCGCTTCCACACCCCGGCGTACGAGGCCGGGACGAGACCGGGGCGGATCGCGGTCTCGAACTGCGCGATGCAGATCTGGCGCATCGCCTCGATGATCACGATGCCCTGCACGTGCTCGCCGGTGTGGTGGTCGAGGACGAGTTCGTTGTCCCGGTGGATCCGCAGCTCGGCCCGGCAGTGCGTGGGCGCCGGGTTGTGCACGCCGGCGAGCAGGACGTTCTCCGGCCGGTCCTTGTGGACGACGACGGGCGGTTCGGGGGGCAGCCGGAACGTCTCCGGGTCGGCGAGGGAGATGGCGCCCTCGCTCTTCTCGCACGCGGCGTGCAGCAGGTCGCCGTCCGTCGCGTCGATGCCCTGGCCGAGGTGGACGACCCAGCGGCAGCCCGGCGGCGTGAGACCGCCGGTGGCGAGCAGCGCCAGCAGGCCCGACAGGGTGAACACCCGGTCGTCGCGGGCGAACTGCGCGAAGCGGTCGGCCACCACGACGACGTCCCGCCGTCCTTCGAACGTCCAGGCCTCCTCGCACGGCAGTTGCGGGCACGAGAATTCGTGCGGTGCCACTTCGGGCGCCTCCGTCCGGGTCTGATCTGGGGTCACGGCCGCGCCGAGGCGTGGGCGTCCAGGAGTGCTTCGGCGAGGTTGCGGGCCGTCGTGGCCGAGCGCCAGCGCGGTCCGGACAGCTCGGTGGCCATCAGCTTCAGCATGGCGCGCACCATGTCCGGCTGCTTGCCCACCCCCGCGTCCAGCAGTGGTCCGACCTGTGCTGCGGCGCCTTCGAGGTCGTCGAGCCGCAGGTGCGCGCGGCCCGTGTCGATCCGGATCATCGGATCCATGGCTTCCCAGCGGTTTTCCAGCGACAGCTTTTCGAAGGCCTCGCGGGCGGTGGTGAACTCGCGCAGCGCGGCCGAGGCCTGCCCGACCGAGAGCAGCGAGTTGCCGGCCATGTAGTGGCGCCGGTCCTTCGTGATGTTGAAGAAGCTGTCCTCGCCGCCGGCCGCGAGGTCGGGGTCCTCGATGGCCGTCCAGCGCGCGATCGCGTCCAGCACCTGCCGCTCGGCCTGCACCGACGACCAGCCGCGCGCCTCGGCGAGGATGAGCGGGGCGTCGGTGAGGCGCCCGCCCGCGTGGTAGTTGAGCCCGTCCGCGGCGAGTTTCGCGGACTCGATGCCGTTCCCGGCCCAGAACGCCACACGCGCCTGGGACGTGCGCACCCAGCGCCGGGCGAGGAAGTCGTCGGCGTACTGGGTGTAGAGCCAGGCGGCGGAGTTGAGCTCGCGCGAGAGCCGGTAGCGGCCGAGGTCCCCGGCGATCCAGGCCATCATCGCGCTCGTCTTCGCCCCGATGAGCAAGAGGTCCTGGGTCTGCTTCGGCCGCTGCCGGCCCTTCAGCAGGGACGCCGTCCGTTCCTCGATCACGGCGAGCTGGCCGAGGATCGAGTCGGGCGCGGTGCGGGTGTAGGCGCCGCCCAGGAAGTCCAGGTCCGCCCACAGGTCGTCGAGCTGGACGTCGTCCACGTTGGTCTGGGTGAGCAGCATGGCGTCGTCGAGGGCGCCGGCACCGATCTCCTCGTCGACCCGGGCTTCGGCACGGGCCAGGACGCGGGCCGGCGGGGCGGGCTCGGGCGCCGCGACGACGGCGGGCTGCAGGTCGGCGTGGTATTCGGCGAGGTCCTTGGCCGGCAACTGCTCGAGGTCGTGCAGCCCCAGCAGGCACTTCCAGCTGGTGCCGTAGACCTGCGCCAGCACCCGCAGCGCGGCGATGGTGGGCCGGACGCCGCGTTCGGGCCACTGCTCGTACTCCCAGATCCGCGTGCCGCGCATGCCCGCGCGAGGGTCTCCGGTGACGGCGTTGTACTGGTGCGCCGCGACGTCGAGCGAGAGCTCGGACGCCAGCCGCCACGCGGTGCGCGGCGGGATCCGGCATTCGAGGATCAGGTTCTTCGCGACCTGGGCCGGGATCGCCTCCTCGGGGAAGCCCAAGGCGGTGAGCCGCTCGCGCAATTGCGCGCGATACGGCTTACTCCCTGGCTTGGCCTGTCGACTCATCGTTCATCCAACGATTTCCGGAGTACTGGGGCACCTCGCCGACCCTACCGCAGGGTCGGCTCGGGGGCCCAGATCGTCATCGGGGCGGGAACCGTGTGCATCGCGAGAAGTTGAAGGTGCAACAAGGGTTTTCCGGCCGAAGGCCTCGGCAGATGGGCTGAGAGCGCTCCCAATCGGCGGCTCCCCAGGACGCACCGGTGATCTTGACAGAATTTCCGGAATCCACTCCAACGGAGGCGTCCGGCGCCGCGTCGCAGTGGCGCAGTGCGACCGGGACAAGTCCTGCGTCCCAACGGCTTCGGCCGTTCAGGAGCGTTCAGTGGGGAGGCCGGCCGCACCGGCTGCGGAAAACGGACCACCGGATCGGCCCGCGTCCGGGTCGCTCTTTACAAGCACGACACACCGGGGTTACCTTTCCCGCGGCTGGAAGCGCTCCCATGCCAGGTCGCCTCGCCAGAACGCGGCCACCACCCAGGGGCGTCGTGGTGCAAGCCACGACGCCCCTGTCCGCGTCCCCACGAGGAGCCACCCCATGAACAGGTTCGCCGGTGCACTGGCCGCGCTCTGCCTCGCCGCGGCAGGCACCACCGCGGTCGTCGTGGCCGGGCCGGCCGCCGCCGCGCCCGCGTGCTCGGTCGCCTACCGCGTCAACCAGTGGCAGACGGGCTACACCGCCGACATCACGCTGACCAACGGCGCCACCGCGGTCTCCTCCTGGACGCTCACCTGGCACTACGCCGGGAACCAGGTCGTCACGTCCGCCTGGAACGCGACCGTCCGCCAGACCGGGACCGCCGTCACCGCGCAGAACCTCACCTACAACGGCGCGGTGACGGCGGTCCCGGTCTGGCGGACGGTCGCGTTCCAGGCGGACGTGACGACCTGGTTCCCGGCGTAGTGCCAGGTGAGCGTCCAGGAGGAGACCGCGGTGGCGCCGTTGGTCAGCGTGATGTCGGCGGTGTAGCCC
>NZ_MUMI01000548.1 GCF_002155975.1 Amycolatopsis kentuckyensis
CTGTCCGCGATCCGCCGGAAGGTGCCGTCCCGCCGTCAAACACTTGCCAGGCACCGCCCCGGCCGGAAAGAGTGACGCATGCCGATCGATCCGCACACCCTGCTCGCCGTCGCCCGCGAAGAAGCCGAGCTGGGCAAGGCCGAAGGCGGCGTGCCGATCGGGGCCGCGCTGTTCGACTCCGCGGGCACGCTGCTGGGCCGCGGGCACAACCGGCGCGTGCAGGACGGCGACCCGTCGATGCACGCCGAGACCGCGGCGTTCCGCAACGCCGGCCGCCGCCCGCACTACCGCGACACGATCATGGTCACGACGCTCTCGCCGTGCTGGTACTGCTCCGGGCTCGTCCGTCAGTTCGGTATCGGGCACGTCGTCATCGGTGAGGCCGAGACGTTCCACGGCGGTCACGACTGGCTCGCCGGGCTCGGGGTGGAGATCACCCTGCTCGACGATCCCGGCTGCACCGCGCTGATGACGGAGTTCATCGCCGCGCGCCCGGACCTGTGGTTCGAGGACATCGGGGTCGAGAAGTCCGAATAGGACAGTGTTGGGCAAAACAGGGTTGGACAAAACAGCGTTCTGACCGGACAGCGTCGGGCAGGACAGCGCCTCACAGGAGCCGGTATGCCGTCATCCGTTCCGCTCGTGGACCTTTCGCCGTGGTTCGCGGGCACGTCCGAGGGCCGGGCCGAAGTGGCGGGCCGGATCGACCAGGCGCTGCGGGAGTCCGGCTTCCTGCTGGTCACCGGGCACGGCGTCCCGGACGACCTGCGCCACCGGACGCGCGAGCTGGCGCGGGAGTTCTTCGCGCTGCCCGAGGACGTCAAGCAGCGCTACGCCGTCACGGTCGGCGGCCGCGGCTGGCTGCCGCCCGGCGTCGAGGCCAACGGCTACGCCGAGGGCACCGAAACCCCGCCGGACCTCAAGGAGTCCTACTCGGCGGGCGCCGACACCCGCACCGGCGTCGCCGAGGTCGACGGGTTCTGGTTCCAGCCGAACGTCTGGCCGGACGAGGTGCCCGGTCTCGGCGAGGTGGCCACCGAATACATGCGCCGGATGCGGGCGCTGGCGGACCACCTCCTGGAGATCTTCGCCGCGGCGCTCGGCCTCGCCCAGAGCCACTTCACCCGGCACACCGGGCACCCGACGTACACGTTCAACATCAACTGGTACCCGCCGATGACTCACGTCGGCGCCCCGGCGCCGGACCAGTTCCGGATCGGCCCGCACACCGACTTCGGCACGGTCACCGTGCTCGACCGCCAGGCCGGCGTCGGCGGCCTGCAGGTCTGCACGGCCGGCGGTGACTGGGAGGACGCGCCGTTCCACCCGGAGGCGTTCACGGTGAACATCGGTGACCTGATGGCCCGCTGGACGGGCGACCGCTGGCGCTCGACCCGCCACCGCGTCCTCCCGCCGGCCGCGACGGCGCCCGACGAGGACCTCGTGTCGTTGATCTTCTTCTACGAGACCGATCACGACGCGAGGATCACGTCACTGGCGCCGCCGCTGGGGACCCGGACCTACCCCGAGGTGATCGCGTCGCAGTACCTGAAAGAGAAACTGGACGCGATCACGATGAGCTGACGCTCAGTCGCAGATCCGCTCGGCGATCGCCGCCGGGACGTCCTCGCACAATTGCCCGGTCCCCCCGTTGCGCATCACCCATTTCCCGTTCTGGTGCACGAACAGCATGCGGCCGCCGTCGATTTCGTTGGTGAAGTGCGCGAACGCCCAGGGCGCCTCGCAGGTGATGCGCTGCAGGCCCCGGCTGTCCATCACCAGCGCCTCGGACGCCTCCTTGTTCGCCTTGAACGCGGCTTCCAGCGTGGCTTTGGTCGCCGAGGCGCAGACGTTCACCGGCGTGCTCGCCTTGACCGGCACCGGGTCCGCCACCTGCACGGGAGCGGGTGCCTTGGTGGCCGTCGTCGCCGTCACGGTCGTCGCCGGCACCGGCGGCGTGGCCGGTCCGGCGCTCGGCGGATTCTGCTGGCCACTGCAGGCCGAAAGGATGAATGCCGTCGCCACGACGATTCCGGCCCCGGCTCCGGCGCGCACGAAATCAACCTTCGAATACATTTGTTTCCCCCTGCGTCATCGACGGCCCCTCACCGTCTTCACACCATCAAGACGCCCCGGGGAATTGCCGGTTGCACGCCCCGCCTAACGGGAAGGTCACGACTCCGGCTCGGCGCAGACCGTCCGGTTCCGGCCCGCCGCCTTCGCCCGCAGCAACGCCTGTTCCGCCGCCAGCAGCGCGTCGCCGAGGAGCCCGTCCCCGCAGCCCGCCACGCCGATCGACACCGTCACCCCGACGAACTGCGGGCCGTCGCCCGAAGCCTTCAGGGCCACCAGCGTCGAAGCGATGCGCAGGCGGATGCGCTCGGCGATCGCCGTCGCGTCGAACGGGCCGGTGCCGGGCAGCAGCACCGCGAACTCCTCGCCGCCGGAGCGGCCCACCAGGTCGGCCGCACGGACCTCGTCGCGCAGGGTGCCGGCGACCGCGCGCAGGACGGCGTCGCCGATGCGGACGCCGTAGCGGTCGTTGAGCAGGCGGAAGTGGTCGAGGTCGAGCAGCAGCACGGCCGGGCCGGGACCGTGGCCGCCGAGGCGGTCCAGCCGGGCCTCGGCGGCGCCGTGCCAGGAGGCGGCGGTCAGCACCCCGGTGCCCGGATCGAGGGTGACGTGGTCGCGGCGGCCGCCGCCCAGCCCGCCGCGGTGCAGCACGACGGTGGCGCCGGCCAGCACCGGGACCAGCAGTGGCGCGGCGACGGCGGCCCAGGCGAGCGCGAGGCCGAACGCCGTCATCGCGGCGTCGAAGGCGTGCCCCGGCGCGGCTTCGCGCGGCCGGCGGGGCCCGTCGGCGCCGGTCACGAGCGCGGCGTTCACCGCGAGGAACACCAGCCCGGCGACGGTCAGCAGGAGCACGGTCCGGGCATCGAGGACGTCACCGAGCGGCCGGGCGCCGGTCGCGGTGAGGAAGGCACCGGCGGACAGGCCGGCCAGCGCCGTCGCCGCGGCGCCGAACACCTGCCGGTGGACGGGTCTTCTGCGGACCCGGAACCACTGGTGCAGCGCGGAGAGCACGACCAGCGCGACGGCCAGGCCGGGCCGGAGCACCAGCACCCCGGCGAAGACCCACGGCGTGTCGACGCCGGGGCCGAGGAGGGTGTCCTCACGGTGGCGCTCGACCGGCCGCGCGAGCTCCGCCGACCCGAGCATCCCGGCCGCGAGCAGCGCGAA
>NZ_MUMI01000549.1 GCF_002155975.1 Amycolatopsis kentuckyensis
AGGCGTCGACGCCTACCTGGATGTTCGCGTGCTCCCACATCGGCCAGTTGCGGGTGACGACCACCACCTCCGGCAGCGGTGCCCCCAGGTGGCCGGTCACCCGCTCGATGAGTTCGCCGCCCTCGCCGCCCGCGACCTCGTCGGCCGTGGCGCGGACGATCCGGGCGAGATCGGTGGCGAGGTCGCGCTCGATGCTCCCCATGCCTCCCACAGTGGCACGGATCACACCCGGCAGCCAACTAGGGTGGGAGACATGAGTGTCGTGAAGATCAACGCGATCGAGGTCCCCGAGGGCGCCGGCCCCGAACTGGAGAAGCGGTTCGCCGCGCGCATGCACTCCGTCGACGAGCAGCCGGGTTTCCTCGGTTTCGAGCTGCTGCGGCCGGTTTCCGGCGAGACGCGCTACTTCGTGTACACGAAGTGGGAGACCGAGGAGCACTACCAGGCGTGGGCGACGGGCGGCCCGGCCGCGGCGGCGCACGCTGGTGAGCGGGCCAAGCCGGTGTCCACCGGGGCGAACCTGCTGGAGTTCGAGGTCGTCCTCGGTTCGCAGCCGGGTGAGTGAGCTCGCCGCCAAGCTCCTGGACGGCGCCGGCGCACTCCTGATCTGCGCCGGCGCCGGCATGGGCGTCGACTCGGGCTTGCCGGACTTCCGCGGCGGCGAGGGGTTCTGGCGCGCGTACCCGCCGTACGCCCGGCTGGGGCTGCGGTTCGAGGAACTCGCCGACCCGCGCCACTTCGCCGAAGATCCCGAGCTGGCCTGGGGCTTCTACGGACACCGGCTTGCGCTGTACCGCCGGACGGTGCCGCACGAGGGGTTCCGGCTCCTGCTGTCACTGGGCTCGCGCCTGCCCGGCGGCGCCCGCGTGTTCACGTCCAATGTGGACGGCCAGTTCCAGAAGGCGGGCTTCGAGTCCGTAGCGGAAGCCCACGGCTCGATCCACCACCTGCAGTGCCTGGCCGGGTGCACGTCCGACATCTGGCCTGCCGACATGGACGTCGTGGTCGACGAGGAGACCATGCGCGCGGTACCCCCGCTGCCCTCGTGCCCCCGCTGCGGCGGCTTGGCGCGCCCCAACATCCTGATGTTCGGCGACTTCTCGTGGATCCCGGACCGCAGCCAGGCCCAGCTGGACGAGCTGACGGCGTGGCGCCGCACGGCCCGCGACCTCGTGGTGGTGGAACTGGGCGCGGGCCAGGCGGTCCCCACGGTCCGCCGCTACGCCGAACTGGCCAGCGCGGCAACGGGGGCGTTGATCCGCATCAACCCCCGCGAACCGGAGATCCGCCACGGCCGCGGCGTGTCCATCGCGGCCGGGGCGCTGGAGACGCTGGAACGGCTCCTGCCGCGCTGATCACGGCAGCCGGACTTCGGCGAACACCGCCCGGTGGTCGCTGCCGGCGACGTCGAACACGCGGTAGTCCAGGACAGCCGCGCGGTTGTCCACCGCCACGTGGTCGATCGTCACCACCGGGAACGATGACGGCCACGTCGGGGCCAGGCCCTCGCCGCGCTCCTCGGCCGCGTCGCGGTAGCCGCGGGCCAGGACCGTTCGGTAGGCCGCGTGGTCCAGGGTTGCGTTGAAGTCGCCCGCCAGGATGCGCAGGCCGTGCTCGCCCGCCGGGAGGGACAGGTCCTTGATCTCGCGCTCCCACAGCGGCGTGTCGACGTCCGGGGAGATCGGGTGGACGGCGACGATCTCGGCCACCACGCCGTCGCCCAGGTCGGCCTCCGCGCCCAGTTGCTTGGCCGCCGAATCACCCGTCAGGTTGACCTCCTTCAGCGGGAAGCGGGACGCGATCCCCGAACCGAACGCACCGGGCGCCGGGTGCAGGACCCGGTGCGGCAGCAGGTCGAACAGCCCCGCCGCGGTCAGCCGGTCGACCGCGGACGACGTCATCTCGACCAGGTTCAGCACGTCGATCCGCTGCTCGCGCACCAGGTCGACGACGGCTTTCGCGTCAGCCTGGCCGTAGAGCAGGTTCGAGGCCAGCACACGCAGGGTCTTGCCGTGCACCTCACGCTGCTCGCTCGCCGACACCCGCGGGAGGACGAGGACGGCCAGCGCGAGCGCCAGCACCAACGCGACACCGCCGAGCCACCACCGCCGCAACGCCAGCGCGACGCCGCCGAGGAGCACCCCCGCGGCCGCCGCGAACGGCGTCAGCGACAGCGCGACGAGCGTGTACCAGCCGCCGTCGTAGCCGAGCAGGCGCAGCGCCGCCAGCAGCGCCAGTGGCACCACCGGGACCACCAGCAGGCCTGTGACCAGCGGGTTCTTCCGCCGCGACCGCGTCTCTTCCGCAAGCACCATGCTGCCGAGTATGCCGAGATCGGCGTCCCCCGGCCCGGGCCGCGACAACTCCTCCACAAGATCTCCACCAGCGCCTGCCAGCCGCTGTCAGCGCGCTGTGCGCGGCCTACCAGCGCGGCCGTCCACAGTGATCGCAGAAGCGGCAGTGAAGGAGGACGCCCATGTCGCACGCGATCCAGGCCGAGGGCCTGGTCAAACACTTCGGGGACACCAAGGCGCTGGACGGGGTGGACCTCGAGGTCCCGTTCGGCCAGGTCGTGGGGGTGCTCGGGCCGAACGGCGCCGGCAAGACGACCGCCGTCCGGATCCTGGCGACCCTGATGAAACCGGACGCCGGCAGAGCCACGGTCGGCGGCTACGACGTGGTCGCCGACCCGGTCCGGGTCCGCAGCCTGATCGGGCTGACCGGGCAGTACGCGTCGGTCGACGAGGACCTCAACGGCATCGAGAACCTCGTCCTGATCGGACGGTTGTACGGCTACTCCCGCAGCCACGCCAAGACCCGCGCCACCGACCTGATCGAGCGGTTCGAGCTCACCAAGGCGGCCAAGCGGCCGATCCGGACGTACTCGGGCGGCATGCGGCGGCGGCTGGACCTCGCCGCCAGCCTCGTCGGCCGGCCCGAGGTGCTCTACCTCGACGAGCCGACCACCGGGCTCGACCCGCACGCCCGCAACGAGGTCTGGGACGTCGTCCGCGGCCTCGTCGCCGAGGGCGCCACGGTGCTGCTGACCACGCAGTACCTGGAGGAGGCCGACCAGCTGGCCGACAAGATCACCGTGTTCGACCACGGCCGGGTCGTCGCCGACGGCCGGGCCGACGAGCTGAAGCGCCGCGTCGGCGGGCAGACGCTGCAGGTGCGGCCGACCCGGCTGTCCGACATGGACTCCGTCGACCGCATCCTCGGCGACCTGTCCGGTGTCCGGCCGACCCGCGACGACGCGACCGGCCTGCTCACCGCGCCGGTCAACGACCCGGTGCTGCTGTCCACCCTGGTCCGCAAGCTGGACGAAGCCGGGATCACCGCGGACGAGCTGGCGCTGCGGCTGCCCAGCCTCGACGAGGTGTTCCTCGCCCTCACCGGGCACACCGCCGAACGGTCCACTGAGGACAAGACCCTCGAAGGGAGCCTGGCATGACGACGCTGGCCCTCGACCGCCCCGCCCCGCCGCGGCACATCAGCCCCGGCAAGGGGTTCCAGCACGCGCTTTCCCTGGCGTGGCGCGGCATCCTGAAGATCCGCAAGAACCCCGAGCAGCTCGCCGACGTCACCCTGATGCCGATCATCTTCCTGGTGATGTTCGTCTACCTGTTCGGCGGCGCGCTGTCCGGCTCGACCGACGCCTACCTGCAGATGGTCGTGCCCGGCATCATCGTGATGAACATCCTGCAGGCGTGCCTCACCGTGGGGACGAACCTGAACACCGACGTCACCAAGGGCGTGTTCGACCGGTTCCGCAGCATGCCGATCGCCCGCTCGGCGCCGCTGATCGGCGCGGTGCTCGCCGACGTCGTGCGGTACGTGGTGTGCCTGACCGTGCTGATGGTCGTGGCGACGATCATGGGCTACCGGATCGCGACCAGCCCCGGCGAGTTCGCCGTGGCGATCCTGCTCGCGCTGGCGTTCGGGCTGTGCTTCTGCTGGGGTTCGGTGTTCGTCGGCATGGTGATGAAGTCGCCGGGCTCCGCGCAGGCCCTGATGTTCGTCTTCATCATGCCGCTGACCTTCGGCAGCAACGTGTTCGTGCAGACGTCGACCATGCCGGGCTGGCTGCGGGCGTGGGCGGACATCAGCCCGGTCAGCCTGATGGCGAACGCGCTGCGCGGCCTGATGAACGGCGGACCGGTGGCCGGTCCGCTGGCCGGGGCGCTGGCCTGGATGGCCGGCGCGGTGATCGTGTTCTTCCCGCTGGCCACCTGGGCCTATCGCCGGCGGGTCTGAAAGGCGCACACACGGGGGTGAGTCGCGCCGAAGGTCGTGAGTGGTGAGGCGGGTGAGAACCCGCCTCACCACTCACGACCACGTCAGCCGAGCTCCTCCAGGAGCCAGGCGATCGTGTCCTTTTTGGACACCGATCGGCCGTCTTCGTAGCGGGATTCGTAGTCCGGGAGCGCCGCGCGGAGCGTGTCGATGAGCGCTCGCACCTCGGGACTGCCGAGGTCGAGCCGGCCGCGGACGACGGCGGACGCGGCGAGCACCCGGGCCGCCGTCTCGGGACGGCCCTGCTGTTCGCGGATCATCGCCAGCAGCTCCACCGCCCCGGCCAGGTCCGGCATGTCGCCGCGCTGGTTGGTCGCGCGGATCGCGATCGCCGCGTGCGGCTCGGCCTCGTCCGCGCGGTCCTGGGCCAGCAGGATCCGCGCCTCGAACGCGTGGATGAACTCGTCGCCGATGCCGCCGGGGAACCAGTCGTCGCCGCCCATCGCGGTGACCCGGTCGAGCAGCGCCCGCGCTTCGGCCAGCCGGCCCGTGCGCAGCAGCAGTTCGAGCCTGCCGAACATCAGGATCGCCCGGTGCTGCAGGTTGGTGATGCCTTCGCCGTAGCGTTCCGCGGCCTCCTGGTCGCGCCAGGCCCCTTCGAAGTCCCCGGTGCGCGCCCGCTCGACGGCCAGCCGCCACCAGTGCTGCACGGCGTCCTCATAGGACCGCAGCTCCATCGAAAGCGCCAGGCCCTGTTGGTAGATCTCGATGGCCTTGGCGCTGTCGCCGGACTGCGACAGCGCGTACGCCTTGAAGCTCAGCGTCATCGCGATGCCCCAGCGGTCGCCGACCGCCTCGAACCCGGCGTGGGCCCGATCGCGCGCCCGGTCCGCGCCCTCGACGTCGCCCACGTCGTCGAGCAGGAAACTCTCCACCCAGTGCCCGCCGGCGCGGGTCCACGCGTCCGCGTGCCGCGCGGCCCGGCGCACCTCCCGGATGGCGATCTCGCGATCCCCGCCCAGGAAGGCCAGCATCGGCAGGGCCACCGCGAGCCCGGGGTAGCGGTCCACCGCGTTGCTGCGCACGCAGTCGTCGACCAGCCGGAGGATCTCGGGCTGGTCCGACCGGACCGGGATCGCGTCCATCAGGTAGCCGAGCGCCCGGTAGGCGGCCGAGACCGCCGGGGGCAGCCGGTCGCCGAAATCGAGGGTTTCGCGCAGCAGCGAGCCGATCCGCCCGCCCTGGCCGAGGATGGTCAGGTACCAGAACATCCCGTCCAGCAACGCGACCGCGTTGTCCACATCGGACATTTCGATCGCGCCGCGCAGCGCCGCGATCATGTTGGCGCTCTCGGCTTCGTACTGGTCGATCGCCTGCAGCTGGTCGGCCGTGCGCAGCGTCGGTTCCAGCCGCTGGGCGAGCTCGGCGTAGTACCTCGCCATCGCCCGGCGCATCCGGTCGTGCTCGCCCGACTCCACGAGCCGTTCGGTGGCGTACACCCGCAGCGTCTCGAGCATCCGGTACCGCGGCTCGCCACCCGCGTCGACGGTGTCCACTATGGACTTCTCGACCAGGCTGCCGAGCACGTACGGCACGTCGGCGGCGGGCAGCAGCTCGTCGGCGCAGACGGCCTCGATCGGCGCCAGCTCCGCGCCGCCCGCGAACACCGCGAGCCGCCG